>NZ_JBNNTI010000039.1:0-13189 GCF_050278625.1 Viridibacillus sp. NPDC096237 | reverse complement strand
GCTGAATAGATCAAATCATTTTTCTATATGCTCCAATAGGTTAAATGTTTCTTCAAGTAGGTTAAATCATCTTCTGAATGAGTTAAATCAAACGCTGAATAGATCAAATCATTTTTCTACATCCTCCAAATAGGTTAAATACTTCTCCGAGTAGGTTAAATCATCTTCTGAATGAGTTAAATCAAGCGCTGAGTAGATCAAAACAGGCTCTCCTATTATTCAAAAACCTTAGTTATTTCAGGTATGAGATAACATCTGGAACGTCAGCTTGTTATTTTTAAATGTTCTTCTTTATCCCCCATTACCATAAGTGTCGAATTCGCTTCTTTAAAAATAGTTATTTCATAATTTTCACTGTTAATGGGCATAAATTTTAGAATGGCATTCTTCGTCTGTTCTGTTGCTAAAGCATTTAGTACATTTTCAATTTTTATTTTTTCGGTTGCCAAAATATCATATAAGATCAACGTGTTTTCTTCATGATCTGCTATAGCAATTGCATTTAAGTCTCGTATATAGAATAGGTTATCCTTAAAACTGAACAATTCAAAGTAGTTTCAATAGAACATGACTAGCCCAGCGTTTTCCACCATTGAAAGTGCAAATTGTGCTTCAGTATTCTTTGCTGTTTCATAAAGCAGATAAAATCGTTAACATTATCGATGTCCATTTTTCGGACAGAATAGGGATTTTCTATTTTCGATACTTTTGTTGTTGCTTCATATTCATCTACAGGCACAAACCCAAACTTAGGGTAAAAATCAAGAACGCTGTCGTTGGCGAAAAGATAGAACATATCACATTTATCTTTCCATTCATCTAAAACAGTTTCCATGAGTACTCGGCTTAGACCTTGGTTGCGGTAATGTTCATCTGTCATAACCGTACCCAACTGAACAAATCGTTTTTTCTTCCCAAAGACGATAAAATCAATTGTACTGACTTTATTGTGAGAAACCAAACCATTTTATCGTTATCTAACAGTGAATACAAAATACAATTCTCTTTCCAACATCCACTCTTATACCACTTTTCAAAATCGAAATTATAAGTTTGTTGTGTAAGTAAATTAAAACTTTACCTTAGCTCATTATCATACTGGTAGCGTGATATTAATTTATAGTTTTTGCCGTTTATTATTACGTTTTTCATTCAATTTCCCTCCTGACACTTATCTAAATAAATTATATATTAATTACATACCTGGAAAAAACCTCATTCTTTTTTCATAAAAGAAAATAAGCCAATGTAGTTTATAACCACATTGACTTATTATTTACCTTCTTTTCTTTTAGTATGATTCTTTGGATACTTTTTGATGATAAATAATATTTTCCCGCTAAAGTAGTTGTATCTATTCCCGATAAGAAATCGTTGTAGATATTAGAATTCCTTAAATCCAATTCTCTCCTTGTAGCAGTATCTGTTCCCCAAGTCTTTTTATTTTCTTCTTTTCTTGGGATGTAAATATATTCACCATCAACATATTTCTGTATCAACTCTACCAACTCTGTTGGCAGAAGATTATTTGCTCTTTTATAGCTCATATTTGCACTCCTAAATTTTAATAGTTCTTTTAGGAATAGCAAAGGCTATTATGTTGTTTATAATATTTTGCAATAGCCTTTACTATGCAAAATTAATAACTTCTCTTCTCATAAAATTTAGCCCTCCTTGTACCTTCTCGATTTATTATTTACTTCAATTATTATCCATATCGTATCATATATTACTCACTAAAATCCAAATTACTTGGTTGTTTTGGAAAATGCTCTTGTGAAAGCATATTTGTCGTAGCTACTTTTTCGTTCACTTCTTCAAAACGAAAGCCATCTGCCCATACTTTCCCAGTACCAATAAGTAAAACGCCAAAGTGAATGGAGGCACTTTCTTCTGGAACATCTAAAATAATTGAATAGTGATTCCAACCAGTTGTTCCTTGAATCGAGCGATTATCCATATTATCAAATTGAATGGTATCGCCAGAAGTGTTATCAATTCGAAGCCATGCACCGCATTTTGTAACGTTTTCTGTTTTTAAAAAGCACGAAAGTTTTAATCTTTCCTATGTAATCATGTGCTTGGAAGCCTTGCATGATTGTTGCAAACTGCTGTGTGTTTGCTTCACCTTTTGCAAAAAGTAACCCTGATTTAGTCCCTGAGTGAAATACATCCCCGTCTACTACAAAGTCATACAACTCTGGATTAGAGCCACTTAAACTCCACCCTTTAATTTGTTCGCTGGTATTCATCGTTTTCTCCTCCTTCATCATTCGTACTACTTGCATTAACTTTCGATACTTCCCAGGTGGCAACTGTCCTTTGTAGATAATTGTTCGACAAATATCCCCAAATACCTCTACTTCTATTTGAGTAAGAACCATTAAGATTTTATGTCACTAGGATTAGCTTATTGGGTATTGCTAGTAGTCCAAGGGTAAAAGCATATATTTTCTATTAAAGCCTTCTACAATAAGTGATTTCGTATAGAACAAAGACTCAAAAGCAATACTAATGAATGAAGTCTAAACTTGTAACTAAAGCAGCCTATATTGTACAGCAATAGAATTAGAAGTAGTTGAGTAGGAGGAATTTATATTGACTTTAAATGAAAAAACATTATCTATTTTTGCCTTGGGTGGCATTAATGAAATAGGTAAAAACATGTATGTAATTCAATACGCAAATGATATTGTGATCGTAGACTGTGGTGCTAAATTTCCTGATGAAAGCTTATTGGGTATTGATCTAATTATCCCTGACATCGGTTATTTGCAGGAAAACAAGGAAAAAATCAGGGCTTTAGTGGTGACACATGGGCATGAAGACCATATCGGGGGAATTCCTTATTTCTTACAAAAACTAAATGTTCCTATTTACGCTAGCCGTTTTACACTTGGTTTAATTGCACTGAAATTAAAAGAACATAAACTTTTTAGGACTACAGAATTAGTAGAAATCAACTCAGATTCAAAGTTAGACTTTGGTGAAATTGCAGTAAGCTTTTTTAGAACAAGCCATAGTATTCCCGACTGCCTAGGCATTGTTTTTGACACACCAGAAGGAAAAGTCGTTCATACAGGGGACTTTAAATTCGATTTAACGCCAATGAACGATCAATATTCTGATATTCATAAAATGAGCGAAATTGGTACACAAGGAGTATTGCTCCTCATATCTGAGAGTACTAATGCAGAGCGTCCTGGCTCTACCCCGTCTGAGCAATTGGTAGGCGAACATATTGAAGCAGCCTTTATGAAAGCTAAGCGCAAAATTATTATTTCCACCTTTGCTTCAAATGTAAATCGTATTCAGCAAATAGTTCATGCAACCTTAAAAGCAAATCGAAAGCTTGCGCTGCTTGGTCGTAGCATGGTGAATGTCGTATCTGTGGCTTTAGAACGGGGGTATTTAGATATACCAGATGGCTTGCTAATTGAGGCACGCGACGTAAAGTATTTACCTCCTGAAGATGTTGTAATTTTATGTACAGGCAGTCAAGGAGAAGCACTAGCCGCCCTTTCTCGTTTATCTACTTCGAATCATCGAGAAGTAAAAGTGTTACCTGATGACACTGTTATTTTTGCTGCATCCCCTATTCCTGGGAATGAAAAAGATGTATCGCGGATAGTAGATAACTTATTTCAATTGGGAGCTAAAGTTATTTATGGATCTGCAAGTAAAACGGGGATGCATGTTTCTGGACACGGCTATCAAGAGGATTTAAAGCTTATGTTAACCTTAATGAAACCAAAATATTTTATCCCCATTCACGGTGAGTATAGAATGTTATACCTACACCGTTTGTTAGCTGAGTCCGTTGGAGTTGAGGAGAAGAACACCTTCATCATTAAAAATGGGGATGTCGTGGATATTGAAAATTCACTAGCTCGTCAGACTCGAAAAGTTTCGTCTGGTGATACTTACGTTGATGGAATCGGTATCGGTGAAGTCGAGGATATTGTTTTACGAGATCGAAGACAACTATCTGAAGACGGCATGCTCGTAATTGTTGTAACTATTATTAAAACAGAAGGCACACTCGTATCAGAACCTAACACCATTTCCCGGGGGTTTGTCTACGCAAAAGATTCCGAGGAGCTACTAAGAAATGTGAACGATATTGTTAAAACAACCGTAAATGATTCTTTGGATGGCAGTATTAATAAAATGAAGAAAAAGATAAAAAAATCAGTAGGTCAGTATTTAAATGCTCAGACAAAAAGAAAGCCGATGATTTTGCCTGTTATTATTGAAATTTAAGTGGAAAGTATTTACTCAAAACGTGATTATCTTGATAGGGTGGCGGTCGCTGTTTCAAGATAAGGTCGGCATCATTTTTTCATTAAGCCTATAAATGTTTATAAATCAATGTATATAGGCTTTTTTCTTTTCAGAACACTTACTGTACTAAACTTTGGATTTTAGCATGAGCGCGGGCCAAACGTTTTGACCCTTCACAACATCATAACGGTATGACACTTTTTTATAAGTGTTTGATTAAAATAAAGGTTAAATGTTTATAAAAAATGAACCAGAATTTTGACTGAAGGTAAAATCAATAGTGTTTAATTTAAAATCAACAGCTCAAAACAGGTACGTGAAATGGAAGATTGACGTTTGACAGAATACTTGATAACATGTTAGATATCTAACGTATTAGTGGGTGATTTTTTGTCTTTTTATGAACAAATTAAGCGTATTAATGAAGCTGAATATACAATAAACCGTTTGATATATAAACATTATAAGCAATATTTATATAGCAACATTTCAACACAACAAGCGGTTGTATTAGATATTGTGTACTTAGCAAAACGTATTACGGTCGGTGAAATTGCTATTGAAATGAATATTAGCTCTAGTGCAGTTAGCCAATTAATTGCGAAATTAGAAAAGAATCAATATATCAAACGAGAAATTAATCTACAAAATCGACGTGAAGTATTTATAACGTTAGATGAAAATGGATTGGAGTATTTTTCGAAGCAAGATTATGTAGAACAGAAAATCGCAGATAAAATTTACAGCAAACTTTCATCAAATGAGGTAGATGAATTGGAACGCATTGTTGAAAAATTAAGGGAGATTGCGATGAAGGAATTATAAAAATTTCTTCATACCTAATATGTTAGATATCTAATTTATTTAGGGGGTTAATGAGTGAAAGATTTACTTAAAAATATCGAATTTAACGGTGCAGTGTATTGTGAAAAAAATGGACAAATCAAGCAGTATTATCATGGTTATCAAGAACTCGAAAAGAAGCACCTTATTAACAAAAATACACAATTTAATCTGGCATCATTAAGTAAAATGTTTACAGCGGTAATGACGTTCCAGCTAATCGAAAAAGGACAGCTACAGTTAGAAGATAAAATTACAAGGTGGTTTAACGTACCGCATTTTACTGAAGTAACAGTTGCACAATTACTTAGACACACATCTGGTATTCCAGAGTATATCACAGAAGATTTAACAATAAGTTTTGAAACATTTATCGAAGTGGCGCTACCACAATATGCGCCGAATGAGCATTGGTCTTACAGTAATACAAATTATGTTTTGCTTGGAAAAATAATTGAGGAAGTGAGCGGTTTATCGTATGAAACGTATTTACAACAATATATTGCAGAACCATTAAATCTTACCTATATGACCACACAACCTACAAAGCAATTCGAAGCGCAAGGTCAAACGTATGATTATGAGGAGCAGCAATATAAAAAGGTGCTTGATGACCCTTTTTTACACGAAATTGAAAAATACAATGATGTATATGGTGACGGTGGTATTTATGCAACAATGGAAGAGGTAGCGAAGTTTTTAAAAGCATTTTGGCAAGGTCGGTACATTAGCAAAGAGATTGTGGAATTTATGTTAACACCAACAGAAGTCGCTGAGAATTATAGTTTTGGTTTTATCATTCAAGGTGAGTGGGTTGGTCATACAGGTGGATGGCTTGGTTGCTCAGCACAAGCCTTTATTAATATATCCACAGAGGAAGTGATTGTGTTAGCAACGAATCAAGAAGTGTTTCCGCAATATGAACAAGAAATTATGGATAACTTAATGGGAATACAGTATGCTGTAGGAGCACCAAAATATGTAGTAACTTTACCGCTTACTAATAAAGATGATATTACGGGTCGATATGAATTAGCAGATGGACTTGGCACAAGATTTACGATTGAAAAAGATGTACAATTTATAATTTCATTTGAGCAACAGTTGTCTGTGCCTCTTTTTAAAATTGATGAGTCGTATTATTGGGTACGCAATACGATGAGTTATGTAGATGTTGCGAATCATTTATTTATCGATGAAGGTGTTGAAGTACCTTATCAAAAAGTCGATTGATATAATCAGGAAAGTTATACTTGTATGAAAAAATTATAAAAGAGAATGTGCAAGGGGCTTTAATCATTTTCAATAATGGATATTTTAATAACAACGTCCCAGTTCTAAAATACCATTTGATACAATCTACACTTTCCATATCTAGCTGATACAGATGAAAATCCAAATAACATTAAAGGAGGCAAATTCTTCATCCTTTCAGCAAGAATTGTTTTATTTATTTTTCATCTTGCTTCATGGGGACATATCCAACAAAATATTGCGAACTTATTAACCAAAGCAGGTATTATCTCACCCCAGGGAAAACTTGCTCACCAAAATGCTCACATAATTATTTTATTCAGTTGATTTTAGAATCGATAAAACCCATGAAAAATCAACGTTTCTCATACTTAATTAACTGAGTTGAACTAGCTTTATTTGGCCAAATGCTTTCGACAAGTTAGGGGTAGCTAGTTAATCTGATTAAAAACAAAAAAAGGTTATCTGGTCTTTCCCATATGGAATCAGATTGATAGTAATCACTATTTAACGTAATACTTGTAAATCCCTCCACCAGCAACGATTAAATATTTGCTGTCTTTAGAGAAATTGATATTATGTCTGTCAATTAGTTTTATTTCATATAAAAATTTATAGGAACCATCATATATTTTAATACCTCTACCTTCTAAAGTAGCGATTCTAGTTCCATCGGGACTGATTTTAACATCACCAAAAATGGTATAAGGTCCTCCGAATTTTTTAAGAATCTTTCCTGAATTTGTATCAAAAGCGTAAACGCTTTGATTTTCTTCTCCAATGACTAATAACAATTTATTATTCTTTTTTGTAAAAGTGATATGTGTTACCATTTCATCGAAAGTAAATTCCTTTATTACATCCCCGGTCTTTGTATCGTTTAAAACAACACGATTGTTATCATTATATGCTGTAGCTAGAATCGAACCATCTTCTGAAAGTGCAGTTGTAATTCTTTCTGTTTCATCAGCTATATTTACCACATTTAATTCTGAATCCACAACTTTCCCATTAATTTTGTTATAGCTAGCATAAGCTATCCCATTTTTCACATCAAAAAGGGAATAAGTTTTAAAATCAAACATTTTATATTTAGCATAAGAATTAAATTTATAATCTTTATAATCAAAAACACTACCATCATAATGAACTAATCCGTTTTCCCAGAAGAAAATAGAATTTTTCGTGTTTCTATTTTTACCAAACTCTTTTACTACATCCCCATTTTTTAAATTAAATAGAGTTGAACCTACGTCAAAGGATGTATCTACTTTTCTTCCTATATACGACTCTTTAACATGCCAACCTTTCTAGAAACAGTGATAGGCAATTTAACTTTTTTGCCATATGCT
This sequence comes from Viridibacillus sp. NPDC096237, assembly GCF_050278625.1. Classification (NCBI taxonomy): domain Bacteria; kingdom Bacillati; phylum Bacillota; class Bacilli; order Caryophanales; family Caryophanaceae; genus Viridibacillus; species Viridibacillus sp. NPDC096237. The sequence continues at coordinate 5,456 of NZ_JBNNTI010000039.1, read as the reverse complement.
TTTACATAAACATATGCTTTACCTACATTTTTAGACTTCACAATGCCTTTATTAGTAACAGTCACAATCTTCTTGTTCGACGAACTAAAAGATACTTTTGGATTCTTTATGATTTTCCCGTTTTTCTTTACACTATAGGAAACTTTAGAAGAACTGTTGTACTTAAGAGTACTTTTACTAAGCTTTGCAGTAATCGTAACCTTACTTGCTGCATCAGCAACTGGGGGTACCAAAGAAAATAAAAATAAAACAACTACCAAATAACTGATGATCTTCTTCATCTACAACTCTCCTCTAGCTTTTTACTGGAGAAAATTCCCCGTTAAAATTATATCATATTAGGGATGTTAATAATCTGAAAATTCAAGTTCATAATAACCTTGAAGTTTATATAACTAATGAATATGTCATTTATTTTCACTGCATGGCTATGGACATGAAAAAAGTAATGGGATTATCCACCACTTTTGTTTAGACTATAAAGCTAACTTATAAGCTATTTCTCCCACTCTTTCAAATGTTAAAAATCATTGTTTGTATGGTCTATCCATTTTTCGTCAATTCTGTATTCAGGGTCATTAGCTGATAAGAAACCGAATGATGAAAGTAATTTCACCTACTAATTATCGTAAATCTGTACTGTTGCTCTATAAATGTTAAATTTCATTATATTTAAATACATAATCCACCTTTTTTTCATTTTTTAACTTCCACTAATAATCTGTCACCTTCAAAAGGTACCTTTTTAAAACATAACCGCTTCGTTAGTTGAATAGCAACTTTGAGAAAACAGCCTTTATCAAAAACTGCCCTTTGTTTAACTAATCGACTGTCAAAATACTCTTTCTTTTGGTTATATCCAAATTATAGCATTTACTATTCAACTAACCTGCGCCTTTAGTTGAATATGAAAAAAGTGCAGTCTGATCAGCCAACGACTCACTACATGACAAAGTCAATTTCCTTACCGTATAGAAAATTGACTTTTTGGTTATTGTGAAGGTATTAAGGATAATATAGGCCTCACCATATCAAAAAAGAAAATTGTACGTTATGACACAATTTGGAGGCAAATTAATTAGTTACCTGTACGTTAGGTTCAAAATTATTTATCAAAACAAGTTTTTTGGTAGTGTATAGAACCTATAAAATAAAAAAAGAATCCCCTTCAATAAGCTCTTTAAAGGAGATTCTTTTTCAAATTATATTTTCTTTACTCGTTACTTATTTTCACCAATTTTTCACCTTGCTCTAAAAGTGTTTCATAGTCATTATTCTCTTTAATTTCTTTTATTTTATTTTCAATTGTGGACGTATCATTTATATTAAAGTACGTATTTAATACTTCATATGGTGTCTCTCCTTGTTTAGTTGCACTATCTTCAATAGCTTCTTTCCATGGAATATTTGCTTTATCCATGCTTAATTCAAGAGCTGAACCAGTCTCATATCTCATATTCCGCTCTAAAAACCTTGGAGATTCTGCCTGTCCATTAGCAATGAAGTTGAATGCCTCCATAAAAGTAACATGATATGGCTTCTGTTTCTTTGCAAGTACCATAAGATTTCCACCAGTTAACTTACTATAACGATACTCTAAGTATCGTGCTGAACCTTCTATTGCTTCAGTTTTTGTTTCTCCAATTAATTGAGGCCATTTTTTATAGCGATAATTACGTACAATTGTCCAATCATATAATGCCTGTTTGATACTTTCTGGGTTCGTATCAATCATTGCTTTATCTAATAGCTTAAATTCTAATCCCATTAACGCATAATTTTCTTTATTTATCGGATATTCGTGAATAAACTCTCCACCATTTGCATCATATGTCCAATCTTTTTGTTTATAAGCATGAAAAGCCTCATGTAATAAGAAAGACGAAAAATCAAAATATAAATCTGGATTACTAAACATTTTAGGATAATATTTTAAATAAAACACATCCATATCGTTAATAGTCATTGTCCCAAAATTCCAAGGCATCCAGGTAGAAATAGTTCTAAAATCAAAACGAGTTAAGCGATAGACCTTAGGTAAATGCAAAGAATTTGGGACTTTTATTTCTTTTGCAAAAATACTATTTTCTAATCCCTTTACATTAACTGCATAAGCTTCTTGCCTAAAGAATCCCCCATCTTTATTACTACGTATCAGAACTAATGGCTTTTTTTCGAAATGATAATCTTCATTCCAAAGTTTATCACTCGATTCTTCGAAGCTCTTATAGATAGTAGATAATTCTTTTAACATGTTTTGATCCGTTTCATTTAAAGACTCAAACTCTGTATGATATTTTTTATTTAAAATTATGCTTCCCAACATAATTCCTATAAATATCACCAATAAGATTAGAATTACTCTTAAAAACTTTTTCATCATACACTCCTTTTCTAAAACGATAATCCTTATGATGAGTAAGGTTTACAAATCCTATGTTTATTAATATTCTTTTGGTGCAGACCCAATTTTATATAATAATTATAGAAAATACAATGTATACAAGATATTATTTTGATGGTTGTTCTATCTTATCAAAAATGTATTAATATTCGATGGTTATTCAATTTTATTGTAGGGGGATAGTGCCAGCGTCCCTACAACTGGCATAAAGTATTATTCTATGTAGGAAAGTTGCTACTTTGTCTCTTCATATTCCTTCATTATTTTATAAAACGTTTTTTTCTTTAGCTCTAACATTTCCATAAACATAACAGCAATAATTTCGCCACTCTTCCATTTTGAATGAGTTTCTTCTATTATATTTATTTGTTGTTTGCTTAAGGTTGAAAGGTTCACTTTAGGACGGCCTAAATGTTTGGATTAACGCCCCCCGGTACTTTAAGAAGCAACTTCTCTTCTATTACACATTATGTTTAATGTAACTTACCCTAATAAATCCCCTTGAATATATGGCTTATCGAGATCGTGAGCATATACTTTAACATTACTTCCACACTCCAGTAATATCTCAGGAAAACTACCTATACAATCAATATCCTGATGCGTCAAAATTATGACCTTCAGTTTATCGAACGAAACTCCTACCTTTTCCATTGCCACTCGAATATCCTCACTTTGTCCAGGAAATCCAGTGTCTATTAAAAACGCCATCTCTTAATCCCATAAAAGAGTAGAAAAACTGCCGCTAAAACAACCTGTCGATTATTTAAATTCTACTAATAATTGTTGCAAAAATCGTATATTATATTGAACTAACCTGCACCATTAGTTGAATTAGGTTGTTGTTCAAGACACTCTGTATTACAATCATTAAGACGTTTGTATCACGGAAACCAAAGCATTTGTCGGTAACAAATAATATCAACTGAAAACAAAATGAATGTTCGTTTCTAGTTGATATTATTTAATTGATCATCTTTAATTATTAACTACATTTAGGCACCAAGAGAAATTATCCCAAGCAGAATACCAGCCGTTGAAAAGCTCGGACGAATCATCCCAACGGACATCGAATTTTTTCTGCCCGTTTACATCCACTAAGTACAAAGCAAGGGTCTCATCCGCCTTAGAGACAGCTAGCTTCATACCGGTTTGTAATTCTTCTTCAGTGAATTGAACGTCTGAAACCGGACGTAGCTGTGCCTGTTCAAATACTTGTTTGTTACTGATTTTGTAATTCATAATAATCCTCCAATAAAACTTTCAATTAATTTTAAGTTCCTACTTTATCTGCAAATCATAGGACTATAAAAGTATATCCTATATTATTCAGCAATGAAATTATAAAATTACTTGTCTTTCTTAGACAGTCTATTGGATTAAATTTTCTATCAAAAGTTGAACTATTAATCTTCGTCTAATCTGACCTACCCCATTAGTACAATAAGTTCAACAAAAAGGAGTATAGAAGAATTTTATAATTGGTTCCTATACCAAATCACTGGTATAAAACATTCAATACTAAAATTTTCTTTTTTATTTCAGCTCTTAACTCTATGGGTTGAACTACTTTTGCATGCTTTCCCATTTGTATGAAATAATCTGCCAAAAAGTCAATTTCTGCTGCACTTATTGAACCCTTAATGACTCCATGACCTTTACTGTTTATTGATATTTGATAGTATGACCATACATTAGATTTATATTTTTCTACTCCTTCTGGCGTTAACTCCACAATAAGCTCATACTCTTTTTTTGATGATAAAAGGTTAATAATATCATTTAAGTTGGTTTCATTTAGATTCATCTTGTCTTTTCTTGTACTTAATCCGACCTCTGATATTCGATCGCAACGAAAAAGTCTGAATTCCTTCCTAAGATAACAATATGAAGGACAATACCATCTTCCATATTGAGAAAACAATCCAATTGGCTGAATGTCTCTTTTAACCCCCAAGTAAGAAATCCTAAGCGGCTTATTTCCTATTGCCGCCATAATCAGCTCTTTTAATAGGGGACTTTCTTTACTCTGATTATCTATTTTGAAATCAATCTTAACCTTAAACTTTTTAACTCGATTAATATACAACCTTAATTCATTTAATCTAATTGCCTTACTCAAAATTTTTCCCCTTTTACCAATTGTGTCATCATTACATTATATACTGTAGACAGTATCAAATTAATAGAATTTTTGTGATTTATTTGGGAGGGATTAAGAATGAACCAAATTGAGAAAAAAGAGATTTTAATTGTAGTGTTGGAGGAATTCGCTGATTGGGAAATGTCTTATGTAGCAGCTTTTTTAAATGATACAGACAAGTACACCACTAAAATAGTTAGTGTAAGCGAGGGTATTATAAAGTCAATCGGCGGATTAAGTGTTCTTCCAGATTATACTTTTAGAAGTATACCTGAAATTTTTTACGGTTTAATACTGATTGGGGGAAAGTCATGGCGTAAACCGCTAAACAACATCATTCCAGTTATGGAAAAGGCACTTACTATGGATATTCCAATAGGGGCAATATGTGATGCAACAGTTTTTATGGGAGCCAACGGATGGTTAAATGAAATAAAGCATACAAGCAATGATCTTAATGATTTAAAAACTTACGCAAAAGATAACTACCGAAATGAAATAAACTATGTACTAGAGCAAGCAGTTACTGATGGAAAAATTGTGACGGCAAATGGAACAGCTTCTTTAGAATTTGCAAAAGAAATTCTTGAATTATTAGAAGCATATCCTAAGGAACATATTAATCAGCTTTATAACTTTCATAAATTAGGATATTATGCAGCAGAAAAGACAAATTCTTAAATATCAAATATTCATAATGCACTACGATAAGCAATTATGTGCATTTTTCCTATCATTTATAATCTTATGCTCTCTTGAATTTTGATGTATATTATTTTATCTTACTTCTTCAACTAACTTGCTCCGTTAATACTGAATCGGCTACACTAAGTTGGACAAAAAAAATAAGGGCTATTACACTTAGACTACCAACTTAAAGGAGCGTGCTACTATGTCACGTCAACGTCG
>NZ_JBNNTI010000038.1:0-32400 GCF_050278625.1 Viridibacillus sp. NPDC096237 | reverse complement strand
TTCGCTCCAATCGGTTTAGGTTGTTTTGTCGCTACCATTATACCGAATTTGGGGAGGTGCCTGTTTTTTATTGTCTGAAAGACGTTGATATGACTAAGCTCAGAATTATGAAATTAACTCACCCGAGAAAAAAATAAAAAAATCAGATGTGATATTTGGACAAGAGGAAAAAGTGGAAAAAGAAATGGAAGAATGGTCAAATATATTATAGGGAATTTTAATGTTTATCAAATACAAGGAGATCATTTTTACCTAAATAAGTATACAACCGATTAAATCGAACTAATCAATTAAAAGTTAACGAGAGAATTATCAAGCAAGTGTTAAGTATGAATCGGTATTAAGATTATTTGATAGAAATGTGGATGAGTTATTTAAAATTAATTAGGGAAAGAATGAGTAAAATGAGATTATGTGGGTAAAAAAGCTACTATAATGGACATGAAATTTTTTATGTGGACAGACGTCCCTTAGAGTATTAAGATTACATCGATATTATCCCCTTTTGTAGTGAAGCTAGAACATCTAACTCGATCTCGAGTAAAAAAGGAGCATTATAAAATGAAAATCGCAATTTTCGGCGCAACTGGACGTGTAGGACATGATGTATTACAACGTGCCTTAGCAGATGGTCATAAAGTAACAGCACTCGTACGATCATTAGAGAAGTTAAAACCTCATGCAAACCTCCAAATCATTAAAGGTGATCTCAAAAATTACGAAGATGTCGTCCAAGTCATTGAGCAGGCAGATGCAGTCATAAGTGCAGTTGGTACAGATAAAACGATAACATTATCAGAAGGTGTTCCAAATATTATTAGAGCTATGAAGCAACTAAATATTAAAAGAATCGTCACAATCGGTACAGCAGGCATTTTAGATAGTCGTGCTGAAAGCGGAAAACTACGCTTCCAATCATCTGAGTCTAAACGACAGCTTACTTTTGCGGCAGAAGAACATGCTAAAGCATTTCGTGCATTAGAAGCGTCGGATTTAAATTGGATGATTGCTTGTCCAACCTATTTACCTGATGGTCCAGCTACTGGGGTATATCGTACAGAAAAAAATAGGTTACCATTAGACGGTGAGAAAATTACAGTAGGTGACACCGCTCACTTCGTTTATCGGGAATTATTCCAAAATGAATTTAATCACTCACGTGTCGGTTTGGCATACTAATTTTGAAAATGTAGTTTCACAAAGAGGAATGGTGAGATCATATGGGAATGCGAAATAAAGCAATCTTTGCAGCTGTATCATTAGGTTTAGCATTTGCAGGCTATATGACAATGAAGAAAGCAAGGGTGCAGATGTCATTATTTGAAGCCGTTGAGAAGCAAGATGTCAATGCTGTAAAAAAAGCGCTAAAATCTGAACAAAGTATTAATACACAAGATAGCAAAGGCCGCACAGCGCTTATGTTAGCGACATATAATAATGACGTGAAATCGGCAAAAGTGCTAATTGAAGCAGGAGCCGATGTAAATATTCAAGATGATATGCAAAACTCGCCTTTTTTATATGCTGGAGCAGAAGGCTATTTGGATATAGTGAAGCTGACTACAAAGGCAGGGGCAGATCCAAAACTGACCAATCGCTATGGTGGCATTGCTCTAATTCCAGCATCTGAGCATGGGTATGTTGATGTTGTAAAATTTTTATTAACTGAAACAAATAGTGACGTGAATCATATTAATAATCTGGGATGGACGGCATTATTAGAAGCCATCATTTTAGGAGATGGCGGTAAAAAGCAACAAGAAACAGTACGCGTTTTGTTAGAGTACGGGGCTAATCCAAATCTTGCGGATAGAGACGGTGTGACACCACTTGAGCACGCAGAAAAGCTTGGTTTCAAGGAGATTGAAAATCTGATAAGAAAAGCTAGATATTAAATTATATATGTCGACAAAAGGCATTCAGAATGCTCACATCCTGAATGGCTTTTTTTTAAAATTTGATTATAAACTTGTTTGGTGGAAAAGGTTTTTTTCATGATGAATTCGATCTTAATTCAGCTCGAAGATTCCTTTAAAAGCACGAGTTTCTCAAACTATTTTCTTTTCAGTTTTTTCACACCTTTACATGTGTAGTTGATTGGAGAAGGTGGCGCCCGCCCGCGGAAAGCGTCCACCATCTTCGAGTTTGTCTACAGTCTGAGACTCGTCAAAATGACGAGTCTTTTTCTATTTATGCAAAAACCTGTTTACATTACTAAAATAATCCAGTATAGTACATTACAACAGTAATGTACTAATGGCCGGTTAAAGAAAGGAGGACTTCAAATTGCAATTAAATAGTGATGGTACAAAGCCGATTTATGTGCAAATTGCTGAGTGGCTTGAAAATGAAATCATTGCAGGTCATTTAAATACGAATGATAAAGTATATTCGCAATATCAATTGGCAGAGCTATTCAATATCAATCCAGCAACGGCTGGCAAAGGCTTAACCTTACTTTTGGAAGAACAAATAGTGTATAAGAAGAGGGGGCTTGGCATGTTTGTAACAGCAGAAGCGAAGAAGATGATTTTAGAGAAAAGACGTAATGAACGATTAACGACGATGATTCGAGAAATAGTGTTAGAAGCGAAGCGCCTCATGGTATCAGAGGATGAGTTAATCACTTTAATAAAACAGGCGAGCTGTAAGGAGGAGGGAAAATAATGTCGGTTATTCAATGTGAATATGTAGAAAAGAAGTTCCGTAAAAAGAAGGCTCTACAAAATATTACGTTCCAGATTGAAGGGGAGAAAATCACCGGACTAATTGGCTGCAATGGGACGGGGAAAACGACGTTGCTGCGTATATTGGCAGGCATGACAAAGCAAACTTCAGGCACCGTTACAATCTTGGATAAGACACCATTCAATAGCCTCTTCGTATCAGCAAATAGCATCCTTATCAATGATCAAATGCAATTTCCCGGTTCATTTAATTTACAAGACATCCTGAATTTTGCACCCGATTTCTATGAAAAATGGGATGCAGAGCTAGCAATACGTTTACTAAAATACTTTCGTTTAAGCCCACATTCTTACCATTCTGATTTATCAAAAGGGATGAAAAACACCTTCAATTTCATATTCGGTTTATCAACACGCTGTATTGTGACGATGTTCGATGAACCAATCAATGGTATGGATGAAGCAGTACGTAAGGACGTTTATCGAGCGTTATTAAAAGATTATTTGGCATATCCAAGAACAATAATCATTTCAAGTCACTTCCTTGATGAAATGGAACATTTACTTGAAGATATTTTACTTCTTGATGAAGGGAAAGTAGCTTTGCATAAACCTCTAGATGAACTGCGTGAGTATGCAATAGCTTTACAAGGACCAGCAAATGTAGTAAAAAAATGGACAGCAGGACTTAACGTATTACATGAAAAGCAAGAAGTTGGTAATCAATTATATACCGTTCTAAAAGCACAGGATTGTACATTCAACGAACAGCAATTACTGCAAGAAGGTATTTCATTTATGCCTGTATCAGCAAATGACCTTTGCCTGTATTTGACGAATACAAGAACGGGGGGCATTGACGATGTCTTTAACGAATAAAACATTTGTAGAGATGCTACAGGTTCAAGTGAAATTTAAGCTCCACGCATATTTAGGGATGGTTACGTACTTAATCATTTTGCAAGTTGTTGGTATGTTGTTGTCTCTTGTAAGTTCATCAACGATGTCACTAGGCTCAGACATAGTTGATGTTAATTTTTCCATATTTAGGACAACGATGGTTCTCGTTCTTTCATGCTTTTGGTCATTTTATATAGGTATGCTCATGATGAGACATGATCAGCGTGCAGATATTATGCCATTTGTAACGACACGAACAATGAGTAGTGCATCGGATTCAATCGTGCTTGCAATAATAGCAATTTTTGCAGGTATTACTACGATGTTATCTAATTATGTAGTACGTATTATAGTCATGCTGAAATCGAATCAGAATATTATTGCTATGGAAGATGTGTTCAATGCACCTGGAATATTTTTAAAAAATATTGCAGCTTTTATAGTGGTCATCTTATGCGTGGCTTCAGTGGGATACTTTTTTGGCATGATTATGCAGAAATCTAAGTTAGTAATGTGCATCATTAGTGCATCATGTTTTTCTATGCTGTTTACTGAACTTGGTCAAGAAATTTTACTATCTATAAGGCAACTTGGGATGCACCCGATATTGTATTTTGCGGTAAATCTGCTCACAAGTGCGATACTCTTCATTCTATCAGCGATGATGGCAAATAATTTGGAGGTGAGAGGGTGAAGGGTTTCGACCTTTTGTTATTTTTATCGTTCTTATTAATTCTCCTATTTGTATCTCTAATCGTCATTTTCATACGCACGAAATCCAAATCCATATATGCAAACCAACGACCAGTAAAAATTTTCATTGGTGTGTATGTAGCAATTCTTGTCGTATCGCCAATTATTTATTTCGCCATATCCAAAAATGAAGTCCAAATGTTAACAGATGCTGAACGAGAGAAACTAAATGATGAAAATAAAGCACTTCATAAAGCTTTACTAAAAAGTAAAACGGAACAATATGCAGATCAGTTTTTAATAGATGAATGGGCGCTACTTTATAAAGAAAAAGAACTTTATCTAAAAATGGAAAATCCAAATGAAAGTATTTCAGTAAGTGTCGTCGTACAAAAATCGGATTCAACAAAGCAGCAAATTACAGGGAAATTATATCGTGCAAACTTTGTAAAAAAGAATATAGACATTACGAATAAATTGAATGTACCAACAATCTCATGGACAGATTCAAAAACTATGCTTATCAAAAAAACAGTTATTACAAAGTTAACTTATGCCACAATGAGTGACAATACATTATTTAATAATAATGAAGATTCGATATGGGATAGTTCCTCGCTAGAATGGGGAGGAGATGGGTATTCCGGTAGTCCATATTATTTACTACTTTCTGTACCAAAAGATGTGAAAGTATGGTCTGATGAGGAATTAAGAATTGATAAATAGCGGTTGATATGAAGGAGGTATGCATAATGTCTTTAACGACAAATGCTATGAAGGCTCATTTAAAGTTGAAGCTACATGCACATGCTAATATGCTAGTCTATTTAATTGTATTACAGATAATGGGGGTAGTGCTGTTCGCATTTAGTGGTTCAGGTCAGATGGGCAAGGGAGCAGAAAATGTCTCGCTAGAATTTATTATCTATTCACCTGCTGGAATTTTCATGCTGTCTATTCTTTGGATATTTTATGTTGGTGTTACTTTAACGAGAAAGGGAGTACGCAAGGAAATCATACCGTTTCTAGGTTCTCCAAGAGTCAATAGCATTACAGATATAATTACTCTAATTTATATGGGTGCATTTTTGACTTTCACAGTTATGCTTTCAAACTATTTTATTTATAGTGTAGTAGTGTTATTTACCGATAAAAAATTTGCTGAAGGTATGACCATCTTCAATGAACCAAAAGTATTCTTTATTAATGCACTTGCCGTCTTTATCGTAAGTATTACTACTGCTGCAATTGGCTATTTTGTTGGAACATTGTTACAAATTTCGAAGATTTTCATTGTAGTTTTTATCGTATTATTTTTCACCTATAATGGTTCAAAATTAAGTATGTTTATTAGTAATTATTTTTATGAACAATATCCAAATTTCGTATCTTTTACAGTATTTAATAGCGCTATCGCTATTTTTTGTTTCTTCATAGCAAATGCTATTGGTTCCCGTATGGAGGTGAAGGGCACATGAGTTTAGTGGCTATGACATTGCTACCCTTTATTATTTATTTGTTCATAACTATTATAGTTATCCGTTATTTTTACAAGAAGGCGAAACAATTAGAGCTAGTAAAGCGTCCTACGAAAATAATCATATTATCGTATATTGTATTGCTTATACTATCTTTAAGTATCTATCCAGCCATAAAGTCAACAGAGTTTTCCCATTTAACAAATGCAGAAGTACAGCAAAGAATTAATACAAATAAAACTTTCGTGAAAAATGCATTAGCAAATAAGTTAACAGCAGAAGATGAAAAATTCCTAGTAGATCAATGGACTTATACTATTGAAGGTGAGCAATTGGACTTGGAATTAGCATCCCCTGATGAATATATTAGAGAACAAGTGATTGTTCATTGGACAGATGCAAAAAATCAGCAGATTGAAGGGAAAGTTTATGCTATAAATAGTGTTCTTTTAAATTTAGATTTAACAGCAAAGGTTAAGTCTACTTTGATTAGATGGACAGATAATCATACACTAAACTTTAAAAAACCTGAATCAGTAGAGATTAAAGGGAATTTGTTTACTGATGAAATAGGCATGTTTCCATTTATTAATAGTGCTATGGAAATATCTGACGCCGATGAAATATTGGAGCGTGACAACTCTATATATGTAGTATTAAAAGTACCAAAACATATTAATGTGAATGATGTAAGTGGTTTAAGATTGTATCCTCAAGCTGAAGATTGATAAGAATGGAATGCAGATAATATAGAAGTAGCAAAGATAGAGTGGAAAATCCTTTAGTATAAAATAGATGAAAGAAACGAGCGATGCCCATTGAAGAAAATTTTACGTATAATGATCGGCGTAGTACTAGTTGTGATCTTTTGTATAGGGAACAACAAAGGGCTAGTCACAACGACGTATAAAATAGAGTCTAAGAAATTACCAAAATCTTTCGATGGAATGCGCATCGTTCAAGTTTCTGATTTACATGATGCTACATTTGGCAATGAACAGGAGCGCCTTATAAAAGAGGTATTAGAAGCAAAGCCCGACGTTATTTTTCTAACGGGAGATATTATTGATTGTAACCGTTATGATTTAGAAAGTAGTATGCAGGCTGTCGCTGGTTTTGTAAAAATTGCACCTGTTTATTATGTTACAGGTAACCATGAAATAGCGGTAAATAGAGTTCCAGAAATTAAAGAAGCACTTACTGAACTGGGCGTTAAAGTATTATCAAACAGTACCATTCCTTTTGAAAAGGGTGGAGAGACGATTCAAATTGTAGGTATTGAAGACCCGCTTGCAGGCACAGACACACAAGAAATGTTAGATACTGCCCTTCTCCACCAATCAAATACTACTTTTAAGCTTTTATTAGCCCATCGTCCTGAAAATATGAAAATATATGCTGAAAATAATATTGATATAGCGTTTTCTGGTCATGCACATGGGGGTCAATTCCGTTTACCAGGTGTTGGTGGCCTTATCGCACCAGGACAAGGATTTTTCCCAAAATATACGTCTGGAACAATTGAAACCGATAATATGACTCAAGTTATAAGTAGGGGGCTTGGCAATAGCTTAATGCCCGTTCGATTATTTAATTTACCTGAAGTTGTTGTAGTAGAATTACATTCGATAAAATAATAAAAGGGTCGCTACGTACTGATAAATTTTTCAGCACTTAGCGGCCTTTTTTAGAACTTCACATCAAAAAGAAATTTTAATCTTCATAATGAAGGTGATTTGAATGATGACAAAAGTTATTACATGTTGGAAGAGCACAAGAGGATGGGAACATTCACACGTGTCCACTCCTTAAATTTCTTCCGCTTTACTCCAGTCAGAAATTTACCGTTGACACTTCCTGATTATCTTCTCTCTGGCCAAGAAAAAAGAGTAGTGGAAGCCACTTTTTAATAAAGATCGTCGTTTTCGGTGCAGTACAGGGCTTGCTCACAGATGTTACGAAACTTCTAACTTTACTATCAAAAAAACCATCTGAATACACAGATGGTTCTTTCTGTAATTTTTTATTAGCTGACTGAACCATCTGATTCACAATAAAATTCTACAATAACATTATGATTTGATTTTAGATTATTTATAGAAATTGTACCACTTGCTGTAATTTCATAAGTAGTACCCATATCCATTAGGTTATAACTATAACCAGAAGAAGTAGATTTAGTCCATGTTCCTTTTGAAGGTGTCACGGTTATGCTATTAACCCCAAAAAACATTTGTTTTTTTAATAAAGAATCATAATTAGTAGTAAAAGAACCTTTAATAGTAAGACCAACACTTGTACCATTAGACGTTACAGTTTTCGATTTTGAAGCTGAAACTGTACTGAAAGGAGTAATACCATCTGAAACAATATTATACATTACATTAGCTCTTTCAATTGCATACTTTTTAAATTCTAAAGGTTCAACAAAATCTTTAGAAGTATATTTTTCAAATGGTTCAAGTTCTAATGTTGAATTTGGTTCTCCTAAGTTTATTTCGTTTACAATTTTCTCATATTGTTTGTAATATTCCAATTTTTGTCCTTCTGATAAATCTAAGGTTGAAGCTGACGCTTTTAGACCTCCTAAAGTGAAGATAGCAATAAATAAAACTAACAAAGTTCCTGTAATTTTTATTTTCTTCATTTTATCCCTCCTGTTTGCACAATCATTACATAATTATGGTAATTTTTAAAGTAATTTATATAATTGTTTTAATTACTTATTTACCCTTATATAATACAAAAGACAACCAAAAAAGTAGTAAATGCTACCCTTCAATGGCACCAAAATCGATTGTGTTCAATATTTTTTACATTTCTATTTTGAAACACTTACGTTGTCAAAGACGTCCCATCTCTATAGACCTTTTCACTAACGCCATTTTCATAAGTGCCTGCATGGCATTCGAACAAATGCCAATACCAGCACCAACGGGTTGGAAAGAAGGTGTGGCTTCGAACACTTCAGCATCTAATTGTCTTTTTTGAAGGGCAATCGCAGCATATAAACCGCTAATGCCGCCATCAATAATTACAATTTTCAATTATAATCAAACCTTTCAGAAGCAGATTTTCGCTTTAAGTATAGGTTATAACATAGGTGTTTGTGTCTATTACGCTTACGGTTTATAAATAAGACTAGTTTCGTTTACGTTAAGTTGTTAAAATATTCATACAGATATTATTGGTCGTTATAAGTTCACATAATCGATAATTATTAATAAAAGGAGGGTGACATATAAGGTGAACAATTATTATTTACAAAATAGAGTGTCACTGCCTGAACAACAACCAGCGCAAGTCGGTGAAAATAATAATATGTTAAAGCCCTATTTAGATGTACAAACAGTTAGACGATTGAAAGAAAAGTATATTGCCCAAGCACAGGAACGTTTACCGATATATTTTTCTGCAAATAAGCGAGTTAAAATGCAATCGCTTACAGAAGAGGAATTTCAACAACAAGGATTACCAAAGGAAATATTCTGGAAGATGGTTGAATTTAATGTGAGTACAAAAGGTGGGATTTCTTTTGATCGACTTCCTGCTATTGGCGAGCATATCGATTATCTAGCTTCCGAATATATCACATTTAAAATGCGTATTGAACGTGATTTTGAAAGTGAAGAACAAGTGGCGCAGTTTGCTAAACTAGATGAAATTTTTGGTCGCGGGTTAACAAGAATATCGAATGCTTTTATTGATTCTGTAGGCGCATTTTTTGAAAGAAATGAAGTAATAGGAGAAGCAGCTTTAATGGAGCAATCGATTAAAGGGATATATCAATATAAGCTTGCTAAATACGGAAATTTTGTTGAAGCAAACCCCGATTACACTTTTATTAAAGGTACATCGGATGCATGGTTGGAACGAGATTCGTATTTTATGGGGGATATTCTACGCTTAGTTATTGCTAAAATAGATGAGAACCGTATCAAGATTAAAGAAAATCCGTATACAACATTGGAATTAAATGCGGTAGCAGCTTTTTATCAAGCGGTACAACGCCGATTAACTAACCAAAAATCAACTTCCGTAAGCGAGGAGCAGCTGGGAGTAGAGCTTGGATTTTTAGGCATGAAGTTAGAATTGCTGATTCAAAAAGACGGCGTATCACCGGAACTAGCTAGTAAGATGGAGACTGCGTATTTATCATTCTTTAACTATAAAATAGAAGATATAAATCAACGTCAAGAAGAGACAAAAAATAATCCGTATACTAGGAATCGCGAAGCATATGGCGAATTGAATCATGAAATGGTTGAGAATTGGGCGAAACGGTTGCGTAATAGCCTACAGGATAAAGAACTTCAACAAGGATTCGATACAGCTGTCTCTGCAGCTTACGATTCATACCAAAAGAACGTGCAACAAGAAAGTAAATTGGAACGTTACCAAGAGCCGAACGATTGGAATGTGTTTTTCGAGAAATCGCCAATGAATAATTACCAAGTTGAACGCCCAGATGCATTCAGTCATAACTCATTAGTATCAGATTGGAATGACTTTATAGCTGATATAATAGTCGATAATAAAATGCTTTTTTATAAATAAGAGGAATTTTACATTGTGTTTTATTTCCATAAATTTTTATATGTAAAAGGTTATTTGCTTAATTCCCCATTAAGAATACTCATTGTAGTTAATATTTAGGTTCATTGATGCTGTATTTTTCATACAAGATTATACTCCTTTTACTGGTCATTAAGTTTTTAAGTAAATAGTAGTTAAAATGCCCGCATGTGAAAATAGTCCACTCTATTTCACCGCGGGCATTTGCATAATCGTTTAATTTATAGTGGAAAATCGCCTTTTTCATTTTTAAAAATAGATAAGACCGTTGATTTCCGCTACGGTGGACGCTTTCCGCGGGCGGGCGCCAAGTCGCTTCGTCGCTACGCTCCTGCAGGGTCTTGGACTGTCCCGCTTTTCCCGCAGGAGTCGCCACCTCCGCTCCAATCAACTACATATGTAATAAAAACAAATCTTTTGAGGCGATGAAAAATGATGACGAGATCCCTTCAGACTGTAGACAAACTCGAATTGGACTTGGCAAAGTCCAAAAATGGCATAAAAGTTAATACCCTAAGAGGATTTTCAATAACCAAAATATATAGAAATAACAAAGACATTCAGGATATGACCATTCTGAATGCCTTTCGTCGACAAACTGGAGTCCCCTTTTTAAGAAAAGGGGATTCATTTATAGTGAAATAGAAAGAAAACTGGTCGTTTTTTTATAGAACACTTCTCATCTTCTCTAGTAATTCAGCACCCGTCATCGTATGTTCTCCACCACCCTGTACAAAGGCATCGCTACCGCCACCTTTACCATTTAATAATGGTAGCACTACTGTAGAGATAGCTTTCATACTCATATCAACTTCATTTGTACCACGAGCAGCAACAAACTGTAATTTATCTCCTTGGTCTGCTACAAGATACACTACGACATTTTCATTTTCTGCTATTACAAGTCGAGCTAATTTTTGCAATTCTTGAATAGAGCGTTCTGCATAAACAGCACCAATAACACCGTCTTTAGCTGCTTTTGCAAGTTCTACTGCTTCATAAGTTAGTAACTGATCTTTGGCTGCATCTAAAGCTTTCTCTAATCCTTTTTGCACAGTTAATAGTTTAGAAACTGTATCGGCCACTTCATTTTCAGGGGCACTTGCCAGTTTAGCCACTTTACTTAGTTCATTTTTGCGCCAATGTAGCGCACTTAATACGCGCCCACCGCATACGAAATGCACGCGCACTTTCCTCTTTTGCTTTTCAATATGCATAATTTTAAGAGCGCTCACTTGTCCAGTAGAAGTGGGATGAGTACCACCACAGCCGTTATAATCGTAATCTGGTATGATAACTAGGCGGATTTCTTCTGTCACACTCAGCGCTTTACGTAGATTATAGTTTTCTAATTCATCTTCTGTCACCCATTTTGTTTCAATTGGTCGATTTTCTAAAATGATTTTGTTAGCTAGTGCCTCTGCTGCTATAAGCTCCTCTTCAGTAATATTCTCAACATCTAAATCGACGGTCACAGTACCTCTCCCTAAATGGAAACTAACAGTTTGGTAGCCGAATAATTCAATAAAGGCTGCTGTTAAAATATGCTGTCCTGCATGTTGTTGCATATGATCAAAACGTCGGTCCCAATTTAGTACGCCCTCTATCATTTCGGCGTCATTAGGCAAAGCTTCTGTAATATAGTGACGAATTTCATCGCCAACTTTCTCGACATCGACTACTTCAATATCATTTAGTGTACCTGTATCATGAGGCTGACCACCACCAGTAGGATAAAATGATGTATTATCAAGCACGACAAATACGCGCCCATCCTCTTCAATACCTTTTCTTAAAACATTTGCTGAAAACTCTTTCATCATTGCATTTTGATAGTAAAATAACGTCTGCATCGTCATAACTCCTTCAATTTTTATCGAAAAGTACAGGTAAATCATCTAAAAACTTTACTAATCGCATTTTTGCTTTAATATTAATGATTGATACATGCAAAAAGAGGAGCGATTCTTTATGGACATTTTAGCATATACGATGGATGAAATTTTAGATCCCACAAATATTATTGAGGGGCAACGCTTTGAATTCTTATTAGATATCGAAGTAGATGAAGAAGACGAGTTATTTGTAGAAGGTGGTCTTGAAATCCGCGCAATCGTTGGGAAAAAAGAGGCCGACTTTAAGCTTGCGAATTACTTCATCATCGATAAAGGTACTGAAAAAATGCTGGAATTTGGTCTAGAAGAAGATGAAGAAGAAATTATTTTGAGCTTTTGTAAAGAGCGCATTATAGCAGGCGAATAACAAATTGATTATGTAACTAAAGGCATTCGATTATAGTTTAAATACTTTTAATCTGAATGCTTTTTTTGATATGATGAGAATTATTTTATGATTAAATGACGAAAGGGGTAAGAGTATGTCCGCTTATACACAACCAATTTACGTCGCAATGATTGTATTTATCCTATTGGCCTTTGTCATTTTTGTACCGTGGCTTATTTATACTTATCGTAAATATGGATACTTGCCATTATCAACGACGCTAATCGTATTTTCATTTATTTTTTATTTTATCAGCGCTTTATTTTTAGTCCTACTACCATTGCCAGAATCACGTAATACTTGTATTATGCAACAGCCAGGTACACAACATTATTCACTGATGCCGTTTATTTTTATCTCAGACATGTTTGGAAATAGTGGAGTGGTTTTATCTCAGCCAAGTACATATGCATTATTAGTCAAACAGCCGGCCTTTTATCAAGCTTTTTTCAATTTCCTATTACTGTTACCGTTTGGCGTTTACTTACGTTATTTCTTTCAAAAGAGAAAACACTGGAAAAGAGCGCTGGGCTTAACTTTTGGATTGACATTATTTTACGAAATAACACAAGTAACAGGCATCTACGGTATTTATAATTGTGCGTATCGTATTTTTGACGTCGATGATTTGATACTTAATACGTTAGGTGGGATAGTTGGCTTCTTCATCGCACCCGCTATTTTAGCATTGTTCCCATCAAAGGAAAGCATTAATGAGAAAGCGGAAAGATTGACTGCGCTCGATGATGTTCGTGCGATGCCTGTATTAATTGCATTACTTATTGATATTTTTATTATTGATATACTTGGACAACTAGGCACCACATTTATTGAATCAAATTTAATTGTAAATTTTTTAATTAAATCTATTTTCATTTTCATTTTATTTTTTGTCATTCCAATTTTGTGGAATGGACATACAATTGGTTCGAAAATTATGCGTTTCCGCTATGATAGTAAAGTAAGCACTATAGATACAAATAAACGTTTGTTTAAACGCTTTGGTGCTATTTATCTTACTTACTTTTCATTCTTTGTACTAAGCGTTTTCAGTCAAATGAATTTACAAATCGGTTCACCGTATTATAAATTAAAAGTATTTTTAGTACTGGGTACTAACTTACTTGAAATAGTAATAATAGTTGTTTTGTTCTTCCATGCTTTGCTTGTTGCATTTGGAAAAGGCAAACGACGCTTCTATTTTGATGAAGCATCAGATTTACACACAACGAGAAAATAAAGATGTAAAAGGACTTTCCTTAATTTGGGTAAGTCCTTTTTTGATTAGTGTAAATAACAGTTAACAGCACCCTAACAAGATTTAAGGTTCCTGTAAGGTTGCGACAATTATTTTGTAAGGATGGGGCGATATAGTGTGTATATCAACAAATGACAACAGAGGTGACGCAAATGGAATCATTATTAAAAATAGAAGACGTAAAAAAAATATATGGCAAAACACCAAATGTTTACACAGCATTAGAAAATATTTCATTTCAAATTGAACATGGTGAATTCGTTGGGATTATGGGTCCATCAGGTGCAGGTAAATCAACATTACTAAATCTCCTTGCAACAATCGATTCGCCTACAGAAGGTAAAATTTTCATGAATGATAAGGGGCTTCATGATATGAAGGAAGCCGAGCTCTCAGATTTCAGACGCGACAATCTAGGTTTTATCTTCCAAGACTACAACTTGCTAGATTCTCTTACCGTAAAAGAAAATATTTTATTACCGTTAGCAATTACAAAAGTACCTGCAAAAGAAATTGAAGAACGTGTACAAAAAATCGCAAAAGTTTTTGGAATTGAAGCGTTGCTTAGTCAATATCCGTATCAAATTTCAGGTGGTCAAAAGCAACGTACAGCTGCTGCAAGAGCAATTGTTACAGAGCCTGCACTTATTCTAGCTGATGAGCCGACTGGTGCACTAGATTCAAAATCTGCAACCGATTTACTAGAAAGCTTAAGTTCACTTAATCAGAACAATGAATCGACGATTATGATTGTGACGCATGATGCTTTCGCCGCAAGTTTTTGCCGTCGCATTATATTCATTAAGGATGGACAGCTCTCAACGGAAATCTACCGCCGCGATCAAACGCGTAAAGAATTTTTCCAAGAGATATTAGATACTTTATCTGCAATTGGGGGTGAGGTTGATGACATTATTTAGTTTAGCAAGAAGAAATATTGCACGAAACTTTTCCCAATATTTTTTATATATCGCATCGATGGTATTTAGCATTGTCATTTACTTTACTTTCGTTACTTTAAAATATAGTGATATCGTCTCTGAGATGACGAAAACTTCACAGAAGATGGGGTCACTGATGAGCGGAGCCGCCGTTGTACTAATTTTCTTTGTGGCCATTTTCATCGCATATTCAAATTCATTTTTCATGAAAAAACGAAAAAAAGAAGTAGCACTTTATGCTTTATTAGGTGTTAGAAAACGTCAAATTGGTTTCATGTTATTCTTTGAAAACTTACTGCTTGGTATTTTTTCATTAGTGATAGGTGTTTTCCTTGGTTTTCTTAGCTCAAAATTATTTGTTACGGTTTTAATCCGTTTAATGGGTTACGATGTCGTCGCACCATTTACTTTATCTACGGAAGCCATGGTAAATACAGCATCCGTATTCTTGATCATTTTCTTTATTACTTCATTCCAGGGTTATCGTTTAATATATCAATTTAAATTAATCGATTTATTCCATGCATCGAAAAAAGGAGAAATAGCACCAAAGCCTTCTTGGGTTGTTGCTATTTTAGGTTTAGCGAGCATCGGAATTGGCTACTGGTTAGCTTTACAAAACTTATTAACTTCCGAAGTATGGCGTATTTTAGGAATGCTCACACCGCTCGTTATTTTAGCAACAGTTATCGTAGGAACATTCTTGCTATTCCATAGTGTTACTAGTTTTGTTTTAACATTATTCAAACGCCGTGAAAAGTGGCTTTGGAAAGGTCTACACTTAATGACCATTTCTCAGTTGCTTTACCGTGTTCGTGGTAATGCCCGTACACTAACAGTAATAGCAATTTTGAGTGCAACAACAGTAACAGCTGGAGGCGCAGTTTACAGTCTTTATTACAATATTAATGACAATGTAAAGCTTGCTGATCCAAACACTTTTATGTACGAGCAAACTAAGAATGTCGATAACGACAAAGTAACATCATTACTACCTGCTACAATATACGATGAAAACGTCTCTGCATTGTTCGTCACATTTGAAGCGAAACAAATTAAATCTGCAATGGACATCGACGAAGACAAACGCATTTACACAGTGATTGATGAAACAACATATAACAATTTAGCGAAACTTCAACATAAAGAAGAACTCCAATTAATAGACAATAAAGCGACTATTATTGATGCTGATTATCATGAAAATCTATCTCCTAAATATGCGGGTAAGACTATTACAGCAGAAAAGGGAACAGAGATTACATTGAAAGGGTATCATGATGTCCCAGTCCTAAACTTTAAGGCTGGTATGACACTTGTAGTCACAAATGAGCAATATAAAGAACTCGAAAAACAGGGCAAGCCTGTGCAATTCCGTGCTATTGGAGTAGATGATGCAACAACCGATTTATCGGAAGAAATTGCTAGTTCATTACCTGATGAAGCGCAATTTTCAAGCGCACCGGAAGATTATCAAAGCAGTATTGAAGGAATGGGTTCACTACTATTTATTGGTAGCTTCCTAGGACTCGTATTCTTAGCAGCGACAGGGAGTATTATCTACTTCAAAGTGCTAACAGAAGCAGAAGAAGATAAATCGCAATACAATATGCTTTATAAAATGGGTGTTAGTGCAAGGGAAATGAGAAAAACAGTGGCATCACAAGTGCTCGTAATTTTTGCTGTCCCACTTATAATTGGTCTTGCGCATAGTGCTGTAGCATTAACAGCATTTTCAAACCTATTTTCAATGGATTTCACTAAGCCTGTCATCATATGGATGGTCGCTTACACAGCTATTTATGGAATCTATTATGTATTAACCGTTTATTCATATAACCGAATTATTACCCAAAATAATAAAAATGAAGGATGATAATAATGAAAAAATTTCTAATTGCAGTTGCATCACTTTTTCTAATTGGTGTTATTGGTATTGTAGTGTTAAAGAAAGTGGATTTAAACCGTATGAACGCAGATAACTATTATGTGCATATTACAGAAGATGGCGTGAAAGAGGTAGGTAAGGCTTCTGATGGTAAAGTATTTGAAACGTATCATTACAATCTAGAAGGCGTAAATACTAAAGGTGAAGAAAAAAAATTTGAATTCACTGCAAGTAAAAACTTACGTAAAGATGCATATTTAATGCTTTATGTAAAAGATGGAAAAGGCGTATCCTCTTATGATGAAGTTAAACTTTCAGATATTCCAAAAGAAGCGCAAGCAAAACTAAAATAATTATTAAAAAAGGGTCATCGCTGGCATCGAAAACATTCGACGGAGCGATAACCCTTTTTTATTACGTCGTTTTCAATTCTAAACGGCGTGCAATTATTGATAGAGCATAGTTCACAACGAAATACATTCCTGCAATAAGGATAAAAATAGGCATGATAAATTTATCTCCGCCTGGCTGTGCATAAATCACGCCACCATTATGCATAAGCTCTGATAATGAGATAACTACCGCAAGAGACGTATCTTTTAATAATGATATGAATTGACTCACAATAGGTGGTACCATTCTCCGCAAAGCCTGTGGTAAAACGATATGCCACAAAGTTTGGATATAAGAAAGACCAGAAGAACGACCTGCTTCAATTTGTCCATTATGAATGGAGTTTAACCCGCTTCGGATAACTTCAGATAACATAGCGGATTCAAAAATCGTTAAAGCTATAATTGCTGCCATCGTAGGGGTCAATTTTATACCAACTTCAGGTAGAGCGAAAAAAGTGAAGAAAATGATAAGCAGTAACGGTACGTTACGAATAAGCTCTACTAAAATAGCTAGTATTTGCGATAGTATAGGAATTTTCGCATAGCGAATTGTCCCAATTAAGCCGCCAATGATGAAGCTGAGTACGATTGCAATACCGGCAACTTTTAATGTAACTAAAAATCCTTCTAACAAAAACTTCAAATGATCTGGAGTATACGCACCTGCAAAATCCATGTACCCGACCTCCTTCTAATTGCTCTCCGCTAGACGTTTTTCTAAATAGTTAACGCCATAACTAAGAGGAAGAGTAATAACTAAGTAAAATAAAGCAACGATAATATACACGTCAAAAACAACGAATGTACGAAGCGAAATTAAATCTGCTTGATACATTAATTCGCCGGCAGCAATAACGCTTAATATAGAAGAGTTTTTGACGAGATTGATAAATTGGTTACCTAATGGTGGAATTACAATCTTAATGGCCTGAGGCAGAATAACATAGCGCATCGTTTCAATATAAGTTAAACCTGATGAACGAGCGGCTTCTGTTTGTCCTTTGTGTACCGCTAATATACCTGCACGAATAGCTTCAGCGATAAAGGCTGAGGTATAAATAATCAGTGCGATTGTACCGGCCTGAAATCCATCAAATGAAATACCTAGAGTAGGCAATCCAACAAAAATAGTGAATGCAATAATCAGTAGCGGAATATTACGGAAAAATTCAACATAGATGGTACCAATCCAGTTCAGTGGTTTAATCGGAGCAATTCGGAATACCGCTAATATAGTCCCCAATAAAAAGCTACCAACAAGCGCTAGTAAACTACATAGCAGTGTTACTTTAAAGCCTTCAGCATACATATCCCAGTTTTCTGTTAATATCGTAAAATCTAGCATAATGAATCACTCCTTTAAATACGTGAGTGTGTTTTCGTAAAGTCTCTGCTTCTTAAAAAGATGAAGAAAAACAGACAGTACATACCTAATGTAACTAACAGGAATCCATTAGAGTAGGTTTACTGCCTGTTAAAGTCTATTAATTTAACAAGTAGCTGTTAAGTACTAAATGGTGAACGGAGGATTAGTCCTTTTTAATCCATTTTTTGTGGATCTCATCGTAACGGCCATTGTCTTTTATTTCTGTTAATGCTTTGTTGATAGCCTCTACTAATTTAGTATTACCTTTTTTAGCTGCGATTCCATAAGGCTCTTCAGTGAATTTCCCACCTACTAATTCATAGTTGTTGTCTAGGTCAGCCATACCGTAAAGGATTGCGTCGTCAGTTGTTAAAGTATCACCTTTACCAGCTTTTAAAGCCGAAAAAGCTTGAGCGTAGTCTTCAAATTCTAAAACTTGTGCTTCCGGAGCTTTTTCACGGATATTTTGAGCTGACGTAGAGCCTTTTACTGCTATTACTTTTGTTGACTTATCTATATCATCGATTGATTTAATTTTGCTACCTTTTTTAACGAGTAGAGATTGACCGGCATTAAAGTAAACGTCAGAGAAATCTACTTCTTTTTTACGTTCTTTAGAAATTGTCATAGTTGCAATGATTGCATTAATATCACCGTTTTGTAACATTGGAATACGCGTTTTAGACGTTACTTCTTTAAATTCAACTTTTGATGCATCACCTAAAATACTTTTTGCAATTTCTTTTGCGATATCAATATCAAGGCCTTCAATTTCACCTGTGCTTGGATTTTTTAAACCAAATAGATTTGAATCGTTTTTTACACCAAAAACGATTTTGTCGTTATCTTTAATAGTTTGTAATGCATCTTTATCTTTGCCGCCAGTTGTTTTATCTTTGTCCCCACAAGCAGCTAACATGAATACAGCCATGATTGCTAAAAGTAAGATTGAAAATAACCCCTTTTTACGTTTGAACATCATAAAGTCCCCCTAAATTGTATTAGTGATTTAATATCCGACTGAGGAATAATTTTGCCCGTTCTTCTTTAGGCTCTTTATAGAACTCAGTTGGATCTGCATCCTCAAGTATTTGCCCCTTATCGATGAAAATAATTCGGTCGGCCACTTCTCTAGCGAAGCCCATTTCATGTGTTACGACAACCATTGTCATACCTTCTTTTGCTAATGATTTCATAACATCTAAAACTTCCCCAATCATTTCAGGATCAAGTGCAGATGTTGGTTCATCAAACAACATAATTTCTGGGTGCATTGCTAACCCCCTAGCAATTGCTACACGCTGTTGTTGACCACCTGAAAGCTGTGATGGGAAAGAATCTGCTTTATCAGGAATGCCTACTTTTTTTAGATAAGCATGCGCTGTCTTTTTTGCCTCTTCCTTTGATTGCCCCAATGCTTTAATAGGTGCTAGAGTAATATTGTCTAAAACCGTCTTATGCGGATATAGATAAAAGTGTTGGAAAACCATTCCAATCTCTCTGCGTAGCTTATTAATATCCGTTTTTTTATCATTCACTTCAATACCGTTAACAGTAAGTGAACCTTCAGAAATGGTCTCTAATCGATTAATACAGCGCAATAATGTACTTTTACCGGAACCAGATGGACCGATAATAACCACTACTTCACCTTTGTTAATCGTCAAATTAATGTCTTTTAAGACATGAAAATCACCATAGTACTTGTTTGCATTTTTGAACTCTATCATTTGATTCCCCCCAAATCCCCAAAAAACCTCAATATTCGCTTTTTAAAACTATAATAACCGTTTAGAACAATAGTAATTATATATATCATAACGTAATGTATATTTATTTAGCAACAAGTTATCAGAAAATACTGCTTAATCCGAAAAATTAAAAATGAAAAATAACTATGTTTATATAATTTAATATAGAATACCTAGTTTATAGATAATTGTTATATATGAATTTTCTGATTCTTTTAAAATATATTAATATAATTATTTTAATGCAAAAAAATATTTTGTTATATAACAGAAACTTGTCGTTTGAGTGCGAAATATAGGTGTTGTAAAATAGGATTTGAATCTATTATTCAAATGTAAGCGCTATTTATACATTGTATGTATAAATAGAAATTTAATAGTAATGTTTGAAAAACTATTGATTTTATTGATTAGTACTTAAAAATTAAATTTTGAAAGAGAACTATACAAAAGGCTGAGAGTATAATTCTACTCTCAGCCTTTTCGGTAGTTAGTTTAAATGTTATTTCATTTTTTCTAGTTGTGCATGTAACTCATGAATGCTCTTCACTTCATCTTCAACAGAAGTTTTTAGTAATTTCTCTTGTCTTTCAAGTGCAGCATTTAGAGTTGATAATTCTTTAGAAACATCTGCATTCTTTTGGTCACGTTTCTTTTTCAGTGAAGCTACTGTGTCATATAAGTTTTCATGGCCCATTATACGACCTGCACCCCACATTAGACGATCAGCAGGTTGCTTTAGTACATAATTCGTGAAGTAATCGAATACTTCTTTGTCAAAGCTATATCCATACCAGTTGTTGTCAATTGCCAATAAATAATCATCTAGTGCTTTACCAGCTTTACCTTTTTCAAGAGCTTTGATTGCACCTTGTAAGTTAGGAATATTATTTTGTGCGTGTTCATGAGGGAAAATTGGTTCGTCTTCCCAAGTTAAACGTACGAATTGATCTTGAGCATATTTGTAAGTAGTTAATAAGCTACTATTTAATGAGCGACTGTCATCATAGAGCTTTTTCACTTCTTTTTCATTACCAGAGACTAAAGCTTTTGTATAGTTAGCATTAATTTTTTCTACTTGAGCACTAATCTCTTTAGCAGTTTTAGCAGCTTCATCAATAGCAGTCGTTAACTCTTTTGAAGAAACATTAGCAGTCTTAAAGACATCAGGCTTAATAGATTTCTCTAAAGCATCTAATCTCATTGTAAAGTCAAGTGGTGTTACTGCTGTTTGGTCATAATGCATAGCTAGTAGACCATATAAATTCAGATGGAATTCTAAAGCTTGTCCATTATACGTATCTTCATTGTCGTACTGTGTATGATAATGTGAATGCATGAATTCACTATCTTGGAAGTCATTTCGTAATGATGGAACACCTGCAATGGAGAATGAAAAATCATCTGACCAAGTACGTAATGGTGATACAACAGAAATGCCGTCTTTATATACGCCGTCTACTGATGGTACGGACTTCGTAAACTTAGTTAAGAAGTTATTCAACTCGTAATCTGCACGAATTTCATTTGTCGTTGTATGTTCATAAGCAGGAAGCTCAAAGTTCATGTCGGCAAATGCTTTCCCAACCCATTCAGGATGGATGCGGAAAATCTGATTGTATGCACCAGTAGACCAGTCATAACGCGTATTTGAAACGCCCCATTCTTCAGCGGCTAATGCATTAAAGATAATTGTTTTCTCAGGTTTATAGCCACTGTCTATTAAACCTTTTGCTACACCCATCATTAGGGCAATCGCTGCATTGTCATCTTGGAAGCCATCAAAGTAAGAATCGTAATGTGCTGAAAGGATAATATATGATTCTGGATCTTTACCCTCGATTTTTCCATAGTAATTATATGTTGGTTGGTCGAATTTAACTGTAGATTTTGCATCAAAGTTAACAGTAAGTTTATTGTTATTTGCTTTTAGTGATTGCTTTAATTCTTTGGCATTATTTTGGGACATAGAGAATGCAGGGGCATCATCAGGTCCACAAATATCTTGTGCATTTAAAGCATCGCCATCTACTTCACTATAACCTTCACTTTGCACTGCTATAATTGCAGCTGCGCCTTTCAAATGAGCTTGATAGGCAGGGTAGTTAACCCACCAATCTTCTCGTTGGTTTACATCTATAAGTACGAGCTTGCCTTTAATATCAAGGTTCTTCAAATCCTCTGCTGTTCCACGATTTGCATAAACAACATCAAATTCTTTTGTTCCCTTTGTATCAAAATTAGTTTGATATGCACCTAAAACTGCTGATTTTTCTTTACCATCAACGGTATTGAAGGTCATATCTGCTTTTTCGAATGTCCAACTATCAACTGTAAATTCATCTTTTGATACGTCGGTAAGCCCAATTTTCTTCATTTCATCTGCAATTTTTTCGCCCGTTTTTAGTTCTGCTTCAGATCCTGCTGGACGATATCCTAGCTTTTCATTTGTTTTAAATTCTTCAAGACCTTTGGCAAATTTAAATGAATAATTAGCATCTACTTTTGATAAATAATTATCGGAATATTGTTTTACTGCCGCTAAATCATCTTTTTCTTGTACCTTTGTCTTTTTGTCTGCTGGTGTACAAGCCGCAAGTGTTGATGCAATTAGAGCTGCTGCTATTGCACCACGGAAAAATCTGTTCAATTAACCACATTCCTTTACAATAATTTTTTTCAAGCAGAACTAATTAAACGATAGTTTTAATAAAATAGCAATATTTTTTTGAATTGTTAGATAGAATATTTTTCGACAAATAGTGGAAATAAATTATTTGAAAATTTAGGGCTGTCTAACTTAATTTAGTGATGAAAGATGAATTGAAACCGGTGGGGGCGAGGTATTCTTGAACTGATGGGGGCGGTTGCAGAAGAGGTGCAGTTGCTTTTTCACTATCGGGTGCGTTAATCCTAGAGGGATTACGCTCTTTTTTTGTTGAACGTATTGTACTACCGGGGCAGTTTAGTTGAATAAGGAAAGGGGTACAGAGTTAGATTAGTTGAATATGAATTAATTAAAAAACAGTGTATTAAGATAGAACGGAGATTACAATGTTGCAACAGATTAGATTAGGAAAATGGTTATTAGAAGTTGATATTGATAGAACACGAGAATTTTATAACAAAGATATAGAGGTCTGTAACTGCTTATACTGTAAAAATTATGTTAGAGCTTCGAAGTATTTAAAGACTTCTGTATCCGATATTTTCAACAATTTTGGGATTCATCCAGCAAAACCAGCACATCTTTCAGAATTCCCTACTGAGGAAGCAGGGACACGTTTATACTTAGGGGATTATCATCTCGTTGGAAGAGTGTTAGAAGGCGAATTGTGTACTTCTTCTAACTTTAAAGAAATGAACACTATAGAAATAGAGAATTTCGTATTCGGATTTTCAGAGGATTTAGAGTTTGTGCCAGAAGGTTTCCCTGCCCCAGTCCTACAATTCAGCTTTTTAGCTAATATTCCTTGGATTCTTAAAGAAAACCCTGATGATTAAGGAAAAGTATTATTCAACTAACAGGGAGGTTAGTGGAAGAAAGAATTCGATTTTCATAACCAAAAATAGAGTTCACAATAATGTGATTTAAATGGAGGGAGAAGTAATGTTAAAAATATTAAGAATTATCTCGTTAGTTATTGCTTTTGCATTAGCAGGTTATAGCCTTATTACTAAAGACTTTAAGTTTATGTCATATACGGAATCAATTACATCATTATTTGATATATGAGTTAACAATTCATCTTTATTATATTCTTAAATCTTTAATTAACTGTTCTATGTTATATAAATTACTGTTATATACATATATTACCAGTGGAATAAGTATTACTATTAGTACAGAAGCTATTATAAAAACGTAATTTCCTTTTCTTTGTACATTATTTACCAATACAATTAACAAAGAAGATATTCCTAAAAGGCTTACTAACCACATAGAGATTAATTGATTTACTTCATTTTTTAATAAGGTCAATTTTAATTCATTTTCTTCTGAAACAGTAAAAGTGAGTTTTTCGCCATTTTTCAAGAAATTATTCTTTAAGACAGTTACTTCCTCTGAATTCTCTTTTATTGAGTATCCACCAGGATAAATATTAAAGTAGAAAGCTAATATCCCTGCTATTAAAACGAGAGAGAGCAAAATAGCTGTAAAAACACCAAATTTCTTTTTGTTATGCTTATTTTTAAACAATACCACACCTCCTATCCAATTAATTAAATTCCATTATAATACTACGAAACCATTTATTCCAATTATAATTTTGTGGTTTTAAAATCTATTCTTTATAACGCCCTCCATATCCTTAGGGACTTTGATTTAATTTGTGAAAACGTTTACAGTATTCGAGGATTAAAAGCAAAGATATTTGTTAAAGGAGTTGAAAAATGAGTATTACAAATCCAAACAACTATTAAAAAGAAGGGGAATACAAGTAATACGGTGGCAGCGTATTAGCGAATATTTTAGCGATATTCAAATTCGTACTGCAGGGGAAGATCTTCACTTGAATTATACGAACCAGGCTTTAAAAACAGCAGTAGAGGAAGAATTATTTAAACGGTTGCAACAGTACACAATTAATAGATGATAAAATGCTTATTACGTGTAAAAGAAAGTAAGAAACTACAAAATAGAATTCCTTAAGAATGCTGTTTTGTAGCCTAGTTTAGGATAATTAGGATGTCAAAATTTATTTTTTGTGCTCAATCTAATCATTACAAAAAATTTCAGGGGTAAAGTATCAGTTATATCCAGATAATATAGAATAAATTATTGCTTTTTTTGTGAAATTACTTTACCTAAATCTTGTATGACTTCTTCTAACTTTTCTACTTTTTTTCAAAACGTAACAGCAAATAAATAGATAATACCATAGGGAAACCTACATTGCCTATCATCTGAAATAACTCGAAGTCATCCATCTAATTCACTTCTCAA
This sequence comes from Viridibacillus sp. NPDC096237, assembly GCF_050278625.1. Classification (NCBI taxonomy): domain Bacteria; kingdom Bacillati; phylum Bacillota; class Bacilli; order Caryophanales; family Caryophanaceae; genus Viridibacillus; species Viridibacillus sp. NPDC096237. The sequence continues at coordinate 7,237 of NZ_JBNNTI010000038.1, read as the reverse complement.
CCTAAATTTACTGACAGACAAAAAACATATTGTTCTTAGCTTATGTTAGTAATTTAAAAGATATTGAAATTGCAAATTTACTTGAGGTATCACAACAAGCAGTTACAAAAACAAAAAATTTAGCACTAAAAAAGTGGTGAATTGCTTAATGTTATGTAAAAAAGTCGATCCTAACTCTAGGATATTTAATGGCATAATAAAATTTAAATTTTTAAAAAAAGAGGATTGATGGAAAGTAATCAATCCTCTTTTAAACTATTTTTCTTTCACTTCAATAAATTGGATATATCTTTTTCTAATATCGACTTATCCAGTGAATAATAAGTATCATCAATTTTTATTTCATCGTCCAGAAATGTTATATGAACTTCTTTGTTGTTATAAAGAACAGCCATATATATATATCCCACTCCTGCTTCTTGATTTTCAATTTCACTATATTCACGTTCATTAAAAAGCTGATTAAATTGTTGTATTTTTTTTTTTTCAGTAATACTATGTCTTTCCCCAGTTCTCCCATCACCAACTTCAATTTTAGATACCGATATATCACCAATGATCTCCATAAAATCTTTACTTTCTTTTGAACTTGTTTGAGAGCATCCACTAATTAATAGTAAAACTATAAATATCGATAGCACAATTAAGTTTTTCATTTTGGTTCTCCTTGATTTATGATGGGCGTACTTTGATTATATAATTAGTACATTCATTTTATATTCAGCGGAATATTTTGTATAGGACTTTAAGAAAGTCTCTATACCATTTTCTTGATAACGGCGAACCCAGTCACTGACAACCCGATTTGTGACGCCGATATCTTTCGCGATTTCACGCATGGATTCATATCCATTTAAGTATCGTTAACCGCTTGAATACGTTGTTCAACTCTTACTTTTGACATAAAAAACCCCCGTAAAAGTTAGATTGGTGTCTAACTTTTACGGGGCAGTTCACATCCTTTTGTGCTTTTATTAAGATTAAAACCTATATTTTTAGTTGAATTGCATAAAGTAAATTATTCCCGATCTAATAGTAATATATGCGCTAGTCCTATAATGTATTCAAGTTTAGATTTTAAGTATTTATTACGAATAGTTAAACGGCTCTATCTAAAGGGATAGAGCCTATTTATGATTGGACAATACCGTTTAGATATATCTTAATCATTATACGGAAGTGATACATTTAAGTAAATCTAAATCTTATAGAGTGTACAATTTCCGGACTATGAAATCTATATTGTTTGTTAAAATAACAAGTAGTTAAACCAATAACTTGCCGGGTGGAAGGTTGCCCTAATTCCTTTCTCTTTACTTGATAGAGAAAGGGGGTGAACGACATAGATATTCTATTTGTTGTACTAATGGAAGCCACTAAAACGATTGTCGCACAGACAATTATTTTATCTTTTAAAAATTTATCCACTAAAAAACGCAAAAAGAAGACCACCCGCCAATCGACCAAGAGAAACGGGAAGTCTTCTAACAGAAAGAAAAAATAATTAGGAGCAACTAACCGCTTGGTTTAGTTACTAGGTAGACGAGGTGTTGGACGCATCTCATCTTTCTTATATATTCCACATTATATCACAATTATTCAAAATTCAGTACAAAAGAGGTATTAGCGTTATTTTATTGGAGGGAATCATGGACTTAAACATATTATTAACAACGGTTATCACTTGCTGCTTTGGTAGCAGTCATTGGAGGATTCTTGGTCAGTAGAGTTCGTCAATTACTATTCTTATTTAGTTATCTTGGCTTCGCTATATACAAGCTTACAAAATCCTAAAAGTTTTAAATAAAATGAATCGATTTTTCTATAGTCAAAGAAGGGTCTAAACCCCTCTTTGATTTTTTTTATGTCTACTTATTCATTAGTTCCCAAAGAACACGTAATTTCTTTAAATCTTCTATTGAAAGATTGTTTAGTTCATTAGTAAACCATTCTTTCAAGTCATTATTTACAATCTCATCTAAGAATTTTTGTTCATCATTTGAGAACGGTTTTGGGAAATCAGAAACACCTAGTAGGTAATCGGTTGAGACATTATAAAATGAAGCCAATTTGATTATAGTCTCAGCTTTTTTATCTTCAATTTTTGATTCTAGATATGCATAAGATTGTCTACGCATGCCAAGTAATTCTGCTAAATCTTCATGCGATAGAGAACGTTCAGTGCGTAGTTTTTTTAATCTATCATTAAATTCCATTTTAAAGGCTCCTCTTGTTATTATTACAATTTTAATATGTTTTGGTATATATTAAATATAATGCAAGAAATTCTGCCGATAAGCAAATATGTCATAAAGTTTTGGATATTTTTATCTAGGCAGTTTCGTTAAATCCCTTATCATAAAAGAAGCAGAGCACATATATAATTTAAAATGCGTTTTGTATATGCCTCGCTAGTCTATATTTGAAGTTTAAGTAATTGGTTTATAAGGATATAGTATCTTCAGTCCCATCTCCCTCTAGTTCCCGCCAAGCCAAAAAGAAAAAGAGTAGCATTTGCTACTCTAAAGAACGATTAAATAATTGTTATTCCTGCACTTTCAAAACCAACAATAGTACCTCCAAGAAAACCAACTGGGAGATTGGTTTCAATAAAAGAAAATACCATTACTAATTTATTAAGCGTCCGAAACTAGACGAATGGCAACTTGAAGACTTTCAATTAACGATCTCACAAGCGCTTAATGAAAATAAACCAGTACAAATAACTACTTGGGCTAATGGAGAAATAGTTATTGCTGAGGGTTTGTTACAAGAAGTTGATAAGTATCATAATGAATGTCTTCTTAAGTGCCAATTAGATGTAATTAAACGTATTCAGCTATCTTCTATATGTGATATATGTTTGCTGGAGGAAGTATGATTTCAATAGAAGAACGGAATCAATTACATCAATATTTGATAGATGAGTTAGCAATTCAATCTTTGCAAAAAGATCATCCTCATTTAGAAAAATTAAAAATGAAAAATATCTATTTAGTATTTGTGGATACATTGTTAAAGGAACTAAAAGATGATTATTATAAATCAAAACACCTTTTAAAAAGAAGGGGAGTTCAAGTAATAAGATGGCATCGTACAAGTGAATATTTTAGTGATATTCAAATTCGTACTGCAGGGGAAGATCTTCATTTGAATTATGCGAACCAGGCTTTGAAAACAGCTGTTGAGGAAGAGTTATCCAAAAGATACATTCGATAATGCATCGACAAAATGGTTTATTTTAATTTTATTTTTCAGCCAATTACTATTCCTATTTAGTTATCTTGGCTTTACTATGTAAAAGCTTACAAAATCCGAAAAGTTTTAAACAAAAAGATCGATTTTTATATAGTCAAAGAAGGGATTGAACCCCTCTTTGATTTTTTTATGTCTACTTATTCATTAGTTCCCAAAGACCACGTAATTTCTGTAGGTCTTTTATTGAAAGATTGTTCAATTCATTAGTAAACCATTCTTTCAAGTCATCATTAATAATCTCATCTAAGAATTTCTGTTCATCATTTGAGAATGGTTTGGGGAAATCAGAAACACCTAATAGGTAATCAGTAGAGACATTATAAAATGAAGCCAATTTGAGTATAGTTTCAGCTTTTTTATCTTCTACTTTTGATTCTAGATATGCATAAGACTGTCTACGCATACCCAGTAATTCTGCTAAATCTTCATGTGATAAAGAACGATCTGTGCGCATTTTTTTTAATCTATCATTAAATTTCATTTTAAAGTCTCCTCTTTGCCGTATTGCAACTTTAATTATTCGGGTATATTTTAAATTTAATATAAAATAATTCTGCAGTCAAATATATTATGCATAAAATTTTTGCGATTTTTTTATTTAGGAAGTTGCAAAATTATGTTTAAAAATAATTCATTTAATAATCCCCTACATAAAAAAACAGAGCGGAGATATATATATATAATTTTACAAATGCGTTTTGTATATGCCTCGCTAGTCTATATTCGAAGTTCAAGTAATTGGTTTGTAGGGATATATTATTTTCATTACCGAATGTTGTTTTAACTTTAATATTTGGGGATTTATGTTACGATTGTGAAGTAATGTACTTAAATTTAAATTATGGATTAGGTTAGTTGAACAGTGAATTTGTTATCTCATGTATTACTTCTTAAATTCATTCCGCTAACTTTTATTTTGGCCAAATATTTTTGAAGTATTAAATGAATTTTTTTGCGATGTAGTTCGACATAATAAACAAAAGAGGAGTTCATATGAAATTTACAAAGACCTTATTTGTTTCATTGGCAATGATTTTATTTGTTATTACAGGGTGTTCTAATGGAAAAGTTGACACAGAAAAATATATAGAAGTTGAAAAACGTATTGGTGATGAAAATAAATATGAAGACTTCAAAAAAATTACTGATAATAAACAAGTTCAAAAGGTAAGAGATATTATATCAGATAGGGATAATTGGAAAAACGGTGAAGTAGATAGGGAACGTCCTGCTGATTACAATTTTGTGTTTCAATTTAAAAGTGATAAAATGTCAGCAAAAGCAGTGTTTTATGAAATTTGGATAAGTCCAAATAAAGATAAAGTGGATGTTGTAGCAGGAAGTGAATATGTTCAACTAAACGAGGAAGAATCAACTGATTTATTTGAAATATTAACAGGAGAAAAGCTTTCCGATTTGTGATTGGATAGTACGGATAAGCAACTTTAATCAAGCTTTATTCTAAAACTGCAAAAGGAGAGTGAGGGAGTTGTTATCTATTCTTCACTCTCTTTGTTTGATTTAAGGTAGAAATTTATCAACAGTTCTATTTGACACCTTAAGGTAGTGGTCGTTTATTGTCTTAATTGATTTATGTCCTGTTTGTTTGGCAATTGTCGCTAAATCTGCGCCACGCTCATGCATATCCGAAACTAATGTCTTTCGAAAGTTATAAGCGGTTAAACCAGTCCACTTTTTTAGATCATTCAAGTAAGCTCTTGTAGATATTTCTTTACTTACATATTTCTCGTGATTACCATTCGAAAGGACTACCAATTAAATAATCTTCAGCCTGCAAGTTATACTTTTTTACATACTCCTGAATCGCCATAACAGTATCTAATGTTAGTCTTTTTTCTTCATAGACCTTTTGTTTCTTCAAATAAACATTCACCGATAAATCATCTAAATCAAAATCCTTTATCTGCAGACGTACAGCTTTTAATACAATATTACAAGTATTCTTGTATTAAAAAATTATACTTACTCATCTCACACATATATATAAGGGTATTGTACAATGACACACTTCCTTCAATATCATGTTGGCCTGATCTCGCAGCTGTTAAGAACCCTCGTTTAAAATCAGTTTCATTGAAACAGGATTTTTTTATTTTATTGGTTAAAGATTTGTACATGTGTTACGTTCAGTAACAGAAAAGTTTAAATAATGGGAGTAAGTGAAGGAGGAGCCCTCATTTCATCCGTTATTGTACATTATATGTATGTTAGTGTATCACGAAACAAAGAACCCAGTAAAATTGCACAAAAAAAGTATGAAAAAATATCTATTTTCATACGTTTTTTATTATTATTTATTTAGTTAATCCGATAACGGAATAATTAACAGTACTTTTTTACCAAAATTTCAAAAAATGAACAAGCGTATTAATTCCTACAAACTTTACAGCCATAATTGCTATTATAACTATAATACTTGATATTATCCCAATAGTTCGTTTTCCGGAATTAGCCATGTTATCCTCCTTTCTTAAATCATATTTCTTCATCAAACGATAGATTTACCGGCTCATCCAACAGTTCACTATGTACCTCCAAATTAGTTGTTGGTATATTTTCATTCACTTCTTCAAATGTAAATTGATCTGCCCATACCGTACCTTGTCCAGCCAGAATGACACCAAACGAAATAACAGCACTTTGATCTGGAACGTCTAAAATAATGGCATAACGGTTCCAGTTTGTGTTGCCTTTAATAGGACGGTTACTCATATTATCAAATTGAAGGACATCTTCCATCGTGTCGTCTACTCGCATCCACATTCCAGCGTACGTATCTACATCTTCTGTACGAATGAAACACGAAAGTCGAATGCGTTTCCCAACAAACTGGTTTGCCCTAAATGTCTGCATCATAGTAGAGAATTCAGTTGAATCTAGCACTGTTTTGGATTTTAAATAACCTGATGCCTTTCCCTGATGAACAACTTCATGATCAATTCCCATTTCGTAATTAAATGGATTAGATCCACTCAAAAACCAACCTTTCACCTTTGTTTCCATGCACGATTCCTCCTTATTTTTAATCACGTCAGACATCATCCTGCGATACTTACCAGGTGGTAGCTTGTATACTTCTTTAAATGCTCTCGTAAATGATTCTTGTGATTCAAATTGATAATATAAAGCAATGTCAAGAATGCGTTCACTTGTGTAAAGCAAGGCGACAGAAGCATTTGCCAATCTTCTCATTCGAATATATTCAGTTACCGTCATGCCAACCAAGGTTTTGAATATTCGATGAAAGTGGTATTTTGAAAAATTTGATTGTTGTGCTATGTTCTCTAAGGTAAGAAGCTCATGTAAGTTTTCTTCCACATATATAATAATTTTTTTAATTACAGTTTCGTAGTCATGCATCGCAAGCTTTCCTCCTATTCATAGAGTATCAAGATTCTCCATTCATTTTTTGACATATCTTGCGGAGTAATTGTTTCCTCCTAATGTTTTTGTTCAAAACCTTGCCAAAATTAAATTTGTAAAAAGTCATATAAAAAAAAGATCGAATCCTTTAAGGAATCGATTTTTTACTTCAAATGTTCGTTTCTATACATTTACATACGTTTTTTCATTACATAAAAAATTCCCTCAACTCATTATGATTGAGGAGATAATCACATTAATTTCGTTTATATTAAATTGTGTGTACAAATTCAACTTTCAAGACCAGTACCAAAAGTTGGTATAATTCTCGTTGAACTTACACGATGTTGTTGAACTTGTAACACTTTCACAATAACATCCATAACGATTTTTTCACGTATTGTTCTAAACTGACCTTCTGGTGCAACAGTAACTGGAGAGAAATCAAGTTCAAAGAAATTAGCACCTATTAATTCCCCATATGGTTGTTCGTTGTATGCCACAGAATTTTGGAAGAAGTTTTTGTCCAATCGAGGTACTTCACCATTAGTGTCGTTTAAGAAATACGCTTTTTTACTATCAGAAACACCAATAA
>NZ_JBNNTI010000037.1:0-37590 GCF_050278625.1 Viridibacillus sp. NPDC096237 | reverse complement strand
AATGTCCGCCATCGCTCTGGGGAAAAAGCAAAGTGTCATTTCCAATTGATTACACTGATTTACAACGCGAGCAAACTAGCAGTCGATCGTATCAATCAAGCTTTACGTGAACAACCAAACGTAGCTTAATTTTTAAAAACAGATTTTGCACTATGGGAGTAGTCTGTGCTCTAAAAAAATACGATTTATGAAATTGATTCATCTATATAATTAACTAATAATTAGGTTAAAATAAACTATCGGTAATAAAAAGTGATTACAAAAAACGGAACTTATAGGACAATTGAATGAGTTGGCTAAACATAACTCGCCCACCAAAAATCTCGCACCCTTGATGCAATGAGAGCGAAATATTTTGTCCCATATGAAACGTGGGAAGTAAATCCGGAATATAACTTATTAGCAATGTTATATAGCGAATAATAGACTTTGATTATTGAGCATTATATATGCTTGAATTTCAATTGACAGCGAGGATTGATGACATGGTAAATAAAATTATTTCAAATTGGCAACCTTATTGTAAAGAAGAAAACTGTATTGGTATCGGATCTTCAAGAAAAGTGTACCGTGTTGACGAGTTTGTAATAAAAGTACACTTACATCCTATAGGGTACAAACAATCACTAAATGAAATAGAAATATATGAATATATGAAAGCCCGAAACGCTGCAGATTTATTAGCAGAGATGGTTTATGTTAATGAGGATATTTGTATACAACGCTATTACAAAAATTTAGAGCTAAAAGACAATCAGACATATGAGTTAGACGTAGTAGAAGATAGTAGAATATCCACGAGATTAAGAGGGCTATTAAGAGAACTTGATCAAAGATTTGATAGCTTTGATCTAAAGGATAGCAGTAACTTTGGCTTAAATACTGAAGGGAATCTAGTAATAATTGATTTTGGTATGACAAAAAGCTTGTATGAAGCAGAATGGGTCCCCTTAGCTGAGGCGGGGGAGCTGCCACAAATTTATTTTGAGAAGTGCCGAGTGTGTGGTGTTGAAAAGGAACTACGCATGTATGGCAAAGAAGATAAAGATAAGCGCTGCTATGCTTGTGGGAAGCAGTAAATCTTTATATTGAATGGAACTAGGCTGAAAAGATTGGTGACAACACAATGTAGTAAACTACCAACTAGTTAGGCGGCAACTTTTTACTCTTGCAGCATGATAGCTATAAGAGAGTATTTTTTTATTCATCATACATTTATTCAGAAAATGTTGATAATTTATCGGGTTTTAATAATCTATAAAGAAAGACAAGTTGCTCTTTGTTAAGAAAAGGGCAGAATAGTTAATTGAAGGGTGAGGGGAATTATGGGTTCAATGCACTTGGTTATAGCTAATAGAATTGCAGAGTGTCTATCGATAGAAGATAGAACACCTTTTATACTTGGAGGTATTGCTCCAGATGCTGTTTCACCTAAAGACCTATCACATTTCTTTAAAGGTGATGTACAAGATTATTCAAGAAGAATTGATTATAAAGGATTTTTACATAAATATAGTTCGCAAATAGAAAGTCATTATATACTGGGGTATTTTACACATTTAATCTCTGATGATATATGGCTGAAAGGTTTTTATCTTCCATGGTTGAAAAACAGAATGGAAGCTAATAAAGAGATATTTAATCTATACCATAATGATTTCCAATTACTGAATGGAAAATTATTAGAATACTATGGTTTGACAGATGAATTGAGAAAGATGCTAAGTTATCCTCTCCCTACAATCTTTGATTTGCAAGAGGTTAAGTCCAAAGATGTTGAAGAGTTCGTTCCTTATGTATTAGGCGATATGGAGTACGATAAGGAAGTTATCAATGAAAAACTCAATGTATTTACGTTTAATCAGATAGTTGGTTATATAGAGACATCAGTTGAAACGGGGTTATTGAATATAAAACCTATAATTAGTTAATTACAATAAATCTTTAATGAAATTAACAATCGTGTAGGGGATAACTCTATTTTTTGTACTGATAGGCATAAGAGTTATGTTCAGTTTGCCAAAGATTGTTCATAGGAACATAAACGTAGACAAAGAGGAAAACATAAAGAAGGAATTTACCATATTCACCACATTAATGCTGTACACAGCAAAGTAAAAAGTGGATGAATAAGTTTAATGGTGTTGCAACTAAATATATCAGCAATTATTTGTATTGGTTTAAATGGCTACAATTATTTGAAACTGACAAAGAAGTTGTTAAAATCAAGAACTTTATGGTTCAATACAATGTAGCCTATGCTTATACAAGATTAACAGATTTTAAAGAAAGAGAGTCAATATTTATTTAGGTATATACATTTGTAATATTTGGAATGACGATTTATTTATATTTCATGGAGGATAAATTGTAATGATAAAAAATAATTTTAAAATAGAGAATATTCCGGCAGTTTTGTGGGGTGACAAATCAGATAAGTTATTTGTGGTGGTGCATGGTAACATGTCAAATAAGGCAGATGACTCGATTATTGTATTTGCAGAAGAAGCAATAGCAGTAGGTTATCAAGTGCTTAGTTTTGATTTACCTCAACATGGTGACCGTAAGGATGATACTTATCTTTGCCAAGTTCAAAACTGTGTTCAAGACCTTAATACAATTATGACCTATGCAAAATCGTTATCAAATAATATCAGCATTTTTGCTTGTAGCATGGGAGCATATTTTTGCCTATTAAAATATAGCCATGAGCCGTTGAAGCAGTGTTTGTTTCTCTCTCCTGTGGTAAATATGGAACGTATCATAAATAATATGATGACATGGTTTAACGTAAGTGAGAGTAGACTAAAAATAGAGAAAGAAATTTCTACACCTATTGGACAAACTCTCTATTGGGATTACTACTGTTATGTGAAAGAACATCCTATTGTTGCTTGGAATAATCCAACTTCAATTCTCTATGGTTCAGAAGATAACTTATGTGAGTTTGACGTTGTATCTGAATTTAATAAACGTTTTAACTGTAATTTGCAAGTAATGGAGAATGGAGAACACTATTTCCATTCTGAGGAACAGTTGCAGTATTTCAGACAATGGCTGAAAAAACATATTTACGTTAAATGATAATAAAAAGCGAATTAAGGGAAGTCAAAATGGCTTCCCTTAAAATTCAATCAGAAATGGGTGGATTAGTTTGGATTTAGACATAAAAAAGTACACTGAGAATCAGTTTGGTGAAGTGAAAGAATTGATGAAATATAGCTATGTAGAGCCCCTCGTTATACAAATTGTAGAACATCTAAAATACGAGTTTACTTTTATGGCTTATGATGGAGCGAATCTAGTAGGGCTAATTGTTACGTGGAAAAATAAACTGCATCCGTATTGTCTGTATTTTCGATTGTACATTAAACCGTTCTCTTCTCAAAATGTAGGGCTACAATTATTGCAATATGTAAAGCAAAACGAGGTATTGGAATTTCCTTTACAGACATCGTTATGGGAAACGTCTAGGGAGCTAATGGAATTGTATGAACAATTGGATATGAACATTATTCGTAAAACATATATGCCTAAATTGGACTTACAGCAACGTTTTCAAGTATTGGATCAGAGCGTATACGAACTAAAAACATTAAAAGACATAATGGATAATCATAGTCAGATGGAACGACTAACAGAACTTGTTAAGCGTAATTATGAAGAAACACATCTTGCGAATCCTGTGGCGGAAATGTCGATACAGCAGTGGCAGCAACTATATAGCGATGCCATTTTAGATGGAAGTTTCATTCTTTGTAATCCGGTAAATCAAAACATTATTGCGTATTCATTCTTACATGAAGCAGAGGATGAAGCGGAATTGGAAATAGGTTGGAGCGGTGTTGATCAACTAGAGCATCTGTCTGTGCTTCAAATATTAACCTCTCATCAAATTACATATGCAAAGACCAATGATTATAAATATCTAGTAGGTGAATTTGATACGACCAGTATATATGCTTTAGAAATTTTAAAATCATGTCCTTTTGAGCCAAGTCCAACTTGGATTACGTTTCAGGGGGGAAAGTGCTAGATTACGTTTAGTTAAAACATTACATAGAATACGGTCTTATCTCAGCATAAAATGACAGGATTTAGTTATTTGGGACTGCTATTATTCAATTAAGGAGTGAGCGATATGGGTTGGGTTGAATCATTACAGAAGGCAATAGACTATATGGAGAATCATTTAACGGAGAGTATATCGATTGAAAATATAGCGAAACAAGCGAACGTTTCAGAATATCATTTTCAACGAACATTTTCGATATTGACCGATATGTCTATAGGAGAGTATCTTCGAGGGAGGCGTTTAACCCTTGCTGCACATGAGTTAGCAAATAATAACTGCAAAATAATTGATGTCGCCTACAAATATGGCTACGACACTCCCGAGGCTTTTACAAAAGCATTTCGTAGACAACATGGTGTAACACCAAGTGATGTACGAAAGAACATTGGAAAGCTGAAATCTTATAATCGCCTGGCAATCCAGGTAAGTCTGAAGGGAGCAACACCGATGGAGTATAAAATTGTTGAAAGAGAAAGTTTTCAAGTTGTAGGACTCAACCGTGAATTTGCATTAAAGAATGACGAGAATCTTAAAGGCATCCCAGTATTTTGGGACGAAATTAATGCAAAGGGAACTGACGAGGTACTATTTAAGTTGAACAATGGAGAAATAACAGGTGTTCTAGGCGTATGTGTAGATAAAAAAGATACACAATCAGAAGAAAAAATCGACTATTGGATAGCAACAGAATATGGTGGTACTCCACCCGAAGGATTTGCAAAGCTAGAAATCCCTGCATCAAAATGGGGGGTATTCGAAGTTCGTGGACCTATGCCCGATGCAATGCCAAAAGTATGGAAACAGATATTCTCAGAATGGTTCCCATCAAATAATTATGAGCATGCAGGTACACCAGAATTAGAGGTATACACTGATGATGATCCATTTAGTCCAGATTTGTATTCTGAGATTTGGATTCCGTTAAAGTAATTAAGTTTGTTTCATCAATAATATTTAACAGCAGAGACTATGAAACTTCTGCTGTTTTTTTCTTTAAAGAGGATTTGAATCATAATATAACTGTTGAAATGTTCTGTATTTAAATAAGGCGTTTGCTACAATACAGGAGGGTACTAATGAATTTTCATACAAAATAAATAATCAAATTGATATTGTATTGTAAATGCCAATAATAATGGATTTGATGCAGGGATTCAATATAGGGAAACTGGTTGTACTGCATTATATAGATTGGAATAACAAATCTCCAAATATAGGGTATTTATGTCTGAGGAATCTCAAGGAAAAGGAATCATAAGGAAGTGAGTAGGCTCAATGGTTGACTATTATAAAGCAACATAGAAAGGAACATTAGGTATGAAAAAGTCAAAAGACGCTCAAGATTTAATAGATAGTTTAATACCAATAGGAATGATTTTTGGTTGTGCTATCGGTGTAATACTGGGCATGTTTTTCAAACCAAGCTTTCTAGTATTTACAGTTAGTTTAGGAACTGGAATAGGCTACTTATTGGGGATTATTGCGTATGGAATTTATAGTGAGAAAGGGAAATCATAGTTTGAGAATATGAATAAAAGAACTATATTATCTACTATCTCTATCTTGATGGTATCACATTTTTCATTGCTACCTTACAGCGATTATTATTTTATTATGTCCTGAAAACACATTAGTTTTTATATAAATTCTTCGTGGAAGTGAATAAAATGAATACATATTTACAAAATACATTCCATCAAATTCAATTTACGATTAATAGTATAAAGGGGTTAATAGAAACTTTAAATCAATCAGATTTTCAAATTGCTCCTATTGAAGGAAAGCGAACTGTCGGGGAGTTAGTTAGTCATTTATCTATTTTATGTAGGGCAGATCTTCAAATAATCAAAAAAGCTTCAATGGAAGAAATGGATGCATTTTATGAACTTAATATAGTCAATAGTAAAAAGGAAATGCTGGAGCAATTGAATGAGGGGTATGAAGAATTAGTTTGTTATTATGAAAGTCTACCTGATGCTTTTAGTACAGCAACATCGTATTGGGGAACAACTTATAGCCATTTTGAATGGTTATTAGAGATTTTAGCACATCTAAATCACCACCGAGCACAATTGCATTTGTACGTAACATTAATGCGGAAAGAGCCATCTGTGATGTTATTTGAATGATAGTTATACTTTACATTCCTATTCAGGAATAATCGTAAGGAATTTTAAGTTTCTAAATTAAAATAAAAAAGTATGGTTATAAAAGATAAAGTTATGTTGTAACATCCCTTTTCTGTTAGAATGAGGAAGAATTTAGAACGAAGAGGGAGCAAAGGCTATATGAACAAGAAAATTCAAAAAAAGATAGTTGTTTTTGAATATATACAAATCATGTTGGGAGCAGCGCTTGTTGGTCTTGCATACAATATGTTCCTATTGCCTGCTAGACTTGCTGCTGGCGGTGTTTCAGGGATAAGCACCATTTTATATGAACTTTTTCATTTTAATCCGGCATACGTACAGTGGTTGATAAATATTCCATTATTTATCTTAGGAATCCTAATAGTAGGTAAAGATTTTAGCTGGAAAACACTTGTTGGTACTACGTTCGTTCCACTTGTTATTTGGATAACGACAGGTCTCCATTTACCTATTGATAATCCCTTATTAAGTGCTATTTATGGCGGGATTATGCTAGGAGTAGGACTTGGAATTGTTTACCGAGGGAATGGTTCAACAGGAGGAACTGCTCTAATAGCTCAAATACTAAAGAAATTTACGGGATTATCAAGTGGCTTTTCACAGCTACTTGTAGATGGATTAGTAGTCATCACGTCTGCGTTAGTATTTGACTTTGAGTTAGCACTGTATGCCATGATTTCCATCTACGTAACAAGTAAAGTAATCGATTTTGTTCAGCTACAAACATCACCAACTAAATTAGTGCTGATTATTACCGATAAAGAAGAAGAAATCCAGTCTATTATTAAGCATGAAATCAATAGAGGCTTGACGAAGATTAAAACACTCGGCGGTTATTCGAATCAAGAAAAAACAATGATTTTATGTGTAGTGGAACAATCAGAAGCTGTTTATTTCAAAAAGCTTCTATTAGATAAAGAGCCCAATTCTTTTGTCATTTTCCTAAATGCATCTGAAATACTTGGAAGAGGATTTTCAAAAGCAAGAATTGATGAAGATGATGTAAAATAATCTATAATTGGACAAGTTTTGAAAAATATTAAATAAACACCTCTTTATTTCGTTATTTTTTACGTCATAAAGAGGTGATTTTCTATTTACACATGATCTCTCAAGTCTTCTTTTATTATTAATCAAGAGGGAAAAAACTAAATTATGAACTAAAAAAATGTCTTTAAATCTAGTATACGTAAAGAGTTAAAAAAAGTAATTAGGTCGAATAATAATAAAAGTCTGAAAAAAGTCTTGACCTCGGCATTTTATCATACTATAATTTCGTTTAATATTCTAAATATCAAATAAGCTATGACAAGAACATATTAAGCCGGGTCTCCCTGTTGACAGAGAATCAGTGGTTGGTGGAAACTGATACATAGATTTAGGTGAATTTCATTCTTAGAGCTTTTTTTTTACTGCAACAGAGAGTAAGCAGTATAAAAACGGATTAAACCGTTATTTAAACAAGTGGGAAACATATTTTGTTTCCAATTAGGGTGGTACCGCGTGAACAGCCACGTCCCTATCGTAAAAGATAGAGACGTGGCTTTTTTGTCTTTTCCTTTGGTATAAAGAGGAGTGGACGTAATAAATATAGATAGGATTGGTTAGCATTCAAACATCAGAGCAATGGTCATCTAAGATTGGTTTTATTTTATCCGCAGCTGGATCAGCAATAGGAGTAGGCGCAATATGGAAGCTTCCCTATGTGACTGGTATTAGTGGGGGAGGAGCATTCTTCCTTCTGTTTGTATTATTTTCTTTGTTTATTGGTTTTCCATTACTATTAGCAGAGTTTGTTATTGGTAGAAGCACACAAAAGGAAGCGGTTAGTGCTTACCGTAGTTTAGCTCCTAATACTAATTGGCACTGGATTGGAAATTTAGGGGTATTTACTTGTTTCCTTTTATTGTCTTTCTACAGTGTAATTGGTGGCTGGATTGTAATATATTTTGTAAAAGGTTTATTTGGTGGAATTATTAGTGAGGGAGCAGATTATGGATCCGTCTTTAACGGGACGATTGGTAATCCGATGTTGGTAATTGGAGCCCAATTTGCATTTTTAGCTTTTACAGTTTTAGTTGTAGCAAAAGGGATTCAAAATGGAATTGAAAAAGTAAGTAAAATTTTGATGCCCGCATTATTTATACTATTTTTTGTTTTAATCATTCGTTCACTTACACTCGATAATGCAATGGAAGGTGTGAAATTCTTTTTAGCACCTGATTTCTCGAGTATTACATCTGAAAGTATTCTGTATGCAATGGGGCAAGCTTTCTTCTCCTTAAGTGTCGGAGTATCAGTAATGGTTACTTATAGTTCATATCTGTCAAAAAAAGAGAGCTTAATTCAACCTGCAATTTCAATCGTTTCAATGAATTTATTCATCGCATTATTAGCAGGGTTAGCCATCTTCCCAGCTGTGTTTTCATTAGGTTTAGAACCTGCTGAAGGACCAGGGTTACTGTTTGTTGTATTACCAGCTGTGTTTGATCAAATCGTTTTTGGAGAAGCATTCTTATTAGGTTTTTTAGCATTATTCTTATTTGCCACACTAACTTCGGCTTTCTCTATGTTAGAAATCATTGTAGCTTCTCTTGTTAAAGGGAAAGAAGAGAAGAGAACAAAATATGCATATATTATTGGTATTTTAATTTTCGCAGTAGGAATTCCTTCTGCATTATCGTATAGCGTTTTTGCAGATATTTTAATCTTCTCGAAGAGTATATTTGACTCAGCAGATTATTTAGTTAGTAATATTTTAATGCCACTTGGCGTATTTTTAATCTCTATTTTCGTACCACTTAAGATTAAGAAAAGTAAATTACGTGAAGAAGTATTACAGCATTCTAGCTTAGGGGCTATTGCATTTAATATTTGGTTCTTTATCATGAGATATATTATTCCATTAGTAATTATTATCGTATTCCTTGATACTACTGGAATACTAGATAAAATTATTACCTTCTTTTAATATGAAACTACTTAATTTTTAGTGCATAATAAAAGAGAAACAGAAAGTGCTGAAAGTTAGCAGAAATTTTGCCTGGCTTCAGCACTTTTTTATTATATTTCAATTTATAGAGTTTAGGATCATGATAAGTAGATACGGAAATAGATTTATTTATATGAAAATGTAGAGGAGTAATAGATCATGCAACAGTTGAAAGCAGTTTTAGAACTGATTAGGCTTGGCGAAAAACTGAAAATGGAATTGCGTCATAGCTGGTTGTCAAATGGCCGTCAAGAAAGTGTAGCAGAGCATACGTGGCGCGTGTCATTAATGGCTATGGCTATAGAATCTTCTCTTCCTTTAAAGGTGAATAGTGAAAAATTACTTAAAATGATTATCATCCATGACCTAGTAGAGGCATACGCAACAGATATTCCGGCTTTTGAAACTATGAATAATTCTGAAGTAAAAGAGTTGAAAATGAAAAATGAAATTGCAGCAATAGAGAGAATCCGTGATCTTGTAGGTGGAGAGACTGGCCAATTGTTTTATAATTATTGGTTTGAGTTTGAACAAAAGAACACATACGAAGCAAAAGTTGCGAATGCCTTAGATAAGCTAGAAGCGCAAATTCAACATAATGAAGCAGATATAGATACGTGGTTGCCGATAGAACATGAAATGACATACATGTTGGGAAAACACACAGACTTTGATCCAGTATTGACTGAATTAAAGGATTTGATTGAAGCAGAAGGTGAACAAAAGCTAAAAGAATTCGGTTTGGATACTGAAGCTCTCAAATCAAAGAAGCTTAGACATGATAATATTAAAATAAATATTCATTAAAAAGTTTATGGCTTTCTTTGAGTTTGCTATAAGTTGTGCATATGAAATTGCTTATAGAACATTCCTACATTCTTCCCTCTTCAAAATTAGCATGAAAGTTCAATTACATAAAATAATATTTAAAAACTTCATTCAAATTTCACTCTTTTTTTATAGAATAGTATTGTTCTATAAAAATTTGAATATTTTTGGAGGAAAGAAATGAATAAAGGTTTATATAATCGATTTTGGCGATGGCATTTTTATGCTGCGTTATTTATTACACCACTGCTACTTACTTTAACACTTAGTGGAATTGGTTTTTTGTTCTATACGAATGTCGAAAATAATGTATATGATGATTACTTCTTTGGTGATAGTACATATTCTGAACAGTTAACCATTGATGAGGGAATAGCTAAAGCTAAAGAACAAAATGAAGGATATTCAGTATCTAAAATCATTGTTCTTGACGACCCATATAATACACGTTTAACGATGGGGAATAAAGAAGGCGATGAAAAATATGTTTTCTTAGATGAACATAATCAAATTGTAGGAACCCAAAATGCGAAATATACATTTGCAAATATCATGCGAAATGTTCATAGTTCATTATTTGTTGGAGGAACAGTTGTCAATTATCTAGTTGAATTAGCTTCTTGTTGGGCTATATTCCTACTAATTACAGGTGTATACATGACTTTTAAAGGGAAGGTATTGAAGAAAAAACAAAATACTTCCACTCGTCAAAAAAATAAGAAATGGCATGCACTTGTAGGGACAATTATTACTATTCCGATGCTTGTTATCATCCTTACTGGATTACCTTGGTCGGCTTTTATGGGGAATTTCATTTATATAGCCTCACAAGAGCACCCCTCTATTGGTAATCCAGAAAAACAAGTAAACCCACCTACTTCTGATATGAGTGAAATACCGTGGGCTACTCGAAAAAATGCAGCACCCGCTTCTTCTAATGATGATCCACATGCACTTCACAAAGGTATGAATATGTCTGGTATGGATATGTCTGAAAATGAAAATATGCTAAATGTCCATAAACTGATGCTAAAAGTAGAAGATGCTAATATTTCTAAGCCATATTCTATTATTTACCCTTCTAATGAAGAGGGAGTATATACTGTTGCTAAAAGTAGTAACACTGGTGTAACTGGATTAGATGTTAGTCCATACGATGAAATGACATCATATTTTGATCAATATAGCGGGAAGTTAATTTCTAAAGCGGGCTATGAAGACTATGGTATCTTAGCTAAGTGGTTTACTTGGGGAATTCCTTTACATGAAGGACATTTATTTGGATGGCCAAATAAAATTATCAATTTAATTGTATGTCTTGCTTTTGTTTTCGTCATTTTTTGGGGTATTAAAACTTGGCTATCTCGTAAAAAGAAAGGAGAGTTTTCTGCACCTCCTAATACTTCAAAAGGTGTTTCTGTTGGATTTATTATCATCATGATTTTGCTGGGTATTGTTATGCCACTATTCGGTATCTCACTACTTCTAGTATTACTAGTAGAAACGTTCATGTTGGTAAAACATAAGATATGAAATACGTAGATAGATTTATACTTTGAAAATTAAATAAGCAAATGCAAAACGCCACTGTGATTCAATAATTTCAGTGGCGTTTTGCATTTTTGCAAACCTTTAGTTAAATACGATTTATGAAATACTTTAAACGGATCACGAAGGGGATTGGCTCAGTGGATAAAAGGAATTGAATTATGCGTTAAAGATGCCGAAGAGTTTATGAGATTAACTTCTTCACAAGGCAAAGTGTTGCAATAAGTATAAAATACTTGAGTAAATAGAATGGCTTAAAATGGGATTGTTTTAGTAGTTAGTATATGAGTATTAGAAGATTATGAAGTCTTAGTAATATAAGAAAATAAACAACCTCCATTGATAAGTGGAACTTTCCGGGCGGACGTTTTGAATAGGGTGAAGACATTCTCCATTCAACTCTTAGCGAAGTAAGAGAGCAGACATATAAAATGTAATTCGACACGCAGCCAAAGGAATACTTATTGAGATTGCTTCTTGTGAATAAAGAGAAGTACATAAAAAGTAGGAGGCATCCTATATGAGAAATAAAACTACTTCACAAAATATGACTAGATTTCCACACTAGCAAAGAAGAACAACAGGAAATCGTTGAAGGTATACAAATTAAAGATGAAAAAGGGACAATACTCCTTAGACAAGGTGATGTTCCGACTAAATGTTATTTTATTTTGAAGGGATGTGTCAGGCAGTATTCTATAGATGAAACGGGAAAAGAGTTCACCACGAGCAAGCTTTATTATTGCGTATTTTAACTCAAACTAATAGTTCATTTAAAGAAACATGACCAATAATTTCAAAGCCCAAACCTACCCCGCGAGGTTTTACAATAACTGTTCCCATGTATGGGATTGGCCCGAAACCAAGCCCTGTTGGAAAGCTGTGGGCAATGATGACTTTATTGCTACCCGCTGGTGGTGGGATTTCTAGGGCTGATTTGAGGTTATTTAGGATTCTTTGTTGTTCTGCTATGCTTGAGTTGCTACTTAAATAATATGTTTCAAGCCAGAAAGGGTCGACTTGGACGTTTTCTTTACCGAAGGCCAATTCTGCGGTTTCTCTCGTTCTACAAAATGGGCTGGCGAGGACAGGATAGTGAATAGGTATGTAAAGAGAGCGAAGTGCCTCTCCGTAGGCCATTGCTTGTCTTTTCCCTTCCTCAGAGAGATTTCTTTGAGTCGAACAATCCTGGATGTTCAAGTTTACTTGATCTTCTCCTATTGTTGCTTCCCCGTGCCTCGCATATATATTATATCCGCCATTACGAAGTAAAGTAAGTAATGGACTTGTTTGGAGTTTATCCCATTTTGGTAGCATCGCCTCTGCTATCGATGCTTCGAATCTGTGTGCAAGTGCTTGATTAAGATATTGCTGTTCTGCGTATTGATGAAATAAAGCCGGGTTGTTTGCAGAAACCATTTTTAAACGCTTGTAATGATCTACTTTTGCCAAATGGTCCAACACTAAATGGTTAAGGCTTTGATTTTGTCGGTTAGTCAATGTTGTTTCTCCTTCAAATTGAATTTCCTTGACAATAACAATCTATGTCACTCGCCCTAAAGTGTACATTATGTTTGCCTATATAAAAAACAAATATGAGATACTTAATTCTTATTTGTATTTGATTTAATTGTCCTACCTAAATTAACAACCTCTTTTTCAAGAATTCTTCTACTACGTCACGTGATAGTGGATTATATAGCAGGAAAGCAAGAATATAAGTGTCAAATATAGCCCTCCTAAACAACTGTTGGGATATATTTGACGCTTAAATAAGTTAGAAATAATACATAAGCAAGTGGGTTATTTGACAAATGCTCAAACCTCACTTACTTATGGTACGGCTTACCGCACAAGCTGCTGTATATAATTTTTAGATTCCAAAATAATTTGGAATCTTGATTTAAGTCAATGACCAGTCATAGTCTTCCTATTAAAATAAAACCAATATTGTAATATAGGAGGAGATATTATGACTACCTCAGTAAAAAAACAATCGTATCAACGAAAATCTGCTTTGATTGCTGGAACATCACTTATCATCATGGCTCTTGCTGCATTTTTTTCCTATGGCTTTGTCCACGAAAGCCTTGTGGTGCAAGGGGATGCTAGCGCCACTTTTAATAACATTCAGTCATCCAATTTACTTTTCAAAGCTGAAATCTTTGGTTGGATCATTATTCTGATCACTGACATTGTGGTTGCTTGGGCTTTTTATATCTTTCTGAAGCCAATTAATAAAAGCGTTTCATTACTTAGTGCATGGCTCCGTCTTACTTATGCTTTTGTATTGGGAATTGCCATACTAAATTTGATCTTTGTATTGCATCTCTCGGAAAGTACAGACTATTTATCATTATTTAAGATCGATCAACTTCAGGCACATATGATGTTGTTACTTGAAGCATTTGAATATATTTGGTCTATAGGATTGATCATTTTTGGTGTGCATCTCATAATTGTAGGCTATTTGGCTTTTAAATCAGACAGAATACCTAAAGTCATTAGCATTTTATTATTGTTTGCTTCAATAGGTTATATTGTCATTAACTTATTTATCTCAATTTTTTCTCAATATGATGGGGTAATTTCAATTCTTAAAATTGTATTTAATGTACCAATGATTGTAGGAGAATTGAGCTTTGGTATATGGCTGCTATTCAGAGGCGGAAAGGTACTTAAAGATGCATAACAGCTTCCTACAATTTCCCTTTCTCGATTCGCTTTTTGATTCTACTTAATGATTCTGGGGTAATACCAAGATAACTCGCCAATTGATATTGGGGTACACGATCGACTAAATGAGGACGTTTCAGTAATAGTGCTTTGTAGCGTTCTTCTGAAGTAGATGCTATAAATGAAGCTAATTCATCTTGTACCTCACCAAAATTGTGCTCGATCATCTTGCGTGTCATTGTTTCCAATTGTGAGTATTTGTTATACATGTCCTTTTCGGTGTCAAGGTCACCAACGACCAATATACAGTCTTCTAAACAAGTTAACGAGTAAGCGGATGACTTATTCTGTTTATGATGATTGAAATTCGATATAGCTTGTTCTTCTGTATAGAAATTGGATGTGAACTCTTTTCCTGTTTCATCTATAGAATACTGCCTGACACATCCCTTCAAAATAAAATAACATTTTGTCGGAACATCTCCTTGTCTAAGGAGTATTGATCCTTTTTCAAATTCATTAATTTGTATACCTTCAATGATTGCCAGTTGCTCTTCTTCGCTTAGTGTGGTAAATCTAGTCATATACTTCATTAATAATTTTTTCATTGTGATATAACTCCTTTGATTAAGTCATTATGATCAACACATTCTTTGTATTATGTAATAGAATGTTGATGTTAATAGTGAAACAATTCATTTACTATAAAAGTACTCAGTCTTATTCTCCTGCATAAAAGGAAATTCTACTATTTCATAGTCGTAAGTGTTTATGCCAATAATATATCATTATCATCAATGGAATTGCAGATTTAATGCAAGAGAAGAAGTTCGCTTAATAAGTATAGAGAGTGTTGATTTTTTAATAGAATTCTCTAAAAACAGAAAGTTAATTGGAGAAAGAATTAAATAACAATAAATGCGTTTAGAATTGGAGCTATTATATGTTTAGTACATTAGAAGTTGGAAAACCTTACGCTATTAATGTAAGGGGGACGGAAGGTGTCATTTTAGATTATACAGAGGGTGGATTCCAACTATCTGTTATATACAATGGTATGAGTAAAGCTGAAGCAAATGACTTAAAAAGAGGGCATTATAAATTTGGAATCTGTACTATGAATGGTATTTTATTCTTGTGCAGTCAATTCGGAACCGAGATAAATATGTCAGAAGCACCTTTCCATTTTGGGTTGTATAGCGATCCGAAAGGAAAAATAGAGAGTATGACGAAACCAGAAGAGTTAGCCGATGGAATGGGCATTGCATTAGATGTGCTGGGTATAGATTCGTCTAATAACATACTCAAAAGCTATCGTCGTATAGGGCTATCAACTGAAATCTCAAAAGAGTTGGTCAGTATTTGTATGAAACAAGCAAATACAAGTATGTCTAAAACAGAATTTGGTGCAACTCTTAACAAGATATTTTCACAATATTCATCAGAAGATCTGTATAGAATCTCTATTGTGAAATGTGAGCAAACTAATTAATTCACATATAAAGTGAGGATTTTCAATCATAATGTAACCTCCTAATAAACAGCAAATAATGCTGAGAGATTAATATCTAAATAGGAGGGGAAAGATTGAAATGAAATTGGGAGCATTGAACATTTTAAATTTCGATAATGCTGTTACATTGTATTACAATGATTTCTACTGATATGCAACCGGATCTTAAATCAAGCCGTGAAGTATTTTAAAAACACTCTCCGCATTATCGGTTAAATATTTAGTACCTTTAAAAGAAATCCTAAAGAATGTGAATGAAGACTGAACTAATCATTTCTGCATTAGTTCAGTTTTTATTATGTAAATAAACCTGGTTTTTGGATAATATTGTTATATTATAAGAGAGAGTTTACCATAGAGCTAATGTACTAAAGGGCAGAAAAAATATTAAATAAATCATTCTTAGGAGGAACATATGTTGGAAATTGATATGTCACAGATTCCTGAATTAAGCAATTTTAAAGAAATTACAAAAATACATAAAGGTTATTCTGGAGATGACAAGTATATAGTTCAACTGAATGAAAATGACCAGTTATTACTTCTTAAAACTTTCAATTTAGATTTGCTAGAATCTAAAAAATGTGAGTATATGATTTTACAAAAGATGCAGAACATAGGGATAAAATGCTCTAGACCGATTAATATTGGAAGTTTTCAAGACAAGGGTTATATGATCACCTCTTATCTTGATGGTAATGATGCAGAAAATCATCTTTTGATATGCTCTGAAGAAGAACAATTTGCCATCGGTATTGAAGCTGGTAACCAATTAAAGAAAATGCACCAGTTACAAGCACCTGAAAATATCGACTCTTGGTATGATAGAAAGTTGAAAAAACACCGTAATTATATTAATGCCTATTTAAAAAGCGGTATAACAATTGAAAATGACGAAAAAATAATTCAATTCATTGAAGAAAATTTGTATCACATGAAAAATCGTCCGAATCTTTTTCAACATGATGATTTCCATCCGGGCAATTTAATAATTCAGGATAACAAACTAGCAGGAGTTATTGATTTTAATAGATATGATTGGGGTGACCCTATTCATGAATTTCTGAAGCTTGGAATTTTTAGTCGAGAAGTCAGTATTCCATTTTCTAATGGGCAAATTATAGGGTATTTTGGTGATGAAGAACCAGATGACCATTTTTGGAGACTTTATTCACTATACTTAGCGATGTGTGTATTCTCTTCTGTCGTTTGGACAATAAAAGCCGTACCTGAAGAAATCGATAGTATGCTAACTAAGATTTATATATTTTTAGAGGACCATAACTACTTTAGCGATATAAAGCCCAAATGGTATAGTCAACTATAGATTCCATTTTAGTATTGTGCCTTTTCTAATAGGAGGTGGAAATATGGCATTAGAAAAGATTATTAAAAAGTGCATTGAATCTGCCACAAATTATGGTGTATCAGCATATGAAGTTGTAGTTAATTCTAGAAAAACAAACAAACTATATGATTATACAGTACAAGAATTTAAACTTCTAAAAAGTATCCTAACGGTGTAGAATCTTATGTTGAACTATAGGGGGCTTTGATCCAATAAGGATTAACGCACTTTTTGTACTACCATGAAAATTAATTTCTTCAAGAAAAGAAAAATGACAATACTTAAGAAGACCCTTGCCTAATCGTTAAAAAAAGAGGAGAGCGGACATTAATAAGACTATTGTTTTCGGTAGACTATTAGTATTGACTCCACTAACCATTTTCATTCTCTGTGGTGCAGGACTATTTTGTACTGCATGGATGGCTAACGGGGAAGGTTAATTTAACAAGTAGCATTAGAAAATCTTTGGAATTTCAAAACATTATTCAAGTTTCGTAATTAATGATATGATGGTAAAAATAGGAATTTAAATATAGGAGGAGGTTTAAAAATGATAGCTATAGTCTAAAGTGAATTTAGCTATGCAAGTGTCCATTATTTTTAGAATAAAGTTCATTTTATAGAGTTTTGGGGGATCCTACAACATGAAAAATTTAAAATTATTAAAAATCGTAAAATTTGTACTAATCATTCTTCTATTTTTTTTAACATCAATAAATGAGAAAACTGTGGAAGCTGAAAATCATAATGATTTAGACATTTCTAAAATTGATGAATACATAAATAATGAACTTGAGAGACAAAACATCCCTGGTGCTTCAATAACGATAGTAAAAGGTGATAAAGTACAATATGTCAAAGGTTATGGAATATCAGGTCCTAATGAAAAGGAAATGACACCACAGACGCCAGTTGTCCTTGGATCTGTTAGTAAATCATTTACTGCACTAGCAATCATGCAATTAGTGGACCAAGGAATGATTCAATTGGATAATCCGGTTCAACAATATATACCTTGGTTTAGATTAGCCGATGAGGAAGCATCAAAAGAAATTACTATCCGGCATTTATTAAATCATACTAGTGGAATTTCTGAATATGATGGGCAACGTGTCATTTCTGAAGGTGATCAATCGTTAAAAGAACTTGTAGAGAGCTTAAAAGGACTGCGCCTAGAAAAAAGAGTTGGTGAATCATACCAATATTCCAATCTGAATTACGCTATTTTAGGTTTAGTCATCGAAGAAGTCACGAAGACTCCCTATACTGAATATATAAGCAGAAATATTTTTAAACCGCTTCAGATGGAAAATAGTTATGCAGATCCAAAAGAAGATAAAAACAATACAATAGCTACTGGCTATCAAACGATATTTGGATTTAAAATACCAACAGAACAATTAAATCATGAAGCAAATGTTCCTCATGGTTATCTTATTTCAAGTGCTGAAGATATGGCAAATTATATGATTGCAATATTAAATAAAGGACAATTTAAAGGTGAAAATATTTTATCAAAACAAAGAATGGATGAAATGCATCAACCATCATCTTTTATTGAGAATCATACTTATTATGCAATGGGATGGGAAGTAGAGAATGATGTAATTACGCATAATGGTTGGACGGAAAATACATATACAAGGGTCCTTTTAGATGAAGAGTATGGGATTACTTTACTAATCAATTCATTCGATTATTTTAATAGTAATCGATATGATCAGATGGTGACGAATATATACAATTTTGTTAAACATAATAAACCACTGAAATCCGGCGAAGAGAATCCTTTTATGATTTATATCATCTTTGATTTAATAATTGTTGTGGCAATAACATTCGTAACTTTTTCTGTTTATAGAATATTCAAACAACAAAAACGTAGAGCAAAGCCTTTAAGGATGATAATTAATGTAGTGTCTTTGATTGTTTTTAATTTCTTACTACCATTATTAATATTGTATTATGTTATTAAAGTGGTGCCATTATCAACGGTAACATTATTTGTTCCAGGTATTGGGCATGCTTTATTTATCATCTCATTATTCCTAATCATTATTGGAGTAATCAATATTGGAAATCTAGTACGTAATAGGGTGAAAGCAGATGAAAGCTCAAAAGAAAAATAAAATATTGAATATTTCAATTATGATGTGGTTGATTTAATTAACCGCTAGTCAAAGATGCCTATTAAAGTACTTATAATAAAGGAGCATTCAGTTATTTTGGCTGAATTGCTCCTTTTTTTCACCTTTAAATATTCAGTAATTGTAATTATTCTTTCATAGTTGAATAATAATTAATCAAATAAGATTAGAACAGTGCTGTACCTCAGCCCCACAGAGCCTTGAGTTGTATAAATAATATGTCTAACTTTTTGAGCTCACTTCATTAAGAGTGGATCGCTTTTTTCTCTTCAAAAAGGTAATACAATAAGTTGGGTAGTGTGAATTTTAAAATTACCAACTTAAAATGATTGTTAGTCCACAACAACCAATTTCATTCAAATTAATTCTAATACTGTCCGGTGTATATTTAGTATCGAAAGTAATGGTGATTCCTGTTGATGAGATTAATTTATTGACTTCAGTTTTATTCGAAAGTTGAGCGGCGTTTATTAAATCATGTGCAAACTGATCTGACACAGCAATTTTATCTACAAGTAAATGCGCTTGCTGCATAATGTTCTGAATCTCTTTCGCTGAAGTCTTAAATTTATGTGTATCTACAGGGGGAAATGGGCTGGTTTTTGTTGGGTTCGTCGGCATTGCTAGGTGTCTAGGAATTTGAGTAGGTGAAGAATGATTTGCCATAATCCATTGTGGATATTGATTTGAATAGAGAAAATACGGATAAGGACTATAATACAACTGGGTTCCTCCTATCAAATAGTTAGTATCGTATCTTATGAATTACAATGGCGATAGGTGTAAGAGGTAATATTTCATCCGTATCAAAAATAATTAGATATCATGAAAGCCCCTATTCCATCTAGTGAGATGGATGCTTTTTTTATGATTAGTCAATGCCGCAAAAATCAATTATAAGCTATTTCAGTACAACAAGAGAGCTGTATAAAATATGGGCTTTTATATGTGTAATTTGGGGATATCCTAAGTCAATTAAAGAGGGAATATGTTCGTAGCAATAAAAATAGAGGAAATGCATTAACATTTCCCCTAAAACGATTTATTTCTTTGCATTGAACTTTAGCGATATTTATATTCGTACAGCTGGGGAAGATCTTTATTTAAACTATGCGAACCAGGCTTTGAAAACAGCGGTAGAGGAAGATCTCAACTCTATACACCATAGACTGTGTCACTTACAACACCGCTCGAATCTTGGATTTTGGGAATTTCTCATGCTTTATCTAGCGGGAGGGTCGATTAGAGAAATCGTAGAATATGCCTCATGGAATCCTCATGGTGCCGGGGCATTGGTAGGTTTATGCGAACTATTAGCTGGACTGTTTGTAGTTGCTGTAATCGGTGGTGGATATTCTGCCATTAGATTTACAAATATCCTCAAACAAAATTGATTTGGATTTTACGTAAAAAGCATGTAGAAGATGCTTACGGTGGAGAAGAGAAAGATGCACTTGAAGCACGTGGAGCACTTGGTTCGAAAATGAACGCTTTAGTCGATTCAGGTAAAGTGCAAGTATATACACCATTTTATACGATGCAAGTCAAATCAATGAATGAACAAATGGAATTAGTGGGGCGTTATGAAGACGAAATGACTGTTATTAAAGGAATTGACGAATTGATTGTCAATGCTGGAAATCGTCCAGACTTTTCAATAGAACAAGAAGTTCGACTATCCATCGATCCAGCAACAGAAAGTGTGGCAGCTCTAGCTCCACTTATCGATCCAAACGAACACAGTTGTGGTACTGTTCGCGCTCAGGGTGAAGAAATTCTTCGTCAACCAGCAAGGTCTTTAGATCGTTGGTATGAAGAGCTATGGTCTTGCGCCAACATACTTAATGGCAACAGGATATGAACAAATACGTTCAATCACAGCTTATCTTACAGGGGACATAGAAGCTTCAAAACGAGTTGAACTTGATTTACGAAACAGGAGTTTGTAGTATTAATCTAAATAAGTCAACATCGTCATCTTGCTGTTAACATAGATTATATTAAAGGTTATGTTTTAATCACTATATTAAGTAATGACAAAATGTGAAAAATCCATTAAAAGGAATTTTTTAATGGATTTTTTTCTCTATATTCTTAATTATTTATTACACTACAACTGAAACTAGAGCGAAGAAGTAATACAAATTAAATTTCATCTCAAAGAGCATTCTTGGATATAATCAACTTGTTTGAGAATAAGTTAAAATAAAAATGTTGGTTTGGAATAAAGTTTGATTAAAAGTCTTGCCATCACTAGACCAACAGATTAGTTAGATTCATTTTCTATGCTTGGCTCATATGCAAGGAAACTTGCATATGAGCCAACTTTGTGTAACCGATTCAAGATGATTGGATGTGTATTTTTATACTTGTTTTAGATTAGTTTAGAGTGGGACGGCCTAAGAGAATGTAAAAATGGTTTGTGTAAATGAATAAATAGAAAAAGGAAGATCTACTTTAATAAAAAATACAAAAGGTGTTTATTCGAAATTTAATATATAATCAAAATAGACGAAAAATGAGATTTTTAGAATTTTTCACCATCTAATAAGGAGAGTACAATGAAACGACTTTTATTTATAGAAGATGATCAAGAGATTGGTAGTTTATGTGAAGAGGATTTAGAGGAGCGAGGGTATGAAGTTATTTGGCTCCAATCAGGCGATCAAGCGTTGGATAATATGGAGCAAGTAAACCTCGTAATTCTTGATGTTATGCTCCCTGGGCTTGATGGTTTCACTGTGGGACAACGGTTGAAAAATCACTATCCAGCTATCCCAATTTTAATGTTATCAGCTCGAACGGCAGTAGAGGATAAACTTCACGGACTGATGTTTGCCGATGATTATGTGACAAAACCGTTCCATCCTGAGGAATTGGCTGCTCGAATCGAAGTATTATTGAGAAGAACAGGTCAAGCAACTCTTCAAGAATTGAAACTTAACCATCTTAGCGTTTATATGAAAGAACAGCGAATTGTTAACGAGCGTTCCCAAGAGGAATTAATTTTAACAGCGAAACAACATGCCATTTTCATGTATTTATTACATCATCCGAATCAAATCTTAACGAAGGAACAAATTTATGAAGCGGTTTGGAAAGAACCCTTTATGGAAGGTGATAAAACCTTAATGGTTCATATTCGCCATTTGCGTGAAAAAATTGAAAGCGATCCAAGTACGCCTACGATTATCGAAACGATTCGTGGACTTGGATATCGGATACGCCAATGAAATTTAAAAACTCATTACTAATGAAATATCTAACATTCATTTTAATAGCCATTATCATTTTGCCATTAACCCTTCCTATTGTTTCTATTACTACAAATCTCCTATCAGGTGGATTCAATGAGAGTAAACAAAACATTTATCAAAATGGTACTGATATTGAGGCTATGTGGAATAGAGAGGCTAAAGCATTATCCGGTACCTCTGATGAGTTCATCGAGAAGTCTTTACTACTATTGCAAAAAGAATATAATCAAGCTTCAATTTATTGGGTAGATGAAACGAATCAGACAAGATTGAAGCCCTCCAACTTGAACATTCCGTCTACGTGGTCCGCTGCCTATACCGTAGATTTCATGAAAAAAAATAGAGGATATCAAGCAGATCCTTTTACCGTAGTCGCTTTTATTGGAGAAGACCAAAACAAAGGGTTTATGGTGATTCAAGTTCCACGCTCTGCTATGCAAACGAAAGAAGATAATATTCGAGATACATACAGTTATCTAATTGTCATTGGCATATTAACCATCTTAGCTAGCTTTATTTTATTATCCTGGATTTTCTTTTATCGCATTAGAAAACGATTACTATATCTGCAAAAGGCAATGGATTCTCCGACTGAAAGTGGATTCCCCAATCGACTTGAAGTTGGTAAAGTAGATGAAATTGGTCAGTTAGAACAAGCTTTTAATAAAATGATTATTGAACTAGAATTAAGTAGAAAGCGCGAACAAGATGAAGAAAAACTTAGAAGACAATTGATTGCTAATTTATCTCATGATTTACGGACTCCTCTAACAGCGATGCAAAGTCATCTATATCGGATGTCTAAAGAAAATCTAATTGCCACCGGCCAAAAATCACTAGAAATGGTCGATGAAAAAATACACTTCCTAGATCAATTAATCGAAAACTTACTTTCTTATACTCTGCTTTCTTCAAGAAAATACCCGTTCAACCCTTCTCATACAGATATAGTGCGCCTCATTCGAACATCAGTGGCCATGTGGTATCCTGTTTTTGAAAACCGAGGTTTTACGATTGATTTAGAAATTCCTGATCAATCAGTACACTGGTATATCGATCCAGGCTGGTTTGAACGCATCCTGAATAATCTCTTTCAAAATATAAATCGACATGCAAGTGCAGGGAAATATGTTGGCATTCACTTTTTTATAAAAGAAACCCATTCTTATCTCCAGATAAGCGATCATGGAACCGGAATTGATGGCGTGTCAGAAGAAAAAGGCGCGGGCATTGGTTTATCTATCGTCGATTTGATGGTTAAGGAAATGGAGTTAGATTTGAATATTAAAAGTAATGAGAATGGGACTTCAATTTTCATTTATTCTCACTAAATATAAAGAATCGCAATAGCGGTTCTTTTTTTATTTAAACAAAATTTAAACTTCACGTACCCATTCTCTTAACTTTCAACCTGTAATATTGCACGTAGAGGTGATCAGTATGAGTGAACTAGTTATTGAAACAAATAATTTATTAAAACAATACGGAAAAAGAAAGGTTGTTCATAATCTTAATATGTCTGTGAAGAAAGGTGGGATTTATGGGTTTCTCGGTCCAAATGGAGCTGGAAAAACAACGACGATTCGGATGCTGCTCGGACTAGCCAAACCAACTGGCGGTTCCATCCATCTCTTCGGACAAGAAATGAGGAAAAATCGATTAGCTATTTTAAAGAAGGTGGGTTCATTAGTAGAATCCCCCTCCTATTATGAACATTTAAATGCTCATGAAAATTTAGATATCGTTCGTAAAATATTAGATGTCCCGAAAACACGAATAGACGAAGTATTAGCAACAGTGCGGCTTACAAAAGAAGCGAAACGTCCTGTAAAAGGATTTTCTTTAGGGATGAAGCAACGATTAGGAATTGCGACAGCACTGTTAGGGAATCCAGAATTATTAATTCTCGATGAACCGACAAATGGATTAGATCCTGCGGGCATTCACGAAATTCGCGAATTAATCAAAAGCTTACCGCAAGAAAATGGCACGACCATTCTTGTATCCAGTCATTTATTAACTGAGATTGATCAAATGGCGACACAAGTCGGGGTTATTTCGAAGGGACAAATGATTTTTCAAGATTCGATTGAAGCGATTAGAAACAAAGCAACTAGTAAAATTCGTTTACGGGTGGCAAATAGTGAGCAAGCGTGGAGATACTTACAATCTGTTGGTTATCAAGCAAAATGGGAAAAAGGCGATGTATACATCGAAAATGCCTCAGATGAAACAATAGCAACAATGGTTGAAACACTTGTTCATAAAAATTTCCCTTTATATCGAGTCGAAGAAGAAAAAAAATCATTGGAGGAGATTTTCCTTGAAATGATCGGTGAGGAGGGTAGCTTATGATGTCAGCTATTCTTCAAACAGAGTTCTTAAAAATGAGAAGGAAACTCATTTGGCTGTTAGTTTTTCTAGGTCCTGCTGGTGTCATTTGTGTGCAAGCCTGTAACTTTTCCTTACGTTATGAATACTTAACCGAGCTGTATCGTGAAGATTTATGGGGTGGTCTCATAAAGCAAGTATGCTTTCTAGCACTGCCAGCTTTACTAATGGGCGTAACGATTGTTGCTTCAATGATTGCAGGCATCGAACATCAAGCTAATTCATGGAAGCAATTACTCGCCTTGCCTGTAACAAAAACGAAGATTTTTGCTGGAAAATTACTTGTTGCTACTTTCTTATTATTTTTATCTAGTACTCTTTTAGGTATTGGCAGCATTATTCTAGGCTTGTGTTTACAATTGGGTTCAGACATTCCTGTGAGATTTATTTTAGAGATGGTATATTATCCGTTTCTCGCTGTATTCCCATTTATTAGTTTGCAAATCTGGTTATCGATTGTCATGAAAAATCAAGCCATTCCTTTAATTATCGGGATTGTCGGGATGATTCTTGCAATGTATGGCTCGGCTTTTCCGGATTGGGTTCCTTATAAATGGCCGACGTTAGAAAATCAATGGGATTTCCCTCTCTACTCGAGTTTCGCAGGTCTTTCTTTAGGAGTTATTCTTTATTTAATAGGCTTCATCGATTTTGCTAAAAGGGATGTGAAATAAATTGATACGATTGTTTCAAATTGAACTATTAAAATTAAGGAAGTCCTTCATCTGGTGGTTAACGCTTGTGAGTCCTTTACTCGCAGCTATCACTGGTATCTTATCTTCTATAGAACATAATGAATTTTCATGGCTTATTCTCATGGCTTATATGTTTGTAGCTCATTCTCTTCTGTTTCTACCTCTGTTGACGGGGGTATTTGCCGCCTTTATTTGCCGTTTTGAGCATATCGGTGATGGATGGAAGCAACTTCTTGCCTTACCTGTAGGGAAAAGCCAAGTATATATTATAAAATTTATGATTGTCGCCCTACTGTTAGCGGTCACGCAAGGATTATTTTTGTCGGTGCTATTAGTAGTAGGTTTCATGCAAGGTTTGACAGAACCGATACCTTGGAATTCGCTTTTATTGAGTATCATCGGTGGCTGGGTTGCCTGCTTACCACTGCTGCATTGCAAATGTTTGTATCCGTCGCTTGGTCAAGTTTTGCAGCTCCATTAGCAATTAATGTGATGTTCACTTTACCGAATATTTTAATTAGCAATTCAGAGCGTTTCGGTCCTTATTATCCGTGGGCTCAACCGCTTTTAGCCATGATTCCGAGGGCAGAAGAATTTGGAGTCTTTCACTTTTCAGCAGAAACGTTCTACATTGCTATTCTCGGAAGCTTCTTTGTCTTTTTTATAACAGGAATTACTTATTTTAGAAAAAAGGAGATTGGATGAATAACAGCTGTTCCTATTGAGATGTCTTAGCAATGGACATAATAAAAAAAGTCATCTTGTCTCAAGAAATAGACCTGTTTCCTTATGACAAGATTTCATAGTTATTAGTGTTGATTGACAATAAAGTTAAGGTACACCAATTATGAGTACCATCTAAAGTGATTGTTTATCTGAAATAAACAAAAGCCATCCATCTAGTCTTAACTTAGATGAATGGCTTTTTACGTACTTTAAAATAGTAAGAAACACTATATTTATTTTGATTCATTTGTCTGCTTTTCAAAATCGCATAGATCAATCCATTTCTGAATAGACAATATTACCTCATTGAATGCCAAACCGTTTGGTGTTAATTCATATTCAACTTTTTTTATCGAAGAGTCAATTAGCTTTTTATTGATTAGGCCTGCGTTTACTAGTTCGTTTAAACGTTCTGTTAGTAAGCGGTCAGAAATTCCAGGGATCATGGTGTGAATTTCGTGATAACGTTTAGGACCAGATAAAAGAGAATAAATAATCATCCCCATCCAGCGTTTTCCGATAAATTCGATTGCTTGATGGTAGCTGCTACAAATATGTGTACAATTCGGTTGATTCATAAAACAACCTCCCGCCTGTGAATGCATTTTCTTCTATTGTAACATATAATACTTTTTTATTGACGTATAAACTTACTAATGGTAAGATTTTGTATATCAACTTACCTTAAGTAAGTTTTAGGGGGAAACATAATGTCAACAAAAACAGAATCAAATTTATATACACTTATGCAAGAAAGAAAATCAGTTCGTAAGTACGATCCTACATTTAAAATGACTCAAGCACAACTTGAGGAAATCATTAAAGAAGCGACTAGTGCGCCATCTTCAAGTAACCTGCAAGCCTGGAGATTCCTTGTTATTCAAGATGAAGAAACGAAAAAAGAACTTCGTACAATTGCTAACAATCAAGAACAAATTGAAACATCTTCAGCAGTTATTGCCGTTATAGGTGATGCTGAAATGTACAAAAACGTAGAAAAAATCTACACACAGAATGTAGCAGAAGGCCATATGGATGAAGCTCAAAAGAACATCACGATTGAAAATACACTTCGTATGTACCCATCTGCACCAGTAGAAGTAAGAAAAAGTATCGCAACTTTTGATGCAGGTTTAATTTCAATGCAACTTATGCTTATTGCAAAAGAAAAAGGTTTGGATACAGTAACTATGGGCGGATTTGATAAAGTGAAATTTGCTGGGCGATTTGAATTACCAAAAAATCAATTCCCAATTGTATTAATCGCTATCGGTAAAGCAGCTGCACCAGCATTCGGTTCATCTCGTTTACCGTTAGAAGATATTGCTCGGTTTATCTAAATAACTTTGAAAGTGTAACATTCAACATTCAGCAGAAACTAATTTGTTTCTGCTTTTTTTGTATGAATTTTTATAAAAGTTAGGGATAAAAAGGAAATGAGATTTATAAATAAGTAAAAAGTAAGTGAGTTAAGAAGATACATAATAGATCGTTAAGAGTGGTGTGTATCTATTAGGGAAGAAAGGAGAGCAATTTATTATGAGTTACTATTTATAATAGTCCCTTTTATTCCGTTTACCAAAATAAGATATTGTGCAGTTTATCTAAACAACTTTTAGGAATAAAAGGGAAAATCACGTTGTTAATAGAATTATATAAATTACAAAGGAGAGTTAAAAGATGAATAATAGTTTACTACGAGTTGGAACTACATATATCCCAGTAACTAATGTAGACCTGTCTGTAAAGTGGTATATAAATAATTTGGGTGCGGAATTGAGTTATCAAGATGAAGAAAAAGCGATTCTTAATCTAGCAGATCAAAGTTTTTTCTTAGTGAAAGCGAAAGAAAATCAGAGTTCAAATTTTATCGACTGTAACGGTAATGAGCGTTTCTCTATGACGTTTGAAGTAGATGGATTAAGTGCATTAGAAGAAATACATAGCGTTTTTATAGAACGTAAAATGGAAGTCGGTATTATTGAAGATAGAGGACATACAGGAAGAAACTTTGTTTTTGCTGATTTAGATGGGAATAAATTTGATGTGTGGAGTGAATTAAGTCCAAATTTTAAAAAAATCAAAAACATGATAAGTAAATAAGTAAATAAGTAAATAAGTAAAGCACATAGTATCAGGCGTGGTTGATCTGGCATATATAGAGAGAGGTAGGGCACATCAATGCTACAATATTATTCAAGCGTAAGTGGAAAAGGTAATAAGGTTGCTATTTTTCTCCCTGGTACAGGATGGTCTGGAGGAATGGGTATGCCTATAGCGGATGCATTAAATACTGATTACATTACACATATGATTGATCTTCCTGGTATCGGGAAGAGTACTGGGATTGAAGGAGTAGTAACACAAAGGGATATGGCAGACTGGCTACATGGCTATATCGAAAAGAATCATTTGGATAAAGTTAATATCATTGGCCATTCTTTAGGGGGTATTATTGGTTTAGCCTACGCATTCTATTATCCCAAGAAAGTAGATCGACTGATACTTTTAGATATCGGATATGCAAGGGTTGATCGTTTCCCTGTTAAAATGTTCGGTAAATCTGGATACTTTTTACCCATCATTAGTATTTGCCATAAATTATTTGGACAAGGTTTTTTAGGGAAAGAATCAGGTGATGAGCAAATATCAAAGCCCAAAACAGAGGAAGAAATAAAGGCAGTAATCGAAAAGTTTGAATTCGAAGATAGTCCTTTTATTAGAGAAGCCATTGAAAACCAACGATCAAGTAATCTATCAGGTATTAGTTTGTTGTTAGCGGCTTATAGGAGCAATCCACCTAAAATCTTAAAAACAATTCAAATACCTTGTTTGCTACTATACGGAAATCGGGAAAATAGTGCAGCAGCTGCGCAACGAAAGGTAAAGAGAGAAGTAGAGGGAATAAAATCAAACCAAGTTAAAGTTCAAATGTTAAAGGGTGATCATTATGCCCATGTGCAGGATAAAAAAGCTATAGAGTATATCAGTACATTTTTGGCTTAATAGAGGCAATGCAATGAAATCGTTAAAAGTCAAAAACTTAGTGGTAAAATAAATAGAATTGGTAAAAATTTCAGACCATTTATCTTCAAATTAGAAGATGGATGGTCTAATTTATTGTGCAAACAATTTATACATATTATTTTTAGGATTTGTTTAACTTGATTGTGTTTTTTTAAAATAAGCGTATTTGAGATTTTATTCTAAGATTCCCCCCTTCTATGTTATGAAAACTTCCTTTTTCTTAACTAAGGTAACTTAGTTTATTATTTTGGAGCTAATGGTTAAGTATAATGACAACTAAAAAATAACAAAAAAACGTTCAGTAAGTCTAGACAAAGACGAGTTGAACGTACCTTTTGTTTGTAATTAAAATAATTATGCTATAAATTTCGTAAACCAAGCAATATAATGAGCTCCTGGAATGAAAAAGACTTGTGCTAAAAGCGTCCCGAACAAGCGGGAAGTCATCATCATAATTGACATGCCTTTAAGGTTAGAGTAATTACCTCTTTGATTAATGACGTCATCTGCAAGAATAGATATTCTTGGGTCGATAAAGATGATAAGCAAGATAGTAGCAAGTCCGTTAATAAGACCAGATGCCATTATTGCTGTTGAAGCTCTATCTGGTGCTAGTAAAGATGCATATAAGGCAGATAAAACACCGATTGTATAAATAGCTGTAATGACCATGTTAATGGCAAATAGTTTGATTGGAATATCTTTTAAATGAATATTCTTCAAATAAGAAAGTTTTGGCAAGTGGATATGTTTTAGTCCGCGCTTTATGTATGCAAATGTGAAGCCCTTTTTAATAAGCGACGGAATAGAACCCCTTTCTTCTGCTAAATGGATAATTGCCCTTGAGAAAATGGCGATAAAAGTTGGGAGTAATAGTATCCCAAAGATTGTACCAATTGTGGAAGATGCAATAATCACCCTAAATTGACTTTCTACAAATTCTAATGTATTTTCTTTAGGTGCTTTATCAATTAAACTTCCAGTAAAAGGCTGCTGCATCATATTAGCAAGCCTCGAAACCATGACCATTAAGTTGAATAAGGATAATGCGGAAGCAAGTAGTTTAACCCTAGCACCAGATAATCGAACAGCATAGGCAAGTGTTTCGATACAATGGATAATTAGGATAAACAGCGCAATTAATATTAATTTCTCAGTGAATAGTTCTGAAATAAAATCACCTTCTCTTAAATGATATATTAGCATAATCAAACGATAAAAACTGATTTTAGACATAGGCTACGAATAGATATTTTTATTGATACCATATTTTGTTATTATTAAACGTAAAGGACAATACCAAGTTACGTAGTATAAACGTTGAAATTAATTAATGTCTTAAATCTTAATTCTTATTAAATGAAGGACGTACATATAGAGGCAATTCTTTTCCGAAATAATACTTATATAAGTGAGGTGTAAAAGTGCAGGCATTGATAATTCGTTATATTGCTTTGTTTTTTACTATTGGCGTATTTTTGATACATATTTTGTTGAATGGTGGACCCATTACAAACGCAATTATTCTAGTCACAGTTACTCTGTGCTTATATTTTACAATCCCACTTAGCAAAATACCTGTAGTTAATTATTTGATCATAGTGCTAATAATCCCAATTGGTGCATCATTTTCTATTGATATTATTTATTTATTGCCAATGCATGCATTTTTTGCAATGGAGGGAGCTTTTCAACTTAGGCAACGGGAGCACACTATATATATATGTTCTTTAGGTATCGTTTGCACAGTAATCACTTTATTTAAGCTCACTCCATTTGTAAGTTTGTTACTATTTATTGCAATTTGTAAAAGCTCTTACTTTGTAAATCATTTTTTTTGGAGTGTTAAAGAAAAAGGCGAGCTCTATACAGAACAAGAACAACTAGCACGTGCAGAAGAGCGCACAAAGATGACGAGAGATATCCATGATTCAGTTGGACATAAGTTAACGGCATTGCTAATGCAGTTAGAGGTACTCTCAATTGAAAATAATATAAAAGGCATCGAAGACATAAAAGAATATTCAGCCAGTTTAAAATACCATCTTCCCCAGATAATTCAGTAGGACGATTATATAATTCTACATAGTGCACATTAAAACCATGTTCATCTAGTAAAGCAACATACTCTGCTACGCTTGGAAAATACCAAGGGAACTTTTCTGCTTTGTACTCATAACCTAATTCACAAAATGATTGCTGAATTGCTTCTACAATGGATTGAATATTACCTTTTCCACCCAATTCGCGACAAACGACCACCATCTTTTAAAGCTTCATAAATACTTGCAACGGCCTTTTCTTAAGATTTCATCCAATGTAACGCAGCGTTAGAAAAAACGGTATGAAACTGGTTTGAATAACCAAGGTGTTGTGCATCTTTGACGTGGAAGGGAATATGCTCGAATTTTTGGCTTGCTTGTTCATTGATGCAGACTGGTCAATCCCAATGACTTTTGCACCTGTTTCAGTAATTTGTGCAGCTAAATCACCTGTACCACAACCGACATCTAAAATTTGCTCTCCTGCTTTTGGATTAAGAAAGGAAATTAATCCTTCACCATATTTAGAAACAAATTGATGCTTCGTATCATATAAAGTTGTATTCCAAGTACTATTCATTCTGCTCACTCCTTTTCTTAAGAAAACTATACTGCTAACTGGAATGATAAAGAAATAATTAAAAAGTGGATTTTTGAAAACGATTTCGAATTAAAAGGTTAATAAGGAACCGTTTTATTTCAAATAGTTATCTCAAGTCAGATTTACTGAATAAATACTAAGAATAAATCAAAAGAAAATGAACAAATTATAGTGGATGGAGGTGATTATTAATGGCGAATAACAACCAAGAAAAAAATAAAGTGAAAAAGAATAATGACTTAGGTCGTGAAGAATTTGGTTATGGGTTTGATTTGAGTCCAGATGACTTTGATGTGGTTGGACAAAATGATGAAGCACATAAACAACATAATCATGAAGATAAACAAAAACCGAATAATAAAAATAATGCTAGAAGAATAAACGAATAAGCAACTTGAATATAGGAGTGCTGCATATGAAACAATATTAAATTGTTTTATTATGTAGTGCTTTTTTATTATGCATGTTTAAATTTTTGTATGAGAACAGATAACTTAACTATTATGAAAGTGGATGTTCTTGCAGTTGGATAGGATTATTAAATTAAAATGACAGGATATTCATGGAGGGATTTTAGTAAATATTCGGTGTGTCATATACATAAAATATTAAAACGACTTATATAATAGTTTAAGGTTATTTTCAATAGTATGTACATTACGACAGAAAACAATGTGATGAGGTTTTTAAAGCATAATTTTAATAATAAAAAGGAGGATATAATGAGAATAGGATACCGTTCTATTTCCGTAATAGTTAACTTATTTCTCGGCTATTTATCTTTTTTTATAGGTGTATTATGGTTCATGACAATAATGTACGCTTCGCATTCTTTCGGATTGAGAGTGGACTCTACTTTCGATGATGGTTTACTAGGTATCTTTTTAATTCTTTCTATCATTGCAACGGCTATTTATATTCCGGCTTGTATTAATTTAAACAGCATAATTAGACCGAAATTAGAAATGAAAAAATGGAGTTTTATCACTTTTATATCCATAGTTTTTATCCTTGGTTTTTGTATTATTACTTTAACTATACAGTGAACGGTTGTTGGTAAATAAAAAAAGTTACATTTTTCCGTGATATGTAACAGGCCGATAAAGCCCAATACATCAAGATTTTATGAGTGATTTCATTTTAGTATGTTCTCAATCAATCATATAGAAATTAAAAAAACTCTAGTTTTTAAATAACTAAAGTGCTATGGTATTTACATACAATATAATAATCCTTCGGGGTCGGGTGAAATTCCCAATCGACGGTGATGAAGTAAATCTTCTAAGCCCGTGAGCCTTTTTAAGGCAGGATTTGGTGCGAATCCAAAGCCGACAGTATAGTCTGGATGGGAGAAGGATGTAGAGAATATCAAAGTCTTATTAAAATCTCGTATTTTAATAGGTTTATTTAGTATTGATAATTTCAAATCTCCTATCAAACTCCGTAGTGTGCTATGGGGTTTTTTTGATGCCCTAAAGCTAGAATGTATTGTTGTCAATTTCATATGTAATATCCTTCGGGGTCGGGTGAAATTCCCAATCGACGGTGATGAAGTGAAGCTTCTAAGCCCGTGAGCCTTTTTGAGGCAGGATTTGGTGTGAGTCCAAAGCCGACAGTATAGTCTGGATGGGAGAAGGATGTAAAGAATATCAAAGTCTTATTAAAAATCTCGTATTTTAATAGGTTTATTTGCTTATGATATTTTGGACAACTCCTATCAAACTCCGTAGAAATCTATGGAGTTTTTTTGCTGTAAAAAATTGAATATGATCGTCCTTCGGGGTCGGGTGAAATTCCCAATCGACGGTGATGGAGTAAAACTCCTAAGCCCGTGAGCCTTTTTAAGGTAGGATTTGGTGCGAATCCAAAGCCGACAGTATAGTCTGGATGGGAGAAGGACAAATAGATAACACGCAATTCCTTTTGAAAATAGTATTTCAATAGGTTTATTTAATGATGCGTTTATCTAAAACTCTCCCAAACTCCCTAATTATATTAGTGAGTTTTTTATTTATTTAAATGGGAGGTTTATCACAATGCATGACGAGTATTATATGGATTTAGCTTTGAATTTAGCGGCAGTTGCCGAAAATCAAACGTCGCCAAATCCGGTAGTTGGAGCAATCATTGTAAAAGAAGATGAAGTGGTTGGTATTGGAGCGCATCTTAAGGCTGGTTCTCTTCATGCGGAGGCGCATGCACTCAAAATGGCAGGAGAAAATGCTATCGGCAGTACGATGTATGTCACTTTAGAGCCTTGTAATCATTTTGGTAAAACCCCCCCCTGTACGATGGGTATATTGAATGCAGGTGTGAAAAAAGTAGTGATTGCAACACTTGATCCAAATCCCAAAGTAGCAGGAACAGGTGTTGCAAAACTAAAAGCAGCGGGCATTGAGGTTGAAGTAGGTATCGGTGAAGCGGAGGCTTTGAAATTAAATAAAGCCTATATGTATTTTATGAAACAGAAGTTGCCCTTTGTCACGTTAAAGCAAGCCATCACATTAGATGGGAAAATTGCTACAATTCATGGACGTAACGAAAATATCACAGGTAAAGAAGTTCAGCAGGATGTTCATCTTAAAAGAGCGCAATCTGATGCCATTTTAGTTGGAGTTGAAACAGTTTTAAATGATAATCCATTACTTACAAATAGATTTGCAAAAAGTAATAAGCAACCGATACGTATCATTTTGGATACTCATTTAAGAACGCCAATGAATGCCAAAGTTGTCATCGATCAAACAGCACCAACGTGGATAGTTGTTGGCAATGAAGTCACATCTATTCAAATTACAAGATTTGCACAAGCCAATGTACGTATCATCCAACTTGAAACAAAATCCATCGTAATTCAGGATGTCCTTACAGAGTTAGCACGTCGTAATATTGTCACGCTTTATGTGGAAGGGGGCAAGCGTATAAGTTCTAGCTTTGTCAATTCTGGTCTAGTCAATGAAATGATTACTTACATAGCCCCTAAATTAGTAGGTGGCCATGATGGAATTGGCATGTTTGAACATTTAAACGTAACAAGCATGGATAATGCTGTCCCATTAAAGATACAGCAAGTGGAACAAATTGGTGAAGTCATTAAAGTGATATCGAGATTGGGGGATTAGGGTATGTTCACAGGTATTATTGAAGCAAAAGGGAAAATTAAAGTTCTGACAAAGGGTATGGACAGCATGAAGGTTACCATTGAAGCTGGAGACATTATGTCGGATATGCAACTTGGCGATAGTGTAGCAGTAAATGGTGTATGCTTAACAGTTTCGCATTTTACCCAACGAGAATTCACTTTAGATGTCATGCCAGAAACAGTTAAAGCGACAACAATTCATTCCTTAAAAGTAGGGCATTTGGTGAATTTGGAAAGAGCGATGGCAGCAAACGGTCGATTTGGCGGTCACTTTGTTTCAGGCCATGTTGATGGGATAGGTACAATCGTTAGAAAAACAAAGCAAGCAAATGCGGTCTATATCGACATCTCTATCTCACGAGAACTTAGTCAGTTTTGTATACCGAGAGGTTCAGTTGCCATTGATGGAACAAGCTTGACGATTTTCGATAAACAACCTGAAAAACTCACTGTTTCACTTATTCCACATACGTATCAAGAAACGATTTTCGCTCTTAAAGAAATAGGACAACAAGTGAATATTGAAACGGATATTTTAGGCAAATATATTATCCATCAATTAAAGAATAACGAAGGAACTTCAGCAATTACAATGAATTTTTTACAACAAAACGGATATTAAAACGGGCGGTGTATAGCAATGTTTCACTCAATTGAAGAAGCGTTAGAAGATTTAAAAGATGGCAAAATGATCATCGTTGTTGATGATGAAAATCGTGAAAATGAAGGGGATTTAGTTGCACTTGCAGAATATGCAACACCAGAAAATATTAACTTTATGGCAACACACGCAAGAGGATTAATCTGTACGCCCATTACTGAAAAAAGAGCGTTAGAACTGCAATTGCATCCAATGGTATCAACAAATACGGACCACCATCAAACAGCTTTTACAGTCAGTATTGATCACGCTAGTACAAGTACGGGCATTAGTGCATTTGAACGTTCACAAACGGTTCTACAGTTATTAGATGGAGCTGCTAATGCAGATGATTTTAAAAGACCTGGTCATGTTTTCCCGTTAGTTGCGAAGAAAAACGGTGTCTTAGAAAGACCTGGTCATACAGAAGCAGCAGTTGATTTAGCAAAAGCATGTGGCGCGATTCCAGCGGGTATCATATGTGAAATTATGGGAGATAGCGGGAAAATGTCTACGGGACAAGAGTTAATGGACTTCGCAAAAGAACATCAACTAAAAATAATTACGATTGAAAGTTTAATTCATTATCGTTATAACCATGAAAAAGTAGTAACTAGAGCGGCTAAAGTACAACTTCCAACAAGTTTTGGACAATTCACTATGGTTGGCTATGAAAACGAACTCGACAATTGTGAACATGTGGCACTTGTTAAAGGGGAAGTAAATGTTGTAGACGCTCCAATAGTGCGCATTCATTCTTCATGTTTAACCGGTGATATTTTTCATTCGGAAAGATGTGATTGCGGTCCTCAACTGCAAGAAGCACTTAGTATCATTGAAAAAGAGGGTACAGGAATTGTGTTGTATATGCAACAAGAGGGTAGGGGAATTGGCCTTATTAATAAGCTTCGTACCTATGAGTTGCAAGAACAGGACTTTGATACAGTTGATGCTAATCTAGAACTGGGCTTTCCTGCCGATGCACGAGATTATGCACTGGCAGTTCAAATGCTACAAGATTTAGGTATTTCAAAAGTACGTTTATTAACAAACAACCCAGATAAAGTACAAAGTTTAGAAGCATACGGCATTGAAGTTGTTGAAAGACTGCCGATTGAAATTGTAGCAGTCGAAAGCAATTCATTTTATTTAGAAACTAAAAAAGAAAAGATGAATCATCTTATTTCGTAAAGGGGATCGTAAAATGGGAAAAGTATTTGAAGCGCAACTAATTGGAACAGATTTAAAGATTGGCATTGTAGTAGGTCGGTTCAATGAATTTATTACAAGTAAACTACTAGGTGGTGCAATGGACGGTTTAGTGCGTCACGGCGTATCAGAAGACAATATAGATGTTGCATGGGTACCTGGTGCATTTGAAGTACCATTTATTGCTAAACAAATGGTAGAAAAAGGCGACTATGATGCTGTAATTGGTTTAGGAACTGTCATTAGAGGTTCTACGACGCATTATGATTATGTATGTAATGAAGCAGCAAAAGGTATTGCAAACGTATCTTTAAATACGAATGTACCGGTCATTTTCGGTATTGTCACAACAGAAAATATTGAACAAGCTATCGAGCGTTCAGGCACGAAGTCAGGTAATAAAGGCTATGATTCAGCAATTGCAGCGATTGAAATGGCTAACTTACAGCGTCTGTTTTAAAAATAAAGCACTTTTATGATTTTTTTTTATGACGAATTGTAATATTAAGTGCAACACCAAGACAAAATAGAAAACGCCCATAACGATTCC
The DNA here is from genome assembly GCF_050278625.1 of Viridibacillus sp. NPDC096237. NCBI lineage: Bacteria > Bacillati > Bacillota > Bacilli > Caryophanales > Caryophanaceae > Viridibacillus > Viridibacillus sp. NPDC096237. Next base: position 33 of record NZ_JBNNTI010000037.1, on the reverse strand, counting down.
GTGTAAAATGTAAGTTACCACACTAAACATCAG
>NZ_JBNNTI010000036.1:0-37935 GCF_050278625.1 Viridibacillus sp. NPDC096237 | reverse complement strand
TTCGCTGAAGTCATCAAGCCACAAATAATATATTGGCTTTTGGTAGAAACAGCGAGATGTGCTTTGAAACCATACCAGGCAAGGTTTTTACCTTCACTATTCTTTTTAATGCCCCACATAGGCGCAATAGGTGCTTCTTGCCAGAGTGTCGCTGTGGTTTCATTTAATTGTGCTTTGATTTCTTTTTGGTAGAGAGTTAAATTGGCTTCTTGTAGTTGTTTTTCTTGAAGCCATTGTTCCTGTTCTTCTTTTGATTTACGTCCGCGCTTTTTAGGCGCTAACTTCTCTTTTTTCGGTGAAGGTTTCTGTGCGTCACGTGCTTCAAAATGCGTCGCATCAATAGCGATGTTTTTATCGTCTAGGAAACCTTCTACCATCGCGAGTTGAATGAGTTGGTCTTGCATTTTACCCAGTATATCGGACTGACTGATCACATGAATCATGCGTGAATACGCAGCTTCAGACGGCACAATATCTGAATGCAGAAAACCACAAGCAAGGCGAAAGAAAGGATCCATTTTTAAACGATGAACCAAATCTTTAATGGTCGGTATACGCTCCACAATACGTGCAATGAGTGACTGGATCATCGCACCGTAATTTGAGAACAAATGAAAGAGTGGTTGTATATCAAATGTCGAAAAAATGGCATCAAATCGATGGATTGGTTCCATTTCATATAATTCATGGATGTCAAAAAGGCTAATTTGTTTTACAATAGTCATAAGGCATTCGCTCCAATCGGTTTAGGTTGTTTTGTCGCTACCATTATACCGAATTTGGGGAGGTGCCTGTTTTTCATTGTCTGAAAGACGTTGATATGACTGAGCTCAGAATTATGAAATTAACTCAAATATATCTAAAAAAGTCTCTTTCACTCCAAAAGTGAAAGAGACCTCTATCTATTTATAAGTAATAAGGTTCGAAATAAATCCACCTATTTTTTCCGCCCTTACAAAAAAGTGCTTTCATCATAATTTAAACAACTTCTTGTTGTTTATCCCCTTCAATGGAAAGCCACGTTACACAAACAAGCATAATTATAATGCCCGAAATTTGCCATAACGCTAGTGTTCTTCCCAACCAAATAACAGAAATGATCATAGCCGTTAATGGCTCCATACTCGACAATACACTCGTCTCTACTGCTGTTATGTATTTCATGCTACTTAAAAATAAGACAAAGGCTACTGTTCCAAAAAAGATAATAGCTACTAACATTAATGCGATTTTCGGATTTAACAATAAATCCCATTCATCTGAACTCCATGCTCGCGAAATTACACCTAATACAATACCACCAATTAGCATTCCCCATCCTACTACAATGAGTACACCCCATTCTTTCATAATAGCTACTGGATATAAGGTATAAAAAGCAAATGTTAAACCAACTGCCAATCCCCATAAAAGCGCTTCAGTACTTACGAGCAATGTTTCAAAGGAAGCATTCGTTAATAATAAAAACAAACCAATAAGCGTCCCTAGAATACCTAGCACTTGATATCGTGGTGGCCATTTACGATTAGAAAATGAAACAAATATGATAATGAAAATAGGTGCCAAAAATTGCAGCAAAGTAGCTACAACCGCATTACTAGCATCAATAGCCGCTACGAATGAATATTGCACCCCTAACATTCCTAAAACACCAAAAACTACTAATTTCCTCCACCAAGCAGGGTACTTCCAAATTGTTATTATATCTTTTCTAGTTAACAGTAAAAAGGATAAAAGTATTACCCCTGCCAAAATGAGCCGGACTGTTAGCATAAATGGAACAGTTAACTCACTATTAGATAATACCCACTCCATGAGTGGCCCTGTAGCGCCCCAAAGCATCGCCCCAGAAATAATCATTACTATCCCTTTTAATCTATGTGACGAATTATTCATACCTACACTCCTCTTTTATGAATATATTTTACTGTATTTAAGATAATTTTTCTCATGTTTCCTACTATTTTAGCCTTTTTATATTGCCTATATTAATATATAATTCTGAATTTCTTTTATATACATTACCTATTACTAATGACGGATGACATTCTTTTCACTATAATGAGAGATATAGAAATTTCAAGGAGTCGTCGCATGCATGAATGAAACTCAAACAATTTTTAGTACAGCAAATTCAGTTTTAAACCAAATGCCCTTTCCAATGATGATTGTTAATCATGAAGGAATCGTTGCAGCATGGAATCGCCAAGCCGAAAAAACATTTGGTTATTCTGCAGATGAAGTTCTTGGTAAATTTATTCCCTTCATCGAAGCAGAGAAAGCAGGACTACATAAAGAAGGTTGGACAAAGCTTTTACGTTCTCCTGAACCTTTACACATCGACAAAATGGCTTTCATGGCAAAAAATAAAGTAGCTATCTTTTCGTCAGCTTTAGCCAAATCATTTACTCTCGAGAACGAACGCTATGTGTTTTTCCATTTTGAAATGACAGATGAGATTCAAAAAGACCCATCACCTTATCAAGAATTAATCAGCATGAAAGCAGGACTAGAAGATTCCTTTATGATGTTAACGATGGATCAAGAGGGTTTAATCAGTTTTGCAAACAACCATTTCTTAAAACGAAGCAAATGGACGCCGAAGCGAATAATAGGTAAAACATTTTGGCAAATGTTCCCTCAAACAGATGACGGAACTTCAGCTGCAAATAATATCTGGACATTCCTAAAAAACGGCAAGACTTGGAAAGGTGAAGTAGAAAAGATGACGAAGGACGGCTTATCCTATTGGGTCGATTTAACAGCCATCCCTATTTTCGTTTCATCTAAAAAACCAGCCTACTTCATCCTGTTAGAAAATGATATTACAGAAAAAAAATTGCTACAACACCGTTTAGAAAAAATCGCATATATTGATCAAGAAACGGGTTTAATGAACCGCTATCGTTTAGAACAAATCGTCACAGATATGATTCAAGAAAAAAGTCACTTTACTTTTGTTTATCTAAGCATCGATAAATTTTACTCATTGAAGGAAATTTATGATGAGCAAACGGAAATTGTTCTTTTACAAGAATTCACAAACCGTATGAAAATATACTTCCAAGATAGCACAATGGCGCGAGTAGGCATAGATGAATTTGTCGTATTAACTCCACTTGGAGAATGGTTTATCCAGGGCTTCCTTGCCTATCTAAAACAACACCCGATTTATGTAAACAATCGTGCGTTACCACTTTCAATTAGCGGTGGTATTACAAAATACCCTGAAGACCAGTCATCATTCTCACATTTAGTGAAAGCCTCACATGCGGCAATTTCTAAAGTGCGTTCTGACGGTGGTGGTAATATTATTAGCTTAACAAAAGCTGATCATAAAGCACTTAGTACAAAGGCCATTATTGAAAAACGCTTACTAATCGCGCTTGATGAAAAGAACTTAAAAGTACTCTATCAACCTCAGTTAAACCTAGTGACGGGCAAAATTACTGGTGTAGAAGCACTCGTACGTTGGGAAGACGAAGAAATTGGTACAGTTACACCAGATGTCTTAATCCCAATTGCTGAAGAAACTGGACTTATAAATGATATCGGTGCCTTTATGCTTGAACAAGCTTGCTTACAAGCAGTGTCTTGGCATAAAAAGGGCTTAGATTTAAAAGTTAGTATTAACTCTTCTGTTCGTGAATTCCGTGATAAAAACATGGTACAACATATTCGAAAAGTATTAGAGAAAACTAATTGTCCTGCCAAACTATTGCAAATTGAAATTACAGAGAAATTTGCATTAGAGGCTGAAGCTGAAACTTCTATTATTCAACAGATGAAACAATTAGAAACGGATGGGATTGTCTTCGTCCTTGATGATTTCGGTACAGGATATGCTTCTTTCCGATATATGCAACTGTTACCATTAGCTGAAATTAAAATTGATAAAACATTTATTTCTACACTGCAATATCAGAAGAAATCGCAAAAACTAATACAAGGTATGATCCAATTTGGAAAATCTATCAATATGCGTGTTTTAGCTGAAGGTGTTGAAACAGAAGAACAACTAGAATTACTTTCATCATTTGGCTGTGATGCAGCACAAGGTTATCATATTAGCCACCCTATCACACCAAAAGAGGTAGAGAACCTTTTAAAATAATGCTTTTTAATTAATAGATACATTTCATAAATAGAATAATGGCCTTCGCTCAAATATGCGAAGGCCATTTATCTCTTTAAACTTCATTCTGTACGGCTTTTGCCTTACGTTTTCGAATTATATTGAAAATAAGTTGCATAAACACCTCTGCAAAGACAAGCCCCATAACAATTGCACCCGTAATAATAAAAGCCTTTGCTGCGTATTGTATGCTTTCAAGATATTCATTTTCAACGACATGCCTCATCGCATTATAAGCCATACCTCCAGGTACAAGTGGAATAATACCCGCAACACTGAAAATAATCATCGGCATTTTAAAACGCCTTGCCAACATATGCGCCACAATGGCAATAACAAAAGAACCTGCAAATGAAGCTACTACAGTATCCATACCTTGCTTCAATAGAGAATAGTATATTAGCCATCCAATGGATCCAACTAACCCACAATGGAACAACATTTTTTTCGGTGCATTAAAAATAATCCCAAAACCAGCTGTTGCTAAAAAACTAAGAACTCCTTGGGTGACCCAAAACATACTATTCCTCCTAAAATGACAATACTAGTGCAACACCCGCACCAATCGCAAATGCTGTTAAAAAAGCTTCCGTTCCCTTAGCTACTCCAGACACAAAATGTCCTGCCATCAAGTCCCGCACTGCATTTGCAATAAGTAAACCTGGTACTAATGGCATTACAGAAGCGATAATAATTTTATCTATTTGAATACCTATTCCAAATCTTACTGTTAAAAAAGCTGTAATTCCGACAAACAATGCAGCTGTAAATTCCGCGAAAAATTTCACCTTCGTTAACTCATGCATTAAAACAAAAAGTAAATATCCGATTCCACCAGCTAAAACCGCTGCAGGGACATCCTTCCAAACACCTTCAAATAAAATTAAAAAACAGCCACTTGCAATAGCCGAAGCGACTATTTGAATCCAAATTGGGAAATATAAATTAGAACGATCTATTCGTTTTAATTCCTCAAACGCTTCTGACAATGTAATTTGCTCTGCAGTTAATCGACGTGATACACCATTAACAAGCGCAATTTTCTCTAAATCTGTCGAGCGTCTGGGTATTTGAACGATTCTTGTGGGCCTTTTATGACCAGCTGAAAATATTATTCCTGTAGGTGTCACAAAACTCTGTGCGGATGTTAATCCTTGTGAATTTGCCATACGTAACATCGTATCTTCAGCACGATACGTTTCTGCTCCACTTTGCATAAGTAATCTTCCAGCTAGAAGAAAACAATCTATCGCACGTTCCTCTTCATCCATTTCAATCACTGTTTTTCCCTGCCCTTCACAAACAAAATTTAGTAAAAAAGCGATATGTAAGTCTATTCATTAGTAAAAAAATGTAATATTTAGCATAGCTAAATGCCCCTTTTTCGCCATTTTTACTTATTTTTCAACAAAAAACGATTTTTTAACATGAATTCAAAAACTTTTCGCGCCACTTTGCCGTCTAATAATATAGAATAGAACACATAATAGTTTTAAAGGAGGTCTTGGGGAAATGACCACATCACGCCCTAAAAAAAGAGGGCTTTGGATTGACACAATATTAATTTGTAGTATTTTAGTACTATCAGCTGTTTTGCTTTTCTTATTTTTAGCACCAAAAAACGACAAAGATTCTTCAGTAACAGATGGGGTCGCTTTAGCAGCACCACCTGAGCACCAAACAAAGGATTCGAAATATACCGGTATTAAAATTGCCTCTATTATTTCAGAAGACAAACGTATACCATATTCAATCGAATATCCTCAAACTGAAGATAAAGCATTTAACAAAGCTATCAAGGATGCCGTTTATAAAACGCGTGATTCCTACTTAGCTAGCATGGAGGAAATACTCCAAAAAGATGCAAAAAAGGTTGGAAAGTTAACAATAACATTTCAAACTTTGCACCATAAAAAGAATTACTACTCGTTTGTTTTAACACAAACTACATATAAAGGTACTGGAAGTAAAGATAAAACTATCCAAACCTTTATGTATGATAAAAAGAATAATAAAGAGTTGTTTTTAAAAAACGTTATAAATAATGAAAATAATCTGGCAAAACTTATACCTTTTGTTGAAAAACAAATGAAAAGTGATGCTCAGTTTAAAACATATATCCAAACAACAAAGTTAAAAAATGCTATAACACCAACGTATTTAAATTATAAGAATTTTGCTTTAACTGATAACTCATTATACATTTATTTTGACGGAGCAAAATTGTCGGATAATAGCAATGCTATCTCAAAAATTAAAATACCACTTTCTTCTGTCAATAGTATACTGGCTAAACCATTCCAATTAAAAGGAATAAATCCAGATGGTACAAAAAAGAAACTAATAGCATTGACGTTTGATGACGGTCCTAACGCAAAAGTAACACCGATAATCTTAAAAACACTTAAGAAATACGATGCGAAGGCAACATTCTTCATGCTTGGTAGCCAAGCGATGTACAATCAAAAGCTTGCGAAAAAAGTTGCTGATGCTGGGCACGAAATCGGTAACCATTCATTTTCACATACGAATTTAGTCACTCTTTCAAATAAGAAGATTAAAGCTGAAATAAACCGCACTAATGAAGAAATTGAAAAAGCTACGGGCGAAAAACCAACGTTATTCCGTCCTCCATATGGTTCGATCAACCAAAGAGTACGTGAACAAAATAAACTACCAGTTATCTTATGGGATGTTGATACACTTGACTGGAAACACCGTAATCCTAAAACACTTTTGACTATGGTCAAACTGTATTCCCATGATGGAGCTATTATTTTAATGCATGACATTCAACCGACAACAGCGCAAGGTTTAGATTCTGTTTTAAATTACTTACAAAAGCAGGGTTATGAATTTGTAACTGTATCTGAGTTAAGAAAATAATCTCATGACATAAAACTAATTATGTTAGCCCTTGATTACACTATGTAATCAAGGGCTATTTTTATGCTCATTCTAATTCTTCCATCCATTGCTCTAATAAAACTTCAAGTTGCATCTCTGCCCGAACTTTTTCTGCTATTAGTTGTTCATATATTTCCCAATCTTGCTCTTGATGAATTTTCTGATTCAGTTGCTTTATAGAACCTTCAATCTGAACAATTACTTGCTCTTTATTTGCATTATTTTTTGTTTGCTTTACTTTAGATGAAGTTTTTTTCTGTTGTTTTATAGACTGTGGTAAGTTTAGAACTTGTTTCTCATCAAACTTTTGTCTTGCCCAATCGTACGGACCCTCATATGTTGTTAGTTGCTGATTCTCAAGCCACACTGTTCTTGTAAACAATTTATTTAAAAAGAAGCGGTCATGCGAAATGGCTAATATTGTTCCTCTAAAGTCTTCTAACGCGTCTTCAAGCACTTCCCTTGATTCTATGTCTAAATGATTTGTCGGTTCATCTAAGATTAGTAAATTAACGTCTTGATGCATGAGCTGTGCTAATCTAAGTCGCATACGCTCACCACCACTTAAATCCGCAATCCTTTTAAAAACATCTGCTCCGTAAAACATGAATTTAGCTAAAATATGACGAGCATCACCTTCCGTGACAGAAACTTCATCACGAAAAACATCGATCAGACGTGCTTTAGGCTTATCAATTTGAAAATGCTGCGAAAGATAGCCAATTTTCACTTGGCTACCTAACTTACATGTCCCCGCGTCTATTATTGTCTTATTCAGTAACATATTCAAGATAGTAGATTTTCCAGTCCCGTTGCGCCCGACAATTGCCATATGCTCTTGCCAAAGAAGTTGTAAATTCACATTTTGAAGTAATACCTTATCTCCAAAAGACTTCGTGACATTTTCTAGTACGGCAACTTCCTTACCACTGCGAGGAGCAGCTTCAAATGATAAATCCATCTTTTTAGGATCAATAATCGGCTTACGAAGCTTATCAATACGTTCTAGGGCCCTCTCCATATTACGTGCACGTCGATGCATCGCTTCATTCGGTGGATTGGCCTCATTCGCCCATTGTCGCATGCGTTTGATCGCCTCACGCATCTTCTTCATCTTCTTTTGTTGTTCTTCATATTGTTGAAACTCCCGCATGAGACGCGCTTCCTTTTCAACACAAAAACCTGAATAACTACAATGATAAATTTGCAACTCGCCTTGCTCTAAATCTGCAATTTTCGTGACAACCTTATCTAAAAAATAGCGATCATGCGAAATTATCACAACTGTCCCTGTATAGTCGACCAAATATTGCTCTAACCATTCTACAGCAAACAAATCCAAATGATTTGTCGGTTCATCTAATAGTAGTAAATCTGGCTTCGTTAAAAGCAATTGACCAAGCATAATTTTCGTCTTTTCTCCGCCGCTAAGACTGTTAAAGGGCTGTTCTACAAAATTATTTAACTGAAGTCCATTAATGACCATCTCAATTTGAGCTTGCATACTATAACCTTCTGCTAATGTGAAGCGTTCTTGTATATCGCCATATTGAACTAGATAGCGCTCTAGTTGCTCAGATGTCGCCGTGGACATACTTTCTTCAAGTTCTTGCATTTGGTGCTGTAAACCAAGTAAATGCTTAAATGCCTGCGATAAAATGTCCTGACCTGTAATCGCTTCTGCAAATAGTGGTATTTGCGCTAAATAACCAATTTTGGTTCCTTTTTTGAAATGAATTTCCCCTTGGTCTGGCGATTCTACTCCTGCAATAAGCTTGAATAACGTCGTCTTTCCCGAGCCATTACGCCCTACAATTCCTAAACGATCTCCCGTTTTAATATCTAATACTATGTCTTCAAAAATACTATTTCCGCCAAGCATTTTACTTATATGTTGAATTGTACAAATCATGATTGATTACTTCCTTCCGTATGATACAGCTGAAAGCACTCGTTTATTGCCAAAACAAAAAGACTGCCTGATTAACAGACAGTCTTTTACGCCTTAAAATATGGCTTAGAAAGAATGGCTAATCAGCTGTGGTTTATTTGATTTTGTTGAAAAATGGGCGCACTTATCCCTTTGTTCGCAAAATCGAAAGAAATTGCACATGTAATTGGCAAAAATTCCAAATTATAAACATATGCATCCACAACGTTTTTCATTCTTTCCTCACCTCCGTTTCGAATAATTATGAATAGTCTAACATAATTGATGATCAATTTCAAATGGCCATTTAGGTAGCATTTGATTCAATGGCTTATCTTCACGTTCTCCCAATACATAATCCGCTTGCATTAGCGTATGGATTTCACGTGTTCCTTCATAAATTACAGGTGCTTTTGAGTTACGAAGGAAACGGGCTACTGGGTATTCATCTGAATATCCGTATGCACCATGAATTTGCAACGCATCATCTGCTGCTTTATTGGCAAAATCACATGCCTGCCACTTTGCAAGAGACGTTTCCCGTGTATTTCGTACACCTTGATTTTTCAATTGACCTACACGATAAACTAACAGGCGGCTCATCTGATAACCAGCTTCCATTTTCGCAATCATTTGTTTAACAAGCTGATGCTGTCCGATTGGTTTGCCGAATGTGTGGCGTTGATGGCAGTATTTTACGCTCTCTTCTATACATGCCATCGATAAACCAACTGCCCCTGCTGCTACTGTAAAACGACCATTATCTAATGCTGCCATTGCAATTTTAAATCCTTCTCCCTCTTCACCTAATAAGTTTTCTTTAGGTACCTTTACATCCTCGAAGAATAGCTCACCCGTGTTACCCGCACGAATGCCATATTTCCCTTTTATCGCTTTCGAAGAGAAGCCTTCCCACGTACGCTCTACGATGAAAGCTGAAATTCCTTTGTGCTTTAATGAACGGTCACCTGTATATGCAAATACGATGAAATAATCGGCTACATCACATAAAGAAATCCATGTTTTTTGACCATTTAAAATATAGTGGTCACCATCAAGCACTGCATGTGTAGACATAGCTGCTACATCAGACCCCGCTCCGGGTTCAGTTAAACCGAAAGCGCCTATTTTAGAGCCTTTAGCTTGAGGGATGAGATACTTTTTCTTTTGTTCATCATTTCCCCATTGCAGGAGAGTCATACTATTTAAGCCCGTATGCACTGATACAGCTGTACGAAACGCTGTGTCACCACGCTCAAGTTCCTCACAAACGATAGCTAATGAATTATAATCCATTCCACTACCTCCGTAAGTTTCAGGTATGCACACGCCCATTAATCCTAAAGCCGATAACTTCGAGAAAATTTCCGGATCAAACTTGCCTTGACTATCCCACTCACTGATATGAGGCATGATCTCTTTATCAACAAAAGCACGCACTGTATTTCTCAACATTTTTTGCTCTTCTGTAAATTCAAAATTCATATTAACTCTCTCCCTTTAGTGTTATTTTTTCAAATAAAGGCTGTAAAATTTCATCGTTGTGCTCTCCTGGATTTGGTGGATGATGTCTGATTGTCACAGGCGTTCTTGATAATTTCAATGGGCTCCCAATCATTTTAATTGGACCTATCGTAGGGTGATTATAAGAGATGAACATATTACGTGCCTGTAACTGTTTATCCTGTTCAACCTCTTGTATATTTTGAATCGGCCCAGCTGGTATATTCTTTTCTCTGCATGCTTTATACCAATGAGCTGTAGATTCCTGTAAAAAAGCTGTTTGCAATAAAGGAATTAGCACATCACGTTGCTTTACGCGATCTGGATTAGTAAGAAAACGTGTATCCTGTGCATATTCAGGTACCTTCAATACTTCACAAAGTGTCGCAAACTGCTGATCATTTCCTACTGCAATAACCATTTCACTATCGGCTGTTTTAAATGTCTGGTACGGTACGATATTAGCATGCGCATTACCAAGTCTAGCTGGAATATTGCCTGACATTAAGTAACTACTTCCCACATTGACTAGCGCGCTCACAGCGGCATCATATAAAGCGATATCGACTTTTTGACCGATTCCTGAGCGACTACGTTCTAGTAATGCAGATTGAATACCTATACATGCGTACATACCTGTAAGTACATCTGTGATCGCTACGCCCGTTTTTTGTGGGCCGGATTCTGTTGTCCCTGTAATACTCATAAGGCCACTCATCCCTTGGATAATAAAATCATATCCCGGTAAATAGCAATCTGGCCCTGTTTCACCGAAACCGGTAATAGAACAATAAACAATACTTGGATTTATCTCAGCTAGCGTTTCGTAACCTAATCCAAAGCGCTCCATAGTCCCTGTTTTAAAGTTATTAATGATGACATCGCTATCTTGTACGAGTCTTTTAATAACCTCGCGTCCCTCTTCCTCTTTCAAATTGAGTGTGATTGCCTTTTTATTACGATTTGCTGTTAAATAATAAGCACTTACATCACCTTGGAATGGAGGTCCCCATTTTCGTGTTTCATCAAAACTATCAGGAGCTTCTACTTTAATGACCTTAGCTCCTAAATCACCTAAAATCATCGTGCAGTACGGTCCTGCAAGCACTCGAGATAAATCGATTATACGGATATTTTCCAAAGCACCCGACATCCTGTCACCTCTCTTCTCAGGTCAATAAAAAAGCCAATTCAAAAAGACTCCAGTGAATATACTGAGTGTCGAATTGAACTGGCTCTTATCTGTGTTATAAAACCCGGCTAGGCTTCAACAGATTAGACAGTATTGGCTTTCTATTACCATTGTTACTTCATCACACGTAATAAACATTTTGTACGTTTCAACATGATTTATTACCTCTAATTTTACTACACTATTCTTTTTTTGTAAATTTATAACTACATGAAAATTCTGAATTATTTTGTCGATTTGATAGATTCATATTGTTTATATAAATCTTTTAATGCCGACATTAATGCGTTTCCTGCTTTACCTAAGTAATGTGTTTTCACGGCCTCTACCGGTTGTGTTATACCATCTTGCAAACTATGGCCTTTTAGTAATTGCTCAACAAATGTTTTCCCATGCTGCGTCGCTAATGTGCAACTTGCTGCAACGATTACCCCATATTTTTTATCAATTTCTGCAGTGATTGTTAGTGTCTCATAAATATTTTGTGCAGCCATACCAGTTGGTAGCCTCGCATGTCCTGCTATAAAAATTGTGTTCATAGTCGTTCAACTCCTTAACACATTTCCCTTAAAAACATTTCCAAATTATATGAAAATCATATAATACTTATTATCAATTTGAAAGTCTTTTACTCTATAAAACGACCTCAATATCAAGGTATAAACGATTTACACAAAAAAGAGGGAACTATCCAATTTACAATAGTCCCCTCTTCTATTAATAAATACCAATTGAAACGTATTGTGATTCTAAAAATGCTTCGATGCCTTCGCGACCTATACCACTTTCCATCATACCTCCAAATGGTGGTGTACTGATGGTACACCACCATTCCAACCAATAATACCGTAATCTAATTTTTCGATGAGTTTTGTCCCTTTAGTAAGTTCAATCAAAAATATGAGTTTTTAGCTATTTTATTAGATTAATATTTAGGTTTTATCTATGATATAGAACTTATATTCAGAGTTAACTTTAACCCTTTACAATATTAGCTGAACGATGCTTAGATTCTTTGATAGATACTCCACGTTTTTTCATTTCTTCCATGTATTTTTCGCCTGGAACTACTTTCTCTGGTGGATAAACTCCACGTTTTGAAATCGTACCATCGCCTACTAACTGAGCAACTACTGAAATTGTATTTGCAGTTGCTAACGCCATTGCTGTTTCATTTGTTTCTTTGTCTTTCTTGATAATCAATTCATATTCATATGAAACAAACTCATCACCTTTTTCGCCCGAGACAATCACTCGTAACAATACCGCATCAGTTTTATCACCAAGGGCCATTTTAGTTTGTAACACTTCACGTAATACATCTCGTGCTTTGATGATTTGACCATCTACATTAACTGTTGTGTCCTTATTCGTTAAACCTAAATCTACGAGTAGCTGGAACTTTTCCGCATGACCTTGATAGCGAATTGTTTTGTATTCCAACGTTTTCACATTTGGGAAGGTCTGTGCCAAAGTAGATAATCCTCCCGAAGTATGGAAAGCCTCAAGTCCGTTAAAGCCATCAAAATAAATCTTTTCTATCTCTGATAATGAAGCAATTTCCTTTAATCTCCCACCACGAATTACATGTGAAGGGTCAGTATAATGGTCGAATACCCCTTCTAGAGAAAACACAATGTTATAATCCAACGGTGGTTCTTTTTCTACCGGAATTCCTCCAACAAAAATTTTAATGGAGTTAACATTATCTAATTTTGATGCTCCATAACCAGTTAAAATGTTTATCATTCCTGGTGCAACACCTAAGTCTGGAATAATTGTAATACCTTTTTCCTTAGCCTCATCAGATAACTTTAAAACAGCATTTGTTGCACCGCCAATGTGCCCACCAAGATCGACTGAATGCACACCCACTTCAACTGCCATACGTGCAACTTTTTCATTGAATGTATAAAATAGGGCGTTAATCACTACATCTGCCTTTGCCATGACCCATTTTAATTCCGTATCATCATTGGCATCTAGATGTAGCACTTCTAATTTATCTGACTTCAACAACTCAACAAATAATGTTGTTTGCCCGACATCTAGATCTGCTAAGTACACCTTTTCAACTTTGTCATTTTTAACTAAATCACGCGCTACCTCTTTCCCCATTAAACCTGCACCTAATACTGCTACCTTCATCTGATTGTCCCCCTTTTTTGTTATTATTCCGTATCAATTTGTGCCCGCTGCAACTTTCCACTGTAATCGATGTATATACTTTTCCATTCAGTATAAACATCAAGTGCTGCAACACCAGAATCACGATGACCATTCCCTGTTCCCTTTGTGCCACCAAAAGGTAGATGAATTTCCGCACCAGTTGTACCAGCATTGACGTATACAATACCCGTATCTAAATCACGCTGCGCTTGGAATGCGCGATTAATATCTTGTGTAAAAATGGCACTTGATAGCCCAAATTGCACACTATTATTGACTTCAATAGCTTCTTCTAAACTTGCTACTTCGATCAATGAGACAACCGGTCCGAAAATTTCTTCCTGTGCAATACGAGCATTCCATTTCACATCGGTAAATAATGTTGGTGCGTAGTAAAATCCTTGATCGAAAGACAAACCAGTTAATATATTGCCACCTGCAAGCAACTTCGCACCTTCTTGTCGTCCAATTTCTACATAACTATTAATCTTGTGTAAAGCGGTTTTATTAATAACCGGACCAATTTTCACTGACTCATCTAAACCATCACCAATTGTTAATAGTTGCATAGCTGTTAGGAGGCGTTCTTCCAGCTCTGCTTTTACATCTTTATGCACAATCACTCGACTACATGCTGTACAACGTTGACCCGCTGTACCAAATGCACTCCACAGAATACCTTCAACAGCCAGTTCTAAATCAGCATCATCCATGACTATCACTGCATTTTTGCCACCCATTTCTAAAGAAACTTTCTTTAAATGGCGGCCGCCCAACTCCGCTACCTTACTACCCGTAGCAGTTGAACCTGTGAACGAAATGACTTTGACGTCTGGATGCTCGATTAATGCCGTTCCAACTTCTGAACCAGAACCAAAAACAACATTAGCCACGCCATCAGGTAAACCTACTTCTTCAAAAATTTTAGCCATTTCATAAGCCATCATTGGCGTTTCGGTTGCAGGCTTCCAAATGAACGTGTTTCCTGCAACAATTGCAGGGAATGATTTCCAAGTCGCTATTGCAACAGGGAAATTCCAAGGTGTAATTAGGCCAACGACACCAATTGGAGAACGGACACTCATCGCAAATTTATTGGCTAACTCTGACGGCGTTGTTTCCCCAAACAATCGTCGCCCTTCTCCAGCCATATAAAATGCCATATCGATACCCTCTTGCACTTCTCCTCGCCCTTCTTCAATAACTTTTCCCATTTCTTTTGTTAGCACCTGAGCTAAATGTTCTTTCTTTTCTTTCATCCTTAAACCAATTGCATACAAATAATCTGCGCGTTTCGGCGCTGGTACTAGTGCCCAACTTTTTTGAGCCTTTTTTGCAACAGCTACCGCTTCTTCCACAACTGCTGTTGAAGACATAGGCACTTGAGCCAATTCCTCACCATTTGCAGGATTAATAACAGGTACGAATTTTAGATCTTCAGAGGCTACCCATTGACCCCCAATAAAGTTTTGCAACTCCACATTCATTCCTCCCTTTAAATGAAAACGCTTTCTTGTATATATTTTCTACAAAAAACCGAAATATCCTTTATTTTTATTAAATTAGAAATGTTTGTTTTTTAACATTGAACTCATGAAACCTTTCAAAATCTCGAATCGTATTATTAATAGTATCTGAAAGAAGCGGAGGAATAATCAATATGAATAATCATGAAATTGATTTCAAATTATACGGCGATGATATGCAATTTGTAGAGGTTGAGTTAGATCCACAAGAAACGGTTATTGCTGAAGCTGGTGCATTAATGATGATGGAAGATGGCATTTCCATGGAAACTGTTTTTGGCGACGCTTCAAATAACGGCGGTGGCTTCATGGGTAAATTAATGGGCGCCGGAAAACGCCTTATAACAGGTGAAAGTTTATTCATCACAACATTCACAAATGAAGGAATAGGTAAAAAACATGTTTCCTTTGCGTCTCCTTACCCGGGGAAAATTATTCCGTTAGACTTAAGTCAGTATAACGGCAAAATTATTTGTCAAAAAGACGCTTTCTTAGCTGCTGCCAAAGGTGTCGAAATTGGCGTTGAATTTCAACGTAAGTTAGGCACGGGTTTCTTCGGTGGTGAAGGTTTCATTATGCAAAAACTTGAAGGAGATGGCATGGCTTTTGTTCATGCAGGCGGTACAATCATTCAAAAAAAACTACAAGTTGGTGAGACTTTACGTGTAGATACAGGATGTCTTGTCGCAATGACTGCAGATGTTGATTACAATATCGAAATGGTCAAAGGCGTAAAAACTGCCCTTTTTGGCGGTGAAGGACTATTCTTCGCAACACTTCGTGGACCAGGAACTGTCTGGATTCAATCACTACCATTTAGCCGTTTAGCAAGCCGTGTATTCGCAGCCGCTCCACAAGTACCAGGCAACAAATCAGTAGACGAGGGCGGTATTGGCGGAATATTCAACATATTCAGCGACAAATAACTGCTAAAAATGCTCGTCCCAAAATTTCAACTGAAGACTTAACCTACTCTATTGTTAGAGTGGGTTATTTTATTACAGAGTAAGATTCTCCATTCGACCTGTCCAGAAAAACTATTTACCTGTACTCTCCTACTAGAAATCATTTTTATCACCAATGGATATTATATCCAAATATATTTTAACTCCTTCATGTCCTCGTGTTATACTTACAATAATTTCAAAAAAGGAGTGGACGAATATGAAAAGCACTTTACTGACTTTCAAAGACAACTCGGAGGGCATGCTGTCTTAATAATGAGAGTTTGACCTCCATTATTTCATAATACGGAGGAACAAAATTGAAAACACAACGATTTTATTATGCAATCACAAGTTTACGTTCACTGTTAATACAAATGGTATTCACACTGAACGCAATTTATTACGTTATAAATGCAGGATTAAACCCTTTACAACTGGTACTTATTGGAACGATTATGGAGGTAGCCGTATTTCTTTGTGAAATGCCAACTGGCTTGGTTGCTGATCACTTCGGCCGCAAACGTTCTTTATTCATTGGGACTTTGATTATTGGCATTGCACATTTACTTGAAGGGATTTTCCCTTCATTTTGGCCGATTGCTATCGCTTCTGGTTTGTGGGGAATAGGTTGGACGTTTATAAGCGGTGCTGAAGAGGCATGGATTGCAGATGAATTAGATGGTAAAAATTTAGATTCAGTATTTCTAAAAGGTGCTCAATTCAGGTCTTTAGGTAGTTTTATTGGTATTTTACTAAGTGTTTGTATTGCTACTGTATTTTCAGTACAGGTAACGATTATTATCGCTGGGATATTATTAATATTGCTAGCTTTCGGTGCTTTGTTCACAATGCCGGAGACAAAGTTTGTCAAAATTTCACGAAAACAAGATATATCTGCCATTCGTCATTTAATAACAACCATTCGACACGGCGCGCGACAAATCAAAGGAAATACAACGCTCGTAAGTATCGCGATAATAACTATACTTTTGGGATTGGCGAGTGAAGGTTTTGATCGGTTATGGGGTGCCCATTTCATTGAAAACTTCCGTTTACCTGAGAACGAATCAATCTACTGGTTTGGTGCTTTTTTTGCAGTAGCGCACTTATTAAACATTGTCGTTTTAAAATTTGTGGAAAGGCGTTTTAATAAAAATTATCCTGTCATTCTTTTGACTGCTAATGCTTTATTAATAGTAGCAATGCTTGCATTTGCCTTTAGCTCAAACTTTTTGCTGGCACTTCTAACGTTTTGGATAGCTGGTGCTCTTCGCGATATTAACTACCCGCTAATGAGTGTATTGACAAATGAAAGATTAGAAGCACAAGGTCGCGCAACTGCTTTGTCTATGTTCGGGCAACTTGATGCAATTGGACAAATTGCTGGAGGACCTATCATTGGCTTATTAGCACTATATACAACAATCGCTAGTGGTATTGCATCTACTGTACTATTTATTTTACCAATTCTATTCTTCTTAGTACTGATGCAAAGAAATGCTTCCAAGTTAAATTAAATATTTTACGACAAGAAAATGTGCCGTGGCTTAAAGAATCCTCCCTGCACATTTTCACATTACTTTACTTTATTCTTTATTTCTTTTCCTTGTAAACACGTTATAAGTGACTCAACGTTTTTTGCCATTATATTATTTCTTGTGCGAATGGAGGCACTACCTATATGGGGAAGCACTACGACATTCGGTAATGTTAATATTGGATAATCGTTGGGACTGGCTCTGTTTCAAATACATCAAGCCCTGCTGCCCAAATTTCTTTGTTTATTCTTCAGCGATTTCCCGTAGTGGTGCAATGCCCTCATCTGGTAATTGTCTATTAATCCAAAATAAGGGTTTAATTCAAACTTCCTCCTTTAAAAAACTTATCATATTCTCTAAAAATTCTGATGAAAAAGCATATAAATACTGTCTTTATAGGCAAAATTTCAAATGTCTATTAAGACAGTATTATCAATTAAAATTTTCTCACCTTTGTTTTTAACTATTTGCTAGAGAAAAAAATGAGCGCTATATACAGCGCTCATCTTCAGATTAATATTTATCTTTTTTATAGTTCATCAAAACCATTATCTTGAACATTTACCTTTACGTATTGACGAGAACGTTGTTCAAAGAAATCCGTTTTTCCTAAATCAACATCTTCATATGCTTTAATCCATTTCATCGGATTTTTTCGGTATCCTTCGAATGGTCTTTCATAACCTAATTGTGAACAACGGACATTTGTATAGAAATAAATATAATCTTCCACATCATCCACATCTAAGCCATCAATTTTATCGCCAATTACTTCATTAGCCCATTCAATTTCAAGTGCAGCTGCTTCCCTGAAGATTGCTTCAACTTGCTTTGCACGTTCTGGCGTATCATATTCAGGATATTCTTCTAATAATTCTTTATAAATTTTAACGAAAAGATCGACGTGAAGCTGTTCGTCACGATTAATATAGTTAATCATCGTACTCGTTGCTACCATTTTTTGATTGCGTGCTAAATGGTAGAAAAATGCGAAGCCCGAATAGAAGAATAAACCTTCTAATATAACATCATAGACGATGGAATTTAACATATGGTCGATATTCGGCTCTTCAGAAAATGTTTTATAACCTTTAATAACGAAATCGTTTCTTTTTTCCAAGACGGGCTCTGTACGCCAGAAATCAAATACTTTATCTTGCTCATCTTTTGATACTAAACTTGAAAGGATGTAAGAGTAAGAGTGATTGTGAATTACTTCCTGTTGTGCAAGGATAATCATTAAAGCATTTAAGCTCGAATCTGTTAAATAATCCGCTACTTTTCCTGCGTAATCTGTTTGAACGCTATCTAACATTGCAAGTAATCCGATGGTTTTCATAAACGCTTCTTTTTCATTCGCTGTTAATGTTGGGAACTCTTTAATATCGTTCCCCATATTAATTTCGAAAGGTGTCCAGAAGTTACCTAGCATACGTTTATATTTTGGATATGCCCAGCTAAAGCGAACATCATCCCAGTTTAATATATTAGAAGAACTCCCGTTTACAATACCTGTTGAACAGTTAGGAGCTGTTTTATCCATTAATTTTCGTTGTTCTAGCTTTGTCATTTTTAATTCCCCCTAGCTTGCACACGATTCACATTCTAATAATTCAACTGAAGTAGAGCGAACGTAGTAAGTCGTTTTAATGCCTAATCTCCAAGCATTTAAGTGCAATTCCAATAGTTCTTTAGCTTTTACTGTATTTTGTACGTATATATTCAGCGAAATACCTTGATCGACATGACGAGCGCGTGCTGCGTTTTGTTTTAAAGTCCAGTTTTGATCAATAAAGTAAGCAGATTTGTAATACCAAGTTGTTTCTTGGTTCAAATCAGGAACAGTTACTGGAATCTTATAATCCTTCTTCTCTTCTGAATAAGATTTTTGGAAGATTGGATCGATACTTGCTGTACTACCAGCAATAATTGATGTTGATGAGTTGGGCGCGATAGCCATTACGTATCCGTTACGCATACCATTTTCGGCAACTGCTTGTTGTAATGCTGCCCACTTTTCACCTTTATATTGACGTTTTGTGAAGTATTCACCTGTTTGCCAGTCTGAACCTTCAAATAATGGATATTGACCTTTTTCTTTTGCTATTTCCATTGAAGCTTGGATAGTTAAGTAAGCAATTTTCTCATAAAGCTTGTCCGCAAATTCAACTGATTCCTCAGATTCCCATGCAATGCTCTTAAGTGCCAATAAATGATGCCAACCGAATGTACCAAGCCCGATACCACGGTAACGTGCATTTGTACGTTCTGCTTGTGGAACCGGAATACGATTTAAGTCGATAACATTATCTAACATGCGTACTTGGATAGGGATTAACCTTTCTAAAGCTTCAGCAGGTACAGCTCGTCCAAGATTGATAGATGATAAATTACATACAACGAAATCTCCAGGTTTGCGACGAGTTACAATAACATCATCCTCTAATGTAATTGACTCGAACTGAGTTGCGCTCATGTTTTGGAAAATTTCTGTACAAAGATTACTTGAGTAAATCATACCTTCATGCTTATTCGGGTTTTTACGATTTACTTCATCACGATAGAACATAAATGGCACGCCAGTTTCTAACTGACTACGCATAATACGTTTCATAATATCAATTGCTGGTACTGCTTCACGCGTTAGTATTGGGTTTGCTAAGCAAGCTTCATATTTTTCACGGAATGATCCTTGTCCAAGTTTTTCGTCATAATAATCTTCTAGATTAAAGCCCATTACTTCACGGATTTCATGCGGGTCAAATAAATACCAATCTTCACGTGCTTCAACAGCCTCCATGAAGATATCCGGTAAGCTAACGCCTGTGAAAATATCATGTGCGCGCATACGCTCATCCCCGTTATTTAATTTCAAATCAAGGAATGGGAAAATATCTTTATGCCAAATATCCAGGTAAATCGCAATCGCACCTTGACGTTGACCTAGTTGATCTACTGATACGGCTGTATTATTTAATTGTTTAATCCAAGGAACAACTCCGCTTGATGCCCCTTTGAAACCACGGATAGATGAGCCACGGCTACGTACTTTCCCCATATAAACACCAATACCACCGCCAAATTTCGAAAGTGTCGCAACATCAGTGTTTGAATCATAAATACTTTGTAAACTGTCATCAACTGTATCGATAAAGCAGCTTGATAATTGACCATGGGTTTTACCAGCATTTGATAGTGTAGGTGTTGCAGTTGTCATATATAAATTACTCATCGCCCAATAAGATTCTTTAATTTTTGCAAGACGATTTGTTTTTTCATTTTGCATAAGTGTCATTGCAATAATCATCCAACGCTCTTGTGGCAATTCAATTGGTGTTTTGTTATAATCACATGTTACATAACGGTCTAACAACGTTTTTAAGCCGATATATGTAAAAATTTCATCTCGTTTAGGTTCAAGCATTAAGCCGATTTCTTCAAGCTCCTGGTTTGTATATGATTCTGTTAAAGCTGGATCATATAAACCTTTTTCAACAAGCTTTTCAACTTGTTTAGCAAATGCTGTGTATACTTGACTAACTTCTAGCTGACGTACCACAGACGCTTCTCTATAAACGCCTGCTAATAATAAACGAGCTGCAACGAAAGTCCAATATGTATCCTCTTCATCTAAATAGCTTAATGCTTCTAGGCTCATCGCCTTTGTCCATTCAGCATCAGTACCTTCTGGATTCTTTTCTTCCCAACGTTCAGCTTTTCGAATTAGCAGACTGATTTCTTCTCTTCCGAACTCTTCCTCTAAGCGGGATAATAATGTTGCTCTTTCATATGTCATTAATTGGATCATTTTGTCGTCTCCTTTTTTACAAATATAAAAGCGATGAATCTGCCTTCTTCGGCAGAGCCATCGCTCTAAGTTTTAAAATTGGAAACAGTTGAAATCACAACAAAAAAATACTTTTGTAATCAAAAGTAATTTGTTCAATGCAAAGTCTCTCGCTTCCACTTCTCAACCCCCGAAGAAAGTGTCGTCATGCGAAAAAGGCAGGTCTACTGGCTCATGCATCATCCGACTGTCATCCTTCCCAAGCATTGCTCAGTGGTTAATTAACAGTCGTCCGCATTCACAGTTGCGGGGACAGCTTCGGTTTCTATACCGAATTCCCTTTTAAACCGTATATGGTACCTTTTTTCGCTCACATACTATATATTGTGTTCTATTGATTAATCTAATCTAACATATTGTGTTCCTATCATACAAGTAGAAATTCTTAATTAAAGTAAATGAAAGCAAAAGACCTACAAAAAATGTTTTAAATTTTCCTATATAAACTATTTTGATTTTACAAAACAGGAGAAAGGAATTGTTTTTATATAATAGAATATTAAAAAACTACCCAAAGTCGTATTTTGGGTAGCCAAAGTTCTTTTTCAAAGAAATTAGTCGTCTTCGTAATCTTTTTCGAAGTCTAGAATGGCACCAGTCATAGCATCAATTTCTAATTCATATTCATACATACCATCTTTTACTTCAATTTCATAAACGCCATCTTCTTCATCTAATTCTATTTTAGTAATTGTACCTTTTGCTTTTGTTAAAGCAATTTGAGAAGCTTTTTGCTCACCGATGAAAGATGTTGTTGCTTTTGGTGTTTTTGTTATTCTTTCCTTATCTGATATTGTAGCTTTCCCAGTTACTGCATCTACATCAATTTCATATTCATATTCATTTGTTAAAATTTCAAATTCATATACGCCGTCTTCTTGGTCATATTTCGATTTTTTCACTGTACCATTAACACTTTGTAGAGCAATTTCTTTCGCTTTTGCAATACCTATTGCTTTGTTAATTGTTGTAGGTTTTGTCGTATTTCCAGTGCTTGGTTTAGTAGTTGTGATTACATCGTCTGATACTTCTGATTCTTTTTTTAGAATTTCACCTGTTTTTGCATCGATTTCAAACTCATATTCTGTAGCACCGTTAATAATCTCGATTTCGTATACGCCATCACTTTTATCTAATTTGGCTTTTTGTACAGTACCGCCAACATTATTTAGAGCTATTTTTTTTGCTTTTTCTAAACCGATTATTTTGCCAGTTACTACTTTTTTCGAGATTTTCTCTTTTTCTTTTTTCACAATTTTGCCTGAGTACGCATTGATATCAAACTCGTATTCATATTCTGCTCTAATGATTTCGATTTCGTAAATACCATCTTCTCTATCTAATTTTGCTTTTTTGACAG
Source organism: Viridibacillus sp. NPDC096237 (assembly GCF_050278625.1). Classification (NCBI taxonomy): domain Bacteria; kingdom Bacillati; phylum Bacillota; class Bacilli; order Caryophanales; family Caryophanaceae; genus Viridibacillus; species Viridibacillus sp. NPDC096237. Next base: position 14,881 of record NZ_JBNNTI010000036.1, on the reverse strand, counting down.
AGCCTTTAACCGATTTCAATGCTATTTCTTTCGCTTTTGCTAATCCAATTACCTGCTTCTCATTTACTGTATTAGATACTTTTGAGATTTCCATTTTCTTTTCTAGTAATTCTCCAGTTTTTGCATCTAACTTTAGTTCGTATTCTTTATTGTTTTTGCCCTGTACATCGATTTCATATACCTGTGTACCTTTTTCTTTATCCAATTCAACTTTATAAACTGTACCTTTTACATAACTAAGTGCCTTTTTTGAGACTTCTTCTGAAGATAAAATTTTACTTGCACTATTTTGAATACCTGCTGCTGCAACTACTCCTGTAACTGCAAGTGAACCTGTAAGCGCTATAGCTGTAATCATTTTTTTCATAATCAATTGCCTCCTCCTTGTTGATACTTATACTTTACACAATGAAAATGAAAGAATAAGGAGAACAAGATTAGAATTTGATGAGAAATTATTAATCCCACGTAGTCGAAATCACTTTTCCGGAAATAGCATGAATTTGAAATACTGCATCTTTGTCGTTCCCTTCAATCTCCACTAAATAATATCCGCCATCACTCGTATCGTAAAAAGAAACTTCATCGACAGTTCCATTTAGTTTTTTCTTAGCAATAGTAATCACTTGTTCTTTAGATAAGAGTGAAGACTCTTGCTCTGCATCTGCTTGAATTTCTGATAAAACTTCCCCATTAATCGCATTTATTAATAAGTTAATATGCTCTTTACCATTTACTATTTCTATTTGGTAAACGGGTTCTTCCTTATTTGTATTGAGTGAGATTTTTTTTATTTTCCCGTCATATTGTTCTTTTATAATTTTTCGTATTTCAGTTTCTGGTAGATAGTTAAAATCTTCTTTAACATCCGATTTATCCTGCGTCATTTGTAGAATTTTACCCGATTCTGCATCAACATTAAGTTGATAAAACTTGTTATTTCTTTGAAGTTGCACTCGATATTGATCGTTTATAGTAAGGAAGGAGATAATTTCTCCTCCATACATCGTTTCAATATTATTATAAATTTCTTCTGTTGTAAGAGATGTTTCTTTTGTGAGTTTATTCCAAATCATAAAACTAAGAATCGTCGCGATAATGATGAGTGTCACAATGAATAGTATTGATAGTTTTTCACGGATACGCATATCATTGTTCCTCCTCATTACTATTTTCAAATCGCAAGACGATTGTAGTTCCTTCACCTAGTGTACTTAATACAGTGATGTTAATAGCTAAACGCTCAGCAATTTCTTGTCCAATAGCTAGTCCTAAACCAGTACCACCCGTTTTACGATTGCGATCCTCACTAACACGATAAAAACGATCAAATAAATGAGGAATATTCTCTTTGGCAATGCCTTGGCCGAAATCTTGAATACGGACGACAAATTGCGTTCCTTCTTTTACTACACTTACATTGATTTCACGTTCACTATAGTGGCGTGCATTTTCTAAGAATATAAAGAATAATTGTTTTAGCTTTTGCTCATCAGTTTTTGTTATTGCGGGCCCATTTCCTAATAAGTTAAATTCCCTCCCGTACGCTTGATGCATTTGATGTAGTGTATCATCTAATACTTTATAAATATCGACTGTTGCAATAGATAGTGGAATATTCTCTTTATTTTTAGCTAATTCCAGCATTTGTTTTATCATTTCATTCATGCGAATGGACTCACTTAAAATTGCTTGTACAGCTTCATTCGCCACTTCTTTATTATCAAAACCACGACGTTTTAATAGACGCGCATAGCTTTCAACTACAGTTAAAGGTGTTTTTAATTCATGAGAAGCATTCGATACAAAATGCTCTTGCTTACGGTAGTTTTGCTCCAACTGAAACATCATCTCATTAAATGTACGACTCATTTCAGCCATTTCATCTCGGCCGTCATTTTCTACATTTATTTTTTCAAAAGTTCCTGACTTTTGGCTTTCTTGCATCGTAGCAATTAGCCGATGAATTGGTTTAGTAACAATGCGTCCAAGCGTCATACTTGATAGTACAATAGGAATTGTCGCAATAATTGTTACACCAAGCAAGACAAGTCGTAACAACTCTAGATTTCGCGCTACATCCTTCATGGACTGTAGCATTTGAATATGCACCACCGAACCATCAACCCAAATTGCCGGCATACTCATTGATAACACTGGGATACCCTCGTAGTTTTCCACCGAATATCGTTTATGCTCATCAATATTGGGATGATAATCCTCAATAACTTCAGTAGATTGTACCGTAACGAGTGACTTACCATTTTTATCAACGGGTCTTATTTCACCCCTTGGAGGGAGATATGCTCGTAATATAGTTGCTGGGTCATTTACTTTACTTGTTTGGCTAATAGACGTTACAAGCTCTTTTGACTCGGATAACAGTTGATTGTACTCTGTGTCATAGGCCATTTTTTCATATAAGAAATAAATTCCAATCATCGTAAGCATCAGAATAATCAACATGACAAGCGATGAGAAAACATGAATTTTTGTCTTAAGCTTCATTCACCTGCTCCTTTAATACATAACCGACACCTCGAACTGTTTGAATAAGTGTTTTTTTACTTCCTTTATCAACCTTTTGCCTAACATAACGGATATAAACATCCACGACATTGGTATCCCCATAATAGTCATAACCCCATACAGCATCTAAGATTTGCTCACGTGAAAGGACTTGCTTTGGATGCTTAACTAAATAAAGTAACAATTCATATTCTCTCGGAGTTAAATCAATAGAAAGACCATTTCTTTTAACTTCACGTGTCTGTTCATGTATAGACAAGTCTTTATACTCGTGAAAAAATTCATCCTGCTCTTTAGCGAATTCCTGTTGTTGTGGTTTAAAGCGAAGTGCGGCGCGAATTCTCGCTAGTAATTCATCTATTTCAAAAGGTTTTGTCATGTAATCATTAGCTCCCAGATCTAGTCCCATTACCTTATCCTCAACATCATCTTTAGCAGTAAGCATAATAACAGGTGTATTAAATTCAGTCGCACGAATTCGCTTCAATAGATCCAGACCATTCAAACCTGGAAGCATAATATCAATTAGGAGGAGATCCCACTGCTGTTCGCGGTATAATATAAGCCCATCTGTTCCTGTATGAGCAATTCCCGTTTCATAACCTTCAAATTCTAGTTCCAGCTGCAATACGCGTGCAATTTTTTCCTCGTCTTCTATGATTAAAATTCGCTCAACCATTATTTTCACCAACCGTTTTTTATTTTCATAGTACCATGTCATTATGAAAATTCCATGAGAAGGACTATATGATATACAAATCTTCTATATAAAAAGAGCCTACCCGCTTTAGAAAGGGTAGACTCAATTTCTATTAGAATACGATAATTGCTAATACAATCGCTAAAATAATGCGGTAGATGGCAAATGGCGTTAATTTTATTTTGTCGATTAATTTTAAGAAGAACTTAATCGATAGTAATGCAAAAACAAATGCACTAATGAATCCTACTGCGTAAAATCCAATATCGTCCATCGACACATACTCCCAGTTTTTCAAAACAGATACTAAGCTAGCACCAGCCATAATCGGAACAGCCATGATAAATGTGAAATCCGCTGCCGTTTTATGATCTAAACCTAGTAATACCCCTCCGGAAATAGTTGAACCAGAACGTGAGAAACCTGGCCATAATGATAAACATTGTACTAAGCCGATTTTCAACGCTTGACCGTAAGATATTTTATCCAAAGTTGTGACTGTCGGTCTTTTTGGTCCGAATTTATCCGCTACAATCATTAAAATTGCACCAGCAACCAAGCTGATGATAACCGGTTTTACACCAAATAAATAGTCATCGATATAATCTTTAAATGCAAAACCTAAAACTACAGCAGGTAACATCCCTACAATGACATGAATTAAGTTGAATTTACGATTAGTTGGTTGACCTTCAATTTTATAAAGACCAATTAAACTAAATAATCGTTTCCACATGACTACTACAACCGCTAAAATAGAGCCTAATTGTACGACGATTTTAAATGTATTAGCAGAATACATTCCTAAAAATTCTTCGGTTTTCAACCACATATCATCCACAATGATCATATGCCCTGTAGATGATACGGGTGCGAATTCTGTCATACCTTCTACTAAGCCCAAAATAAGAGCCTTTAATAATTCAATAAAGTCCATAGTATCTCCTTATTCTTTTAATAATTGAAATGCCGAATCCTCACGCCATTTCTAGCTAAACTATCATACCACAATCAACAACTTTTAACTTTTACCTTTATGTTAAAAATTACTTACAAAACTCGACGTCTACTACCCACATTTCTGAACGGCTATTCGTACGAATTGGCGGTCCCCAAAATCCGAATCCCGATGACACGATTGTATGCGTTGCTGCCTTTAATTTATAACCATAATCATGTTCAAACGTTTTTCGTGTGATGTATTGATTAGGCCACATTTGTCCTAAATGTGTATGTCCTGATAAATGTACATCCACACCGAGTTTGCTCGGCGTTTCAATATCAGTGGGCGTATGGTCCATAACAATCCAAGGTAATTTGTGGTCAACATTTGATGCTAACGTTTCTAGCGATGCTCGATTCGTATTTGTTTTGTCTTCTCTTCCTGTAACATAAAACGACTCTGCCACTAGAATTGTTTCATCTTGTAAAATGTTTACGCCAGATTCAGCCATTTCATGAACAAATAATGGAATTTTACGTCCATAATATTCATGATTACCTAAAACTCCATATACACCATATGCACTTTTCAATTGCTTCATCACTTCACCCATCCCATATTCCACATACCAAACGGGATCATCATCAACTAAATCACCAACTAGAAATACAACATCTGGTTTTGCTTCATTGGACAATTCCACAAATCGTTTTAAATGCTTTTTATTTGATAATATGCCTAAGTGAAAATCAGATCCAATGACCATACGTAACTGTTTTTGTATCGGATTTGTTTTTTGTATTTTTATAGTAAGGTTTCTCACAACTGGTGAGTATGCCATATAGCTACCGTAGGCTACAATGATAATCAATAAAGCGGCTACAACATAACCAAGCCATTTTGATTGTGTGCCTGGTAATAGCCACACAAGAAAATTCGCTATTGGGAACAACAGCAAGCCATACTGAATAACTATCATCCAGTAGCTCCCTATAATTTTAAATACGTGTAGCTTATGATGAATTCGTTCAATAAGAATGCTATAAGCCACGATGGCCCAAATCACTCCAAAAACGACTGGTCCCTCAAAAGAAAAGGCCACATGGAGCCATGTATATACATTCCAGCCTAAATAATAAACTAGTGCATTATATAGTAGAAACGCGATTAATCCAAACCCGATTCTCTTCTCCATAAAATTCCTCCTTATTCTTTATCCTGTTAGTATAGCACTTCATCGTAAAGACAACTTGTTAGAAGCATACCTAGTAATAACTACGCCTCAGGTCTTAGTTGAAAATGCATTCCAAGGCCGTTTGTCCAATTCAAATCCTAGCGTAATATGGAGATACAAACGAAGGGAGGCACTAACTTATGAAAAAAGTCGGTTTATTTATCATCGGCGTCATCGCCGCTATCACCATTTTATGTTCACTTGGAGCTATGGCAGGATTGGCTATTTCGGCAGCTATTCTTTATGCCGGTATTCACTTCTATCTAAAGAGTGAATCAACATTCGCAAAAATTATCTGGGCTCTTGTTGCAATAGCAGGTTTACTAACAGCTGTAGCGAATATCCCTAGCTTCATCGGTTTAATCGCAATCGTTGCACTTTGGTATATCGTTCGTAAATGGGACGGTAAAGAAAATACAACTGTCATTACTGCAAAAACAGATGATCCATTCACAAATTTTGAAAACCAATGGGAAGAATTATCTAAATAAGGAGGAAAATTATAATGGCAAACTTACTACAACGTTTAAAATATACTCTTGAGGCCGATTTACATTCAGTATTTGATAAAAAGGAAGCTAAAAACCCTATTGCTATGCTAAATCAGTATATCCGAGAAGCAGAAAAGCAAACAGAGCAAACTGGGAAATGGTTAGAACGCCAAGCATCTTTAAAAAAACAACTCGAAGATGAGTTAGCAGTGGCAATCGAAATGTTCAACAAACGCCAAAAACAATTAGAACTTGCTACCCTAAGTGGTGAACAAGATTTAGTCAGCTTTGCAGAACAAGAAATGTCTGCTTATGCAAACCGACAAATCGTATTAAGAGATAGCATTAACAAAGCAACTGAAGAATTATTAGGTCTAGAACGTAAATACGAAGAAATGAAGCATAAAATTAAAGATATGAAAGTTCGTCAGCTCCAGTTAATGGGGAAAGAAAATGTCACACGTGCCCATAACCAAATGGACCGTGTTTTAAATCCAGAGACAAACGGGCAAGTTGGTAAACGGTTAGAAACTTTTGAATCGATGGAAGCTTACATTGAGCGTCTTGGGCAAAAAATTGATCAAGAGCACGAAATTTCATCTATGGAGCAACGCCTAGCGCTGTTAGAAAAAAATGCTCCTAAAACGATAACAATTAATGAAGAAAAATTAAGCTAATACTAGACTTCTTTGGAAGGCCAGTTATACTAAAAAGGAGAAAGGCAGATGCCCTTCTCCTTTAAGTTTTTCTATTAATTGAACATTATGATGCGAAGAAGGAGGAACAACATGAATCAAATTACAACAAATAAACTGACGATGTTACTGATCATCTCTGTATTGCTGGTCTTTATCGAAGTGACTTTTTTCGGTAATGGTAGCATTATTTTCGCCCTTCTTGGCATCGTAATGATTTATATGAGCATTAGTAAACGACGAAAATGGTCATTTTGGATAGGTACTATTATCAGTATCATTTCATTATTTTCAATGTGGAGCTTACGCATAGCTGTCGTAGTAACACTTGTATATATTTTATGGCAGCTAAAAAAAGGTACTCCCGTCTCGATATCGTTACCAGATCAGTCTGATTACAATCCATCTGAGGTCCAACCTATTATTCAAAATAAAGCTTTTTCATTACAAAGTACACCAGCTAATGCCTATGAATGGCAAGATATTCACGTGCAAGGGATCGTTAGTGATTTAACAATAGATACAACACAAACACTTTTACCAAAAGGCACTTCTCTTATTTCAATCCGCCAAGGTTTTGGAAAAGTACGTATTGCAGTACCATACGAAGTTCCAGTACGTATTCATTTTAATACCCTTGTCGGAGATGTACAGCTCTTTGGTAACAAAATGCCACGTTTGTGGAATAAAACAATTTCGATGAAAGACGGCTACAATCCAGAAGTTGAATCAACTGTTGAGCTTATTATTACTGTATCAACTCTATTCGGGGATGTTGAGGTGATTCGTAAATGAGATTACTTATCCCAAGATTTCTATCAATTTTCTTTTTTGAAATTGCAATTATTTTTTTCATTTTCTTCATTTTATGGGGAATGCCTGAATTAGATACTTGGTCCCCTCTATGGAAGTTATATTACCTGGAACTACCACTTGCTTTGTGGATTATAACATTATTAGCTACATTCAGTATTAGTGTTGCTATTTGGTCTATTTCATTGACGCAAAGTAAAGAAAAAGAATTAGCCAATGTACTACAAACCTTAATACAAACAGAGAAGAACACACCAGTATCAACGAAACATTTATCTAAAAGCGTTCGAAAATCTCTAGATTCTGCTGAAGACTTAATCATCACACAACGGAAAAGTCTTCAACGTATTACAAATGAACGCGCTGAGGCTGAGGATAAAATAATTCAAGAGCGAATTATCCAAGAAAGACAACGACTTGCTCGCGAATTGCATGATTCCGTATCTCAACAATTATTTGCTGCCTCTATGTTATTATCGACAGTTAATGAAACAGTACCGGAAGATTTACCGATACATGTGACGAAGCCATTAAAACAAACAGAGATAATTGTACAACAAGCCCAACTCGAAATGCGTGCACTATTATTACATTTACGACCAGTTGCTCTGCACAACAAATCACTGGCTCAGGGTCTTGAAGATTTATTGTTTGAATTAAAACAAAAGGTTTATTTCAACATACATCATCGTTTAGAGGAAGTTTCTTTACAGAAAGGTGCAGAAGATCACTTATTTCGAATTGCTCAAGAAACTCTATCCAACACTTTACGCCATGCAAAGGCCACTGAAGTTGATATCTTACTAGTAGAGCGTGATAATCTTGCTATTTTCCGCGTACAAGACAATGGTGTCGGTTTCCAAGAATACGATGAGAAAGCTGGCTCTTATGGTTTAAAAAACATTGAAGAACGTGCCATTGAAATAGGTGGTATTTGTAAAATTGTTTCCGTTCCAAATCAAGGAACTGTTATAGAAGTGAAAATCCCAGTAGAGAAGGAGCATGAACCAGATGATTCGAATATTATTAGCGGATGACCATGAGATGGTACGTATTGGTGTATCTGCGTATTTGCAATCACAATCTGATATGGAGGTTGTTGCAGAAGCGGCAAATGGTCAAGAAGCATTTGACCTTACATTACAACATCGGCCTGATATTATTTTAATGGACATGGTCATGCCCATTATGACAGGTGCGGAAGCTACTGCTGCTATTATTAAGGAATGGCCACAAGCGAAAATCATGATTGTCACAAGTTTTTTAGACGATGATAAAGTTTATCCCGCTTTAGAAGCTGGAGCTATAAGCTATTTACTCAAAACAACTAATGCAAGGCAAATTGCAGACGCTATCCGCCAAACTGCAAATGGTACCCCTGTTTTAGAACCTGAAGTTACAAACAAAATGATGAAGCGTTTACGACAAACTGATCGCCCTCTTCATGAAGATTTAACAGAACGTGAGCGGGAAATCCTTCTATTAATTGCTCAAGGAAAGGCCAATCAAGATATTGCCAACGAACTTTTCATCGCAATAAAAACGGTTAAAACACATGTCAGTAATATATTAGCTAAACTAGAAGTACAAGATCGCACTCAAGCAGCCGTCTATGCATTCCAACATCATTTAGTAAAATAAGTGATGTTGGTTACAATAATCCATTCTTATACCCCCCCTTTTTTGTGATAATAAGTAGAAATATGATATTATAACACTATTCATTTTATAGAATCATCTAAATTTTCCTACATTTATGAGTTTAGACTCTACAAATAATCATTTTCGTCACACAAAATCACTCTTTTTACCGATTCTAAAATTATTTTATTAGTGTAATATCCAAAATAGTATAATTTATGGAAGGTATATATATGCAGAATATTGGACAAATTATTAAATCAGAACGTATTAAACAAAACATGAAACAAAAAGTACTTGCAGAAAATATTTGTTCTACTTCTTATTTAAGTAAAATTGAAAGTGGAAACAAAATTCCCTCTACTGAAGTACTCGACGATTTAATTACACGTTTACAAATTGATTTAAATCACTTTACACAAGAAAATGAAGATCAAATTATGGCTAACCTCTATGAAGACTACAAATCTATTGTACTAACTCGTAATGAGCTAGCTGCAAAGGACAAAGTGAATCATTATATGAACCTTGAAATAAAGTTTGATGAACAAAAAAACTTTTACTATTATAATTTGTATTTGTTCCGGCTTTTTTTAGTCTCTAAGCAACCTCTAAAAGAAATAGAACACTTTTTAACAGCCTTTTATGCAATGGAAGAAAATTTAGATGAGCGTCAAAGTTATATATATAACGTCAATGCTAATATTTATCATTATAGAAAAAGCAATTATATAAAAGCACTTTCTTATTTGGAATCATCTATAAACTTACTACCTAATATCCAGTTAGAAGATTGGGAAAAAGCCGATTACTACTATATATTAGCTTTAAATTATTATTCCTTAAACCAAAACTTAAACGCGCTTAATTATGCAAAGAAGTCTAGTGCTATATACGAATCTCTAGGATACTTCTCTCGCTCTGTCGATTGTAAAACCTTAATTGTCGCAACATTCATACAAAACGGTCACTATGCTAGTGCCAAACAAATTTTAAAAGATACTTCACTATTTTGTCATAAGCATCAACTTCGACAATTTGAAGGTCTACTGTCGCAAAATATGGGCTTTATTTATGCTCTTCAAGGTCATGCAAAAAAGGCTATTTCTTATTACAAAAAAAGCTATAAAACTAAAACTAATCTTATCAGTATTCTTATTACTATCCATTCAATCATTAAAGAATATTCGAAACTAAATCAAAAAGATTGTGTACTGAAATGGTGCGAAAAAGGGCTAAATCTTATTAAAGAACATGAGTTAGCCGACAACGCGGCAACCTATTTGTATCACTTCGAAATTTTCAAAATGAAACATCAGCTAATTCCCTTTGATGAAAAGTTAATTGCCAATGCTATTGATCATTTCCAACAAATAAATGACATTAAAAACGTCCAAAAATATGCTATCCTTTTAGGCAATCTATTATATGACCATCATGAATATAAAAAAGCCGTGACTTACTTCCAAAAATCAACTGAAGCTATGTATCAAATCAAATATATTAATGCATGGGAAGATCTCACATAACGGTAAAAACCCCAAATTGCGTAGTAGCAATCTGGGGTTTTCCTATTAATAAACTGATACAACATTAACTGTTACCTTGAACAAGTCACCATCTACTTCAATTTTCATGCGAGCTCCATGTAAATCTACAATTGATTGTGCAATAGCTAATCCTAGTCCGGAGCCATCTGTATGACGAGAAGCATCTGCACGTTTAAAGCGCTCATATAATTCCTCAACATTTTCGCCAATCTCATATTTCGTTACATTTTTTATAACAAACTTAGCTTCACCATTTTTTTGACTTAGTGTTACATATACTCGTGTGCCTTCCAACGCATACTTCAATGTGTTTAAGATTAGATTATCCAACATTCTCCACCATTTTTGACCATCCACATAAGCAAATAACGGGCCATCAGGTGTATTCACACGGAAGTCTAAATCGGATTTTGTAATGTCTTCTTCATGTTCAGCAAGAGCTTGTTGTAGTAACTGATTCAAATCTACCCTCTGTTTATGAAGCTCCATATTACCTGAAGCCATTTTCGATACTTCAAATAAATCTTCTATAAGCGTCTTTAAACGCTGTGATTTTTTATCTAAAATCGCAATATATGAATTGCGTTCTTCTTCAGTGACATTTGGGTTTTTTAATAAATCTGTGTACGTAATAATCGATGTTAATGGCGTACGTAAATCATGACTAACATTTGTAATTAGTTCTGTTTTTAAGCGCTCACTTTTCGCTTGCTCAGAGATGGACGTGCGAACCCCATCTCGTAATTCGTTTAGATTACGTGCATGTCTAGCAAAGGCAGATTTACCTTGTATCTTAATTTCGTTGCTTAGACGACCTGCAGCCATTTGCTCTGTTTCTTTCATAATACGATTTATATAGCTCATTCTGATTAAGAATAGTATTGTCGCTGGTAAAGCAATAAATAGGAACAATGGTATATAGATAACAAATAATTGCCCTAAAACCATCGCACCAGCAAAGCCAACACCTGCTAAGAAAATAATACCTACCAAAATAACTGATTGAAAACCGAGACTACGATTTAAAAATAGATCTTGTAAATTCTCAAATACTTTTTTTACAAAGCTTCTTTCGTATGCTTTTAGTCGCTTTTCTTCACTATTTAAATTCTCTAAAATTGAAACAGCTTGTGCTAAGGAAATCCATAATAAGAAGCAAAGAATTATAAATGGGAATCCAAAACTTAGTACTTGCCCTATCACATTTTCCCGTCTGCTATAATTATTAAGGTCTTCAAGTTTATATATTATCCCTTGTATGTTGATTAACAAAGCCCAAACAGATACTAATAATGCCATAATTTGTGCATCCATCGGCCATTTACGTATCCAAAGAGTGATATCATTGTTTTGTATTAATGTTTGCTTGGTTGGTTTACATACTGTTAATAATAGTATTAAACTTACAAATCCTAAAAGCCAAATAATGTAGTACAAAACTTGATTACTTTTAAAAGTATTATAGTCTGTCTCAAATTCAGTATATTTTAATGCGTTTTTTGGAACTGTAATTTTCCCTTCGTACTGATACGTTTTATCCGTGGATGAATAACTATTGTTATCATGCATATCTTCTGGGTAACTATTCGACACACTGTACGTTTTAAGTAAATTTGTTCCTTTACCATATTTAATACTAAATGCTGCTGGACTTTCTATCTCACCATATGTCATCGTTTTTTGTGTATCTACATCGGTCAGCTGGAAAGCAAAGAATCGATAGGTATCCAACAAATCCTTTTTTCGATTGTTCATTTCTAACACGTAATTATCTATTGCTTTTTTCTTATTTGCTATAATTTTCTTTTTAATATAATCATCATCTTCAAAGTTCTTCGTTATGTCATCTATTTTAGAGTCTCTTTCTTTTATTAGAGTCTCTTTTACTTTTTTTGCATTAGAATCAATTGCTTGTGCAATACGATGTTGGTACTGGTTATTAATATTTTCAACTTGTTCGCTCAAAGTACCGTATCTATTTCGATGTTCTTCAATTTCATTCTCTGTTACTGTAATTGTCTTTTTCGCCTCTTCAGCATCAATAGGATTTAATAATAAAGGTCCAATATCAAATGTAAAATTATCCAACTTAGATTGAAAGCTATCCGAATCAAAGTAATCTTTCCCAATATACTTTGGTCCTTGCAGTATTAAAGAAAAAACACTGAATAGAACAATTGACATTAATAATAAACTAAAGAGCCCTCTTGAATTATTCTTCATTACTACGCTCCCCCCATCCATCTCGTTAGCTGAGCAAATGTTCTAGTTGTTCTTGCAAAGCTGAGATCTACTAAATCTACAATAAATGATAAGCAATACGTCAGGCTAATGACCGCTATAAATAATGCGAGGATTGACCATAAAAATGCATTATTATTTTTCGATTTTGTAGCCAATTCCCCACACCACCTTCAAGTAACGTGGATTTTTTGGATCCACTTCTATTTTTTCTCTTATTTTTCGAATATGAACAGCCACTATATTTTCAGCATTGTATGCAGGCTCGTTCCAAACGCGCTCATAAATCTCCTGAATTGAAAATACCCGACCAGCATGCGCCATCAGTAGTTCAGTGACCTTAAACTCAATTGGCGTTAGTTTCACTGGCTCCCCATCAAGTGTAACTTCTTTCGATTCTTGATCAAGTACGATTCCTTGCACAGCAATTTTCGATTGTTGCTCATTATAAGTCCCAAGTTTCACATAGCGACGCATTTGCGATTTCACACGAGCCACAAGTTCCATCGGGTGAAATGGTTTCGTCACATAATCATCAGCTCCAACTGACAACCCATGTATTTTATCAGAGTCCTCCGCCTTCGCACTCAACATAATAATAGGAATATTACGCTCTTCGCGAATCCTAAATGTCGCCGTAATGCCGTCCATTTTCGGCATCATGATATCTAGAATGATTAAATGTACTTCATTTTCCGCAAGCATCTCTAACGCCTCAAGACCATCAGCTGCCTTTAGTACGTTGTAACCCTCGTTTCTCAAATAAATCTCAATTCCATCACGAATATCTTGATCATCGTCCGTCACAAGCACCGTATAATTTGCCATATCTCGCACCTCATCCCTCAACAAATTTAAATATATATTTTACTCACTCATTAATCTCTCAACTCTATAACATTTATAATACACATCAAATCTTAAGACCACCTTATCATAAAAATGAAGAAATTCTTAAGGTTTACATTAAATACTGAAGACGTCCGTTCAGCAGCGATTGTTGCACTATCCCGGTTGTTTGTTGCGCTAACACAATTAATTGTTGCCCTAACTTTGTTGATTGTTGCACTATCTCTACTGATTGTTGCACTAACTCCACCGATTGTTATTTAGCAGAATATTCACGTCCTATTTCTCATCCGTAATCCTTAAATTAGCTTACGTTAATCATATCTCCGCTTCATTTTCTCCATAAAAAAGCTACTTAGCCTAAACTAAGTAGCTAAAATTTCATTGGTTTTTTTTGCTCGACCGCTAAATGTAATAACTAAAATACCACCGAGTAGCATCGCAACGCCAACCCAAGATGTTAAGCTTAGATACTCTCCAACTAGAAAAACACCGAGAATAGCAGCCGTTAATGGTTCTCCGAGTGAAAGTGTCACTGCTGAGGATGATGATATTCTTTGTAAGCCCGTTAAAAACAGCAAATATGCGATGCTCGTACCGAATACGCCCATGAATGCTAGTGGTAGCCAGTTTGCATTTTGTCCAACCCATTCAATTCCGTACACTAATGAGATTGGACACAATAATAACGCACTAATAGAGAATGTCATAGCCACTGCTGACAACGCATCTTCTTTTTCCAATAACGCCTTGCTCACATGTGTATAAATTGCAAAAGTGATTCCTGCACACAGTGCCATGGCAATACCAAGTGGCTTCACAGTTGCCTCGCCTTTATTCACAAACAATAATACACACCCTACAATAGCATGTAATGTGGCTATTCCCCAAGTACGTGTCGGTTTATTTTTGAAGTAAATCCAATCAATTAAACCTGCAAATACTTGCGAACTGCCAATCGTTACGACCGTTCCAATTGCAACACCGGTCAAACGTACCGATGAAAAAAATAATGGTTGGAACAGAGCCATCGATAGTGCAGCAAAAAATGTATGCTTCCAAGCCCAATGACGGAAATTTATTTTTCTCATTAAAATAGCTATTAACTTTAAATGAGTAAATTTCATTCAAGTAATTTCCATTTAACAAAATAAAAAGACAGAATCCACCCTTTTGGTTAAAATGAAAGCTCTGA
>NZ_JBNNTI010000035.1:0-47000 GCF_050278625.1 Viridibacillus sp. NPDC096237 | reverse complement strand
TAATTAATAATCGCCCAAGAAAATGCTTGGGCTGGAAATCTGCACACGAAGCGTTCATGGAGCAAGTGTTGCACTTAATTTGACAAAGTAACATAAGAAAAAGGCTCCAGTTTTTACTGAAGCCTGTGAATAGTTCAATGTTTATTTCTTTTTATTGTTTCCCACATTTCTCTTAATAGCCGTAAATCTTCTTCCTTAGATTTTGGAAGCTCTTTGTACCACTTTTGTAAGTCTGGACTATTTGCAAATGCTTGAAACTCTTCTTCATTCTTATCATAAGGCATTAAAGTCTGAATATTAGACTTACCAAGAAGGTAATCGGAACTACATTCTAGAACATTTGACAATTTTAGTAGTTCCTCGTCTTTTATAGGGCGATTTTCTGATTCAATACGATTCATTACACTTACATTTATTCCTATCCTGTTAGCCAAATCTCGTTGATTCCACCCTTTTTTTTCACGCAATACGATAATTCTTTTTCCTATACTCATAAAATCACCCCTTCACAATAAATTCTTTTACATTCTTTATATCTGGATTCTATCATGTGTCTACTTTAACAATATAATAATACTAAAAATAAAATTAATCCTTGTATTTCTAAAATAGCAATGATATAGTCTTGTTAATTGCTAAAACAGCAACTTTTGAAGTGGGTAAAAACGAAATAGATTTGAATTTTACCTTTTCTAATAATAAATTGAAATACACTAATAATTTTATCTACTTTATTGCTAAAATAGCAATGTTTTTTAAATGGTAAAAGGAGGAAGTTTATTTAAAATTGATTGATCTATAGTCTAAGGAGCGTATCTGTAGCATTTAAGGATAATAGCTTAGTTATGAGAGCAATATCTAATTAAATGTATCTAAGGATTTTTTGTCATAATCATAAATCTTATTAATGAAAGGAATTAAAAAATGATATCTACTTTAGTGAGAGATGAAGATTTTAGGAAGGCATGTAAGGAACAAAAAAATATAGACGAAATACTTTTGGAATTAATTAATCATACTAAGCATGGTAATTATGCAGCTGCTGAGCTTTGCGCAGAAGAAATAATTGAATCTATAAGAGTGATTCGTAAAATGCAGAGTATAAAACGGGAACATGACAAGTTGGTTAAGTTAGTTGAGAACTTGACCCAACAGGGTATTGAGATAGAATTAATCAAAAAATATGGATGAAATATCATACCGAGTACTTAACAGGACGTGCAAGATGGGCGTGTATTAGTTTAAAGTTATATTTAATGATATTTAAAGAAAAATATAAGATTAATAGTCTTAGAGAGAAAATAGGAATTTCTAAGCAAAATAATAATTGCATTAGTTAATATCTTTAGAAATGGAGAGGTTAAAATATGATCAAAACACAATCAATTTACTCAACTATTGATACTAAATTAAGTGAAAAAATTAATGAATGGCTAACTATAAATTTAAGTATTGAAGTTATTGATATTAAATATTCTGCAGTAATGGATGAAAAATATGATTTATATGAATCAGCACTGATTATTTACAATATGCTTGAGTAATGAATATATGGGTATAACTATTTTATGTAACATGTTAAGTACCTACATAATTATCGTAATATTGATACTGGATAATAAACTCTTAGGGGATAGAATGTTGGATATAGAAACGAAAAAAATAGAAGTAGATACAAAGACTTTAACTGCTAAAATAGATGCAAGTGAAAATAAACTGATATATATTGTAGAGGATGGTAAAGTTGAAGCGATACCTTTACCAGCATATGGTGTTTTAGAAATTCCATGCCAAAATTATAAAATTGGAAACCCAGCATATAAAATTACATTAAAAAGAAAATAATTGCTTAGTCGAAAAAATCGAGAGCATCAGATAAACGTGTAAAAGCGTTTGTTTGGTGCTCTTTTACATTTTAAAAAAGGTGGTTATTAAATGAATTGGGCGCATGATTTATTGATTGAATATTCAAAAGGTAAAAAAGAATTACAACGTATGAAAGGTCAACTAAAGAAAGATGACCGTGAAGTTGAAAAACAAATAAATAGCATGATTGATAGCATGACTTTTGCAATAAATTGGATGGAAACAGGTAGGAACCCTGATTCACATCGTGGTATTGATAAAAAATCCATTTATCATAAGCAATTTTTTGAGAGCATCGATGTCATTCCAGATATCACAGATCAGCTATATGATATAGATTCAAAACAGTTGTATATGACTAGTGAAGAAAAAAGCATACTTGCGGACATATTTACTTCTTGGTCATTAAAAGAACGTCATTGTTATATTGAGCATGTTGTTAATAATAAAAGTTTACAAACTATCGCTAATGATTTGAATATAGGGAAAAGTACAGTTCAAAAGTATATTGAACGGGCAAAGAATAAAGTGAATAATAGGGTTTTCTAAACAGCTATTGTCGTACATTGTCGTACGTAGTTCATATATGTGAGGAGGTATTTTTAGTAAGCTAAGTTTTCATATTAAGGATCTCTTTATTCAGCTAAAACATTTTCAAGTAGCAATAAGTAATGTTGAAAACTGTAAGGTGAAAAAAATGAGATTTTTGAATTTAGTATTGATCATGAAAAAAGCTTATTCAAATGTTAATTATTGAGGGAGGAAGTAAGTTTGTATTGCAAATTTACGCAAGTAAAAAAGTAGCAGAGTTTGAATTAAAGAAATAGGGAGGAAAACAATTTATGGCATATGAAATGTTGAATGGAGCACGTCCAGGCTCTTCACGAAATTTAGTAATTGGACCAGGACTTATTACGAGAGGATTTAATCCAATTACATTTGACCCAAAAGACCGTTCTACTTGGGGCGAATACATCGGAGCAACAAAAGGTGGAAATGAGATCAGTGTTGAAACAGAGTGGCATTCTGTTGAAGTAGATGGCGCACTTGGTACTATTGAAAATATGGAGTGGTTAGTAAAAGCAAATGCAAAACTATCTACTAATATTCTAGAAATGACAAAGGAGAATCTTCAATTAAAGCTACCTGTATTCAATGTAAAGTCTCATGATAATAACTACGATATGATTCGTCATGATGGTTCAATTGCACCGAGTAGCTCTGATACATTAGCAATTTTTGGTTCGATTACAGGTAAATCCATACCTGTTGTATTTGTATTAGAACGTGCCCGTTGTATTGATTCATTCAATTTGCCTCTAGGTACAGGTAAGGATGATATTGTATTAAAGGCAGAGTTTGTAGCTCGTTATGCTGAAGATAACTTTACGCGCATTCCGTTCTATATACTTTATCCAAAAGGTGGCTCTAATGTTGTTGCACCTGTTGCAACACCAGCTCCTGGAACATATTCGGAAGAACAATTAGTTAGTTTAAATGCAGATGTAAATCACGAAATCTACTATACGTTAGATGGCTCATATCCTACTCCGAATAATGGGATTAAGTATAAAGGTCCAATTACAATTTCAACGACTACAACAATTACTGCAGTTGCTACAAAAGGTCATGATACATCTACACCTGTATCATTTGCATATTCAATTAATCAATAAAAAAACCCCCTTTAAGGGGGTTTTTATTATTAGGGGGAATCACAGTGGAGACACTAATCGGTATCGAAAAAATGGTCATTATTAACGGTGAGGAGATAAAAATTAAGCAACTTGGTTTAAAACACCTATTTAAATTTGTATCAATTCTCAAAAAAGCAAAGATTGTTGGTTATTTCATGCAACTGATGACGGACTTAAATTCCGTTGAAGAAGAAACAGAAGAAGAAAAGAGAGTGAAATATTTACAAGTCGTATTTAATTTAATCTTCGAGTTGGTTGAAGCCGAAGGTGAAATTTATGAATTTATAGGCTCAATTGTAGGTAAGAAAAAAGAAGATGTTGAGAACTTGCCATTAGATGCATTTGTTGAAGTAATTGAAGCCGTCTTTACATCCAAGGATTTAACGGATTTTTTCTCGGCGGTCCAGAGAATTCTAAGCAAACAAACGGACCAGAAAACAGTTTAAAAAAAAGCACCAATATAAACGAAATAAATCCCCTGGACGATTCTGATACACTATATCGAGCAATTGATCGTGTACAAAAGCGTTATAAGTGGACTGATGAATACATTGTTGAAATGCCTTATTCTCGTCTATTCCAACTTATGGTGGATACTGCTTTATGGGAAACTGAAAAAAGCCGTGAAGAATATCGTAAACAAGCGTTTTTAACATGGCGAATTGAGGGAATGTTTGCAACGGAGAATATTCCAACATTTGAAGAGTACTGTAATGAATTTGGGTTTGGTGATGTACAAGGAGAAAACAATACTGAAATTACATCATCACAAGAAGCATTAGATTATATTGATGAGCTATTCAATTGTGCACCACTAAAAGATAGAGAGGAGGATATAGTTGTCAAATAATACTGGTTTTATAGGCTTAGTTGAAATGGTTGGAACGACTATTATTGAAACGGCCAAACATTTAAAGAAAATGGATAATCTAGAGAATAGATCGTTACTATTGGCAAATAAGCTAGAAGAAAAGTTGAAAGAGATTTCAGATATTATTACACAGATAGAGTCTAAACCTCATATTACTGTAAATATGAAAGATGCAAAAGAAAATATAAATGCATTTAAAAAAACTCTAGATGTGTTGTTTGATCAAGTGCAAACTAATAGACATTTACAAATCGATACAACCAACGCAATTACTAAAATAAACGCATTAAATACTAAAATAGCAACACTTGAAATTGCTATTAAAGTTAATACTTCACAATTTAAGACGCAGATAGATCAAATCAAGGATCAAGCTAATGCGTTAAACGTTATTTTAGAAGATAAAACAATTAATATAAAAATATTAAGCGATAAAGGTTTTAGTAATTTAATTAAAAGTTTTGATTCGTTTAGTGCCAAATTAGATGGATTGTATTCGAAATTAAATATTCTTAGTAAAAAAATAGCAGCAATTGATCTTCAAGCGGCTAATAAATCTTATCCAAGTAATGGATCAATAGATCAGCAAACTACGCCGAATGGTACTCCACCAGCGAATAGTCCTCCAAGGAGTACCAGTTCAAGTTCATCCTTAGCATCAAATATTAATTTGGATGAACTATCGAAGTTAGAGCAATTAAAAATACTCGGACAACAATTAAACGAAATTGTAACACCTGTACTTATAGATATTTCAAGTAAATTTGGAGTAGTTGTTAAGGATGCTGAAAAAGGTTGGGGCAAATTTGCTTCACAGACACTCATGAATACTAAATTGATGGGTGAATATAAGAACCAAATATCGGATGTTTCAGCTGAAACTAGACAATCACAAGAAAAAGTCGGTGGATTATTCGCAGTTTTACATAACAAAATGGGTAAAACGAAGAGTAATATTGCCAACTCTGCAAAAATTGGCTTAAACTTTGCAAAAGTTTGGGGCGTTGATGCTGTAAGTGCTATCTCATCTGTAGATAGAATTTCAAAGAAACTAGGAGTTTCACAAGGTCAAGCTGCGGATATCATGGCTGCTGCAATGAAAAAGTATCAAGGGGACATTAATAAGGCTACCGAAAGCGTAATGGAGAATCAAAACGCATGGAAAAAGACCGGTAAGGTATTAATTGATGGTCAAACCGCATATCAAAAAATGGTTAATAGTATAGATGGTGGTGGTCTTGCTCATTTAGAAATAACAGTTGGTAAACTTGGCAACCTGTTATTAGAGTTATGGAAGGCTCTAGAACCAACTATTATAAAAGTTGCTGACGGACTGTCTATACTTTCTGATAATCTAACAGCCTTCTTACGAGCTCATCCAGGTATAGCTAAAATAGTTGCTCATTTCGGAGCGTTAGCTATAAGCGTAGCTTTAACTGCTTCTAAATTATTACGATTAATAGACATATTAGGTTCTGGATTATTTGGAAGCACTGGGACGAATTCTGATAAATTAAAGACTGTATTCTCTAGTTTAAGAAAAATTCTAGGAGGGGTCCTGCCATTAATAAAGAAATCTTTTGGAGGTATTAAAGGCGCCATTGCCCGCTTCTTGCCAATGCTGTTACCTTTACTAACAAATCCCGTTGTTTTGTTAGGTGTAGCCATTATAGCTGCTTTTGCTATTGTTGCTCGTTATATATACAAAAACCGGAAAGTACTAGGTCAACAAGCAGTGAAGGTTGGTAAGGCCGTTGTTGATGGTCTTATTAAAGGCATAAATTTTCTGAAAAAATGGAACCCTATCTCGCTGTTTAAAAAATATATAATTAAACCGATAAAAAAACTTTTCGGAATCAACTCACCATCGAAACTATTCTATAAATTTGGGCGTTGGATTATTGAAGGTTTAGTAAATGGGATAAAAGGTGCTGTAAAGTTATTAGCAAATATTTTTGCACCATTAGGCATGGCAATAAAAAATTTCTTTAACAGTATCCGGCGTGTTTTAAGCCGATTTGTCCGCTCTATAACTAGTTCTTTAGGGCGTATTAGAAAAGCATTTTCTCGGATGGCAACGTCTATTTTCAACTCGATAAAATGGGCCTTTAATGGGATATATAATTTTATTATTAAAGTTATGTCAAATGTTTGGGGTTTTTTATCTAGAATATTAAGACGTATTCGAAATTTTTTCTCAACAATTCTGGGCAATATATTAAATAGTGTAGTGACTGTATTCAACACCATTTATAGCAAAATACGTACAACTCTATCTAACGTCTATAAGTATATCCAAAAAATATTTGGTCAAATAGGTTCATTCTTTATTGGGCTGGCCAAAAAGGCATGGGACTGGGGTGCCAACATCGTTGAAGGTATCATAGGCGGTATAAAAGATAAGGTTTCTGGTGCAGTAAGTGCTATTAGGGACTTGGGTGGAAAAATAGCAGGTGGCTTTATAGGGAAAATGATCATCCGCTCACCTTCTCGTGTAATGTACGAGCTTGCTTCATTTATTCCTGATGGCGTACGCAATGCTATTCTTGATGGACGAAACCGTGTTGGTAAAGCTACGAGAGACCTTGGCAATTCGATTAAAGATAATTTTATTCCGGATGTTGAAGGTGTTCGTTTCGACACTGGTAATATATCAACGGCAGCAATCATACAATCATCGATTTCCCCGAGAATACGAAATGCTAGTAAAAAAGTAGATTTCAAAAATAGATTGAACGGCAAGAAACCTACGTCAATTAAAAATTCAGGAAAACAAATAAATGTCGGGGATGTACATGTACATGTCAAGAAAGCTTCGACTAATGCAGATATCGACTTCCTAAATACAGCGTTAACCGATAGGATTAATAAGGAGGTTCGACGTAAAGAACGATGAAAACAATATTATATACGAGAGACCAAGAAGTAATAATGTATGATCCACAACAGACTGTTTGTGAGGGGCCCTCTGCAACTTGGTTTTCAAGGACTATCTCAGTGTCTAGTGATAAACTAGTCATGATTGCGCTCGACTTCGCTTGTTCGGTTGCGTTAACAGTGACTGGTGAAGTAAGAAAATCACAAATGATAATTGTTGTTAAAAATGTAGATACAGGAAAAATTGTAGAACGTATGAAGGTACGAGGTTCAAGAACATGGACACGTGCCTTTTTTCCATTAGATCATGGCAATTATCAAATCGGTTTTATAACAGATGAAAATTACCGTAATGCCGACAAAGTGTACATGAAAGACTTCTATTACCATGACTATATAGCGTCACCGAACATTGATGCAATTGGTTCTTTAAAGCCGCCAAAGCAACTTGCGGGTATTCAAACTTTCGATACTTTAGAAGGTACAATGAGGTTGCAACGTATTGGGAATAAGGGTTGTGAAATCGAAATGACTCTATACTTTAAAACCGAGACACAATATAGAAATTTTGTACGCTCAAGACACGACAGTTACATGGTTCTTGAATGTAACTATGGCGTTTATGGAGGGTATTTGGCTGGAACAGAGAGTGACCCGAGCACCGATGGACCGTTACGATTAATACGAGTCAAATTACTATCTCCACAACGAGCTGGTGTGGGGGTCGATGGCATGTGAGAAAAACCAATCAAGCACTAATAAGGGCACTCACAACACAATTCCAGAGCGGTAATAACAATTTTCGAAGTCCTGCTGAATATGTAAATATTAAACGGCCGATAACAGCTGAAAACTTTTTTGTCAGTCAAGGAAGACTGCCAAATATCATAAGTATTGAAATCGATGAAGATATAGAAACCACAGCGAAAGGCTTTACAATTGTTTGTTCGAATGAAGATGGGCAGCTATCGCCGGATTACAAAGAGGGGAAGTTTGGTGAACGGAGATTAAATTATCAAATCCCACTTAATTCACCTTGGCGTAATGTACTAGTACCAGATACTGAACTTGAAATTAGTCTTGGTTATGGCGACAACCTTCTGAAAATGTTGATCGGTTCTATCGATGAAGTTAGCATTAGCGCCGATGGTCGAACAATTACAATCAATGGCCGTTCAAATTATAAAAAAGCACAAGTAAATACATGTATGCCAAAATCAAAAAAATATCTCATCGATGATGTAGATATGAATGTTGGTGTAGCTATAAAGAAATTCTTAGATCATGTTAATATTCCGAATGATATTGAACCAAATATAAAAGAGCCATTCACCGGCATGGGCTATAAAGTTGGTGAGAAAATGGGAATTAGGGGAGAATATCCGCATGATCACGTCGGTAATATGGCTTTTACAACATATTACGCACTAATCGAAAGTTCAAACGGTAAAGTAAAAACAAAAAAATTACCGGATTTTAAAAAGTTAGGTAAAGCAGTAGTTACTTTTGATGATTATATTGATTTAACAGAAGCAGATTACTCAATGGACAACAATGAGGTTTTTGATACGATTACTGTCGTTTCAAAATCCAAAGAATTTGAAATTGTGAATGGTAAACGTAAAAAAGTTACCCGTACCATAAAAAATCGATTTACTTCAGCTAAAATTCGTTCAGATATATTGCAAGGCAAACGACGTGAATTGATCGTTGAAAGCAGCTGGGCAAATACGCCAAAGAAACAATTTAATACAGCAAAAGCGCTATTTACAAAAATGGTCATGGCTTGGAAGCGTCTCAGTATTGGCGTACCAGCCTATTTGCCGTTGGAATTATTAGATGTCGTGTCTGTCCGTGAGCGCATTACACAAGTGACTAAGCGTATGTATGTACGCGGTATTCGTACCTCATATTCAGGTACAGGCTTAACACAAGTAATTGAACTAGCTGATAACACACGATTCGATTTAGACATTGTAATGCCACCAACACCACCTAGTGACATGCCGGAATTTAGCACTACTGAAAGCCGTTTAATAATCAATATATTCGACTTCAAAATTGAAGATGGTGATCGAATGAATATTTATCTAAACGGGCGTAAGATTGTAAACAACTTATTTGTCCGAAACAAGGGAACTGATATTAAGATTGACCTTGAAAAAGGCGCAAATGTAATTAAATTTGTCGGCATATCTGCTGGCAAGCTTCAGAAATTAACAGCAAGTTTCAAAGTGGCAGGTGGATCAGGAAATATTATTTATCCGGCTGGCAAGTTACCAAGTTTAAATATGCCACGCGAAAATATAGCCTCTGAAAGTACCGGACGTTATATCACAAATAAAAGACCTGTTCGAAACTGGGTCATTCATAGAGTGTAAGAGGTGAGGGTATGACATCAAGACGTGATAATACGTACACGCCAGTAAAACGGATGATTGAAAATAGTATCCGAAAACGGTTATTAACAGGCGGTTTGGATACAGATACAATCAGTAAAATAAAAGATGATGACACGATTGAAGGTGTAACTCTTCACTACGATGAAAACGGCCGGTTAGCGATGGTGGAGGGTGATGAGCGACAGCTTGCTACGCTTACATTTGATAATGAGGGATTATTAGTATCAGTCCAAGATGAGGATATGATAACCGGAGAAGTCATCGATTGGAATCTATATTACACAGAAAATCGATTAGTCCAAGTTGTTCCTGATATTATTTCGGAAGGCGATGAGGAAGATGATGATTTCGAAGAAGAAGTATTTAACGATACAAGCGGCGGTGAAGATATAGATGAGCCAGACATCGATTTAAATCCAATATCAGATAATGAGAGCGAACATGATTTCTCAGATGATGAAAGTGAGGATATTTGATGGCAAAACAAGGTTTTATAACCACTTATACAGCAGGTGGTCGATTTGATGCACCTTTCTTTCCGACATTGACCGAGCCGTTTATTAAAGGTGTTCGGGTCGTCATTGGTGGGAGTGATTCATTTGTTACAAACACATATACGATTGCGAGAAAATCCGAGTTAATAAGTATCGCTATTGCTTGTACAGAGTACTACGATGAGGATAACTGGGATTTAGTGGTTAATAACAAAACTATGATTGAATCGGTGTACACGAAAGAGCTCCCGGAAGGGCTTTTTTTTATGGTTGCTCATCCGTTAAACGTTGGGGACACCATTGAAATTCGATTTAAAAACGAATCAGGTAAAAAGAAAAACATTTGGATTAATTATCAATTCTTAACTAAATAGGAGTGAAGATATGCCTTACATTAAAAAATTACTTACGGAAGAAAATTTTTCAAAAGGTATTGTTGATTTGGCTGTTAAAAATGGTTGGACCTTGCTTAAAACATTCAAGAAATTATCATACAACTTTCAGGGCATATTTTACGGAAATGCAATCCCTACAGAGCCAGACGACGTAAAATTACCATTCAAAATTGCTACTCACAGTTTGATAAAAAACAGTCGTGGTGATATTTACGGGATTGCTCGTATCTGTGATTTGGAAATTAAATATAAAGATATTCCAACAAAGTTTAAATCGGGTAGCCTCCCGAATCAAACATTACTATGCACAAATAGCGAGTTACGAGAAGAATTGCATACATTCCTTTTCGGTAAAGAAGAAATAATCAAAATAGATACATCAAAAGTTTATTTCTACATGATTCACGAAGAGCCAAAGTTCTTAGATATAGAAAATTTCAGAATCGTTTACCCATCGCAAGCAGTTAAAGCTGCCGACGTTTTAGATATCGAATTACAGGGCTACGAGCCGATCAAAGAAAAAACAAATGTTTATAAGTTTGAACCAACAATTAACCACACGCTAATGCGTCAATCGCCTATGGTGAATGCATCCATGCGACAAACTGGGCAAATTGATAATGGATGGTTAACGAACTGGTGGCCAGACTCGACAATCAAAATTGAAGGGTTTGTAAATGAGGAGGTTTTAGCATTAATGGTTCGTGCTGACAGCACACCAGCTTTCCATGATAATCAAGTACCTATGCTGCCAGTATACTTTGGACATGTAGTATCACTATTACCTTCTGATAGTGGTAATGCAGCATTATTTGCTGGAACAGCAGTAAATAGTCCAGCATATGCGTACAATACCACGACACCACACGTGCCAGCGTCTCAAATTTTAATGCCATTGAATAAAAAATATCCACAATTTCCAGGCAACGGTATAGATAATATCATTGTAAAACGCGGGATTCAAGGGGCTTTTTATCAAGGATATAACTTTAAAACGTTTGCGCAGCCAGAAAAAGCACAGCCTGATCGTAAAGATGACCAAGGGCGCCAGTTCGTTAGTGCCTGGAAAAATGAAAATAATAATGAATATACGTATCCGCCAACTAGCTTATATAACAATAAAGCTGCAGTTACAAAAGCTTATATCACACACGCTGAAGAGCGGGATCGTGGTTATTTAAAATATTTAATTTTTGCACCGTCGATAGGCCCTAGAAATGGTGCAAAATTAAAAAATAAAAAAGCTTCATGTCCAGATGTTTTCGAATACTATAAATATTTTGTTTCAGATGCAGTATCTCCTATTACTAAACGGCCGTCCATTGTTTACAGACCAATCGGTATCGGTATTTTCGAAAAGGAAGGGGTATAATCAATGACGTTAAGATGGATTGATGAAAAAATTATGTTACAACGTTTTCCAAATACCTTATCAACTCTTTTACAGTCGGTAGGTTGGGAGGAATTTGCTAAATACCGTTCGAAAAATGGCGAAAAATACGCAGAAGTTCGTCTATTCCAAACGAAAGGATCGGATAAAGTTATCCGTAAATTTGGTATAGTGAACACATATGACCTAGAAAAACCCACGTTCGCAGATGAACGATTCGTCACAATCGCCTCAAAATTATCAAATATCGGTATCGGTGACGGAAAAAAAACTGTATTTGAATTCCCTACCGAATACATTCTTCCAGGAACGGAGATTGTTCAAGTTGGAGATTCTGAAGTAGTTGATACAGAATACACAATCGATAGAAGAGGCCGTACAATTACATTCAAAACAGCGCCTACAGGTATTATTAAAGCATCTTACTCACTTTCTGCAAAAGCTTTTGAACCAATGAATGCTTTCGGTATCTTCCTCTTTGACTCAGTAACATTCGATATCGAAAATCCAATCACTAAAATAGGTGATGCTGATGGCGAACTGAAAACTTTTTCTTTAGATAAAACAGATATTAAACCTGGTAGCGTGAAGGTGTTTATTGATAAGGTTGAGGTAGATGAATTTGATTATACGGTTCAAATTTCGACAGGAATCATCACTTTCTACGACGCCCCGAAAAAAGGAGTGATTAGTGCTAGTAGTATGTCTGTACGTGGGTTTGATGAGAATAATGATTATGGTGATTTATTAGCTGTGGCTAGTGGTGCTTTAAACACATCCGACGGTATGGGTGCTATAGCATTCAGCGCAGCTACTTTCAAACGCCCTTCACAGGTAACGGTGATGACACTTACAAATGAAGTTAACTTAAATGCTTCATTCGGTCGTGATTCGCTATTGCATATTTGGGGTTCGATTAATAAAGACCGACTAGCATTGCATTTACGTGTAGACGCTGCGTCAGATCCAAATAACATTTGGCACGTTCCACTGTATCTTGGGCGTATCAACAATTGTGGTAAAAAACCGAAGCAAAATACAGTACTAATTGGTGGCTGTCGTACTGGTGCAAATGCTGTTTGGTCTAAAGATAAAAAAGTTGGCGGGCATTTAGTGGATTCTGGGCCAGAGACATCAAACGGAAATAATTATCCTTTGTTGCAACAAACAATCGGTGGTTCATATCACCAACAACATTACTTATCATTTATTACTCACGATAAAGATATTGAGCGCATCGAATCTGGGCAAGGTCCATCGGTATACGACGAAAAATATCATGATTCATTTATGTATATTTCGCATCACTATGATAAAGAGGTTGGTGTTCTGGATGATATTTACGCAGTGCACCCAAGTGGTCTTGAACAAGATGCAGAATTAGAAATCGAAGATACAATTGTGCATGAAAATATCGGTGTAGGAGATGGATATACAACGACATTCCATTTGTATCGTCATACTACAGACGAGAAACCACTTGTATACATTGATTGCGTAGAACAAAAAATAAATTATGATGATGATTACAAAGTTGTAGAATTTATTACAGCGCCAACGAATGGGGCTGTAATCACAGCATCATACAACGTATCTAATACACATCAATATAATTTATCTGAAACGCCAATTACGCCAATGGCGCTAGATACGACTACACCTTACGTTGGTATTGGTTGGGGTGTTTTCAAGAAAAAGCATTAATATCAACGGGGTGAACAGTGATGAAAAGTAAGTATTCGTTCAGAGTGAATAACAAACACAAAAAATATTCGTTCGTCGCTCATCAAGAACCTTCATACACATTCGCCAATGTTAATACAGTAAATAAAGTTGAAAAATATCGCCATTATCCCCTCGTTGCGGATAATGGCGTTTTTAGAACATATTCATTTTCAGTGGGTAATCAAAAAAGTAAAAAATATTCTTTTGCTGTTGATACGATTGATATTATAGATTGCTATGAAATATCGTTTAATAAAAGCAAAACATCAGTAGTTATTGATGTTGATACGATTGATATTATAGATTGCTATGAAATATTGTTTAGTAAAAGCAAAACATCAGTAGTTATCGATGTTGATACGATTGATAGTATAGATTGCTATGAAATATTGTTTAGTAAAAGCAAAACATCAGTAGTTATCAATGTTGAAATGATTGACATAATCAATTTTGTAAACGTTGACGAAAAGTTTGAAACCAACTTGCAAAACTCGTATTTAACCATTCTTAAAAGTGTGATAAGCGTAGATGAACGTACACTCAGCTCATATGTCAATGAAATTGTTAATGAAGTAATATTTGTATACTCAAAGGGATTAGTCTATGTAACACCTATAATTACATTCACTCGGATTTCTGATGAAGTTGAAACGTTTGTCGTGCCAATACATGCAACAGCAGAACAAATAAATGAAAGCATAACACACTTGTCAGTTTATGTAGTACAAGAAATAACAAAGGAATCAAAAGAATTAATAATTCCGATTATCACTACATTCAAATTGAATAAAGAAATTCATGATTACGAACAAGAAATTGCATCAGAAGTAAAAATGATTGCCAGGTTTAACAAGATATTTATTATTGAAAATACAGAAATTATTTATAAAAATGCAGCAAGTGATTTTGTAATGGACGCTATCCAACTAGATACTGAAAAGAATTCGCGAATAGAAGAATTTACAGTTACCAACATTAACAGAGAAATTTTAGAACTTAATTATTTGAATACTGATGAAATCAGATTAGAAAGTACAAATAAGAATCTTTCTCAAATTGTGAATGAAGTGTCGAAGGAATCGACTCAAAATAAACTTGAAGTGGGCATCAATCTTCAACAAGTAGAGATTTTTGATAGTAAAATTCTTGCTATTGATGTAATTAAGTACAACAGAGGTTTATTTGATAAAAAACCAATTTGGTTAAATACAAACGACTTAGATGAAGTACAATCTGTTTATCTTCAGTCAATTCATGATACTACTCAAGCAAATGTTGAAACTGTTCGCGAAATCAATGAATTAGTTGAATCCCTTAAAACGTCTATATCGCATATCACATTTAATCACCCATTAATTTGTGTTGCGGATGAAAATGATACAACTATTACCCATGTACAGCTTTCATTTGATGCAAGTACACAGCAACTAAAATCTGTTAATAAAGTAGTTCAAACGGTTAATTTATGTCGAATACAAATCGAAACCATCGAATCTAGTCAAGATATTAATACGGATCAAATTCGAAATATGCTTATTGGGTCTTTGCAGTTTATTAATACAACGGAGCAAATAGCCAAAGATATTACACTCACTACAAGACATGGAGTTTTTGAAGTTGAAAGTAATGGTTACACAGCTACGAATGGGCACGATCTTAAAATGATTGGGAACGAAAATCTATCAACAGATAATAACTCATACCAAGTTTGCGAAATTGAAAAGACTGACATGACTGTTGGTAATCGTGATTATGATACTAAGAATATTGATAATGAGCAGTTAGGGATTGAGTATTTAAATGTTGATGAAATAAAATTAGAAGCCGGAAATCGAAATGTCATATTAATCATGGATAAAAAATTAGAACATACAGCTCATAATATTTTCGAAGTTTATACGGACTTAATATCAATTGAAGATCAATTAAGCGTAGCCGTGAAAAGCAATGTGGAAGAATACAAGGATAAATCATTTAATAAAGTTGTAGAGATTTTAAGTGTAAATGAATTATCAGAAATGGAGCATGTACATGTTCAACTAATTTATGACGCAATTGATTTTAACATTGAAAGTATTAGAAAAACTCTAGTTTTGATCAGAACAGCCGGAACTTTTACGGAAAAGATAACTAATAATGTTAGCTTAAATACCATTGAAATAAACAGTGATATTAGTGAAGTACAGTGTTTATCGGACTCAGATGAATTACAACTCGAATCCATCGATAAAGTCATTGAAACACTGGGTACAGAAGAGATTAACGGTGTGGTAATTGAATCAGCAAAAGTTATATTAACTAATGAGCAAATAACCGAAAACGATGCGCTGAACAAGACACGTGAAGTAGATGAGGTTGCGGTTGATAGTTATGCAGTTACAAAAGAGCATGAGATTAATTTGATAACAATCGATAGATTATCGTTAAAAACTCGTTTATATGCTGCTCACAAAGTTGGCGAAGTTACTTTAAAAACAGGGAATAATTTTTACGATGTTGTCGAACCTGCAAATGATTTAATTGAAACCATCAACCCTATAGAGATAACAGAAGTGCCTGATGAGAGCCCCGAAATAGCTACCATCTCTACTGATGAAATCAAATTAGAAGGCATGGTCAATGAAATAAAGAAAATTGACGCAGATGAAATTAAATCTGTCCAAATGGATTTAACTTACGATACACATAATGCAGGTGAGGTCACTTCTATTCACATGAACGTTGGCAACAATATTTATAATAGTGATGAAATTTCCTCAATTAAAATAAAAAATCAAAATGAAGTATTTCAAACGAAAGAAAATCCTGTTACATCAATAAAAGAACGTATGATAGCATTTGATACTGAAGTAAAAGAGCTGAAAAGCACTGGTTATACTAAATTATATAAAGCTAAACATATCACTAACGATGTATTTATCAGTAAAACTGACGTTGAAGTTGATAATAATTCACAGAGTGCTATTAACCGGATATCAATGTTTGATACAACTTCACAAAATCAATATGCATATATTTCCGAAATGACGCTTGAAGCAAACGTCATAGATAAACAAGGAATAATAAAAGAAGCTATATTCGATATAGATGAATTCGTTCAAGATGAAATAACAGAGCAAATCGTCGTATTATCGGAACATATTAACTTAGAACATATTAAACTTAACACCATTATCCATGTCGAAAATATTACCTTCGAGTCTTTGATTAAGAATCGCATAATTAACACCGATGTGATTGGATTTGAAGTGATTATTAATAATGATGTGGTAGATGTAGCAGCAGTTCAATTGAATGCTTCTATAGCAGGAACCAAAATTATCACTGATTTAATTGAACTTGAAGCGTTTGAATTACCGAACAAAAAGAAAAAGAAAAAAGTTATTTGGTTGATCCCGGCGCGAGCGAATTTTTACTCAACATGGTTCACTAAAAAGACTAGATAGGAGGCTTATTTTGATTTTAATTAAAGAATCGAGTGGGGTAATATTTGATGAACAGTTTAAAACTAATAGTGACTGGCAATTAACTAATCCAAATGCGACTACGATTGGTAGTGGTTCATTAACTATTGATCATTTGTTATCTAGTGACGTTATGGTGCTCAAAAATATTCCTTCTGATGCTAATGCATTTGAAGTAAGCATTGATTATACACCCTTGTTAGAAAATGATTCAGGCGGGCTTATACTCTATAATAATGAAGATGAATTTTCAGAATTACTAGAATCAGAAGATGCCACACAAGCCCATTTAGAAAATATCAAAGTAATTCGTGAGGGAAATAATTTTGATTTCTATATGCAACGAAACAATATTTTTGAGTATATCAATTCTGTAGATTACCCATTTAGAAAAATCGGATTTATCGCAAAACAAGGTCAATCAACCTTCAAACCACTCATTATAAATAGATTTGTTGCAACAAAAAACAACCGTCTACAAGTGAAAAACTTGCCAGGCGGTTTTTCTGTTGCGTTTGAATATGGCGATGAGGTTATTTCAGCAGTAGTAGATATTTTCGGTTCAGCAACAATTGAATTACCACATTTAGTTGTTGCTGGCACACTAAAGTTATTAGATGGGAAGTTAATAGTTGTTGAACAAACCGCAGAGTTCTTTGGTGGGGATATTTACTACTACGGATCATCACTTTTGATTCAAAGAAATGGCGTTTCATTAGATGAAATCAATCCAAATGAGATCGGGAGCGTGAATTCAACAGCCTTAGAATTGCAACTAGAATTATATAATCAATCAACCTCTATTATTGATAACATTCAGCTTACGATACAAAAATACAGTATGCTTTTCGGCTATGAATGGGCTGACATAGCTGAAGATATCAGCGGTTCTCATGGTACTTATTCAGACGTATTAAATATCGACAGAATCAACGCTCAACAAATTATCCCATTTTGGATAAGAGTTGAAAAGACAGGTATAGCAACTTCTGCTGAAAAAGTATTTTTCGAAATAAAAATAAATCACGATTGAGGTGATTAAATGACAAAGGTGTATTTGAATACCGTATTAGCGGGTACAAATACAGGTAAAGTGGATGAGGAAGTATTAGATTTTGAAAATCGCTCTGATCTACCAGCAGTTGGTAAGCTAGATGTTCTATACCTTGTCAAAGCCGATGAGACAAACAATGGACTACCAACTATTTATATTTGGAAGGGTTTAGAGTATTCAGCAATTGCATGTGGTACGGGTAGTGATGGTGTACAAAATTATAAACAAGTGACCCGCCTTGGTGTGACAGCCTCAATGGCAGCACCAAAGAAAATTGGCTTAATCATCGAAAAAACAGGGGGATTTTTACGTGCGCCGTTGGAAATCCTAAAATTTAAAGCCAGCGATCAAAATGTCGTGACAACACAAAATACATTTGATAACTCAGAAAAAATTGATTTTGAATTAAATGATTATGTTCAATTTGATGGGAAAATGAAATTAAAAACTGAATATGAAATACCTATGCACCTTGATGAAGCGTGGACTAAAGAAGGTTCACTTTATAGAGTAAATATTGATATTGGTGAATTTGCAAAAATTAAAACTTTAAATATTGACTAAATAATCAATATAAAGGAGTGCTTAAATATGCCATTGCCAGCAACAACAGGTCAACTTAGAGTCAATATAGCTAATATGGAAATAGGAGATTATATTAAAGTTTCAATAATTGCTGCTAATTCATGGTCCACTTGTTTGACAGCAAAAGAATTAGGTTATCCAGAATGCGCTCTTACGGGAGCAACAAGTGGAAATAGGTTTTTCTATTTTATAAAAGTTGCAAAAGGGATATTAGTAGGGGATAGAATAATTATTCATAGTTATTCTTGGGATACCATGAATAGTCAAAAAATAGTTCAAGGATTACCATTAACTATAAGCGACCATAACACTAGTGGTATTCTTCGTTCTCTTACAGGTGGGGTGGCATTTGCAGATGTTAATGGTAATAAATCATTAACAGAACAAGGTTATGGTGGTTGGCCATCAAACAATGAATGGGATAAATATATTATGAATTTTCCGAAAGATAAAATTTCTAGCGGTAAAGAATTAGATGACGTGTTTCATTTTACACGTAATGCTCAGAAAAGTACCGGTGCCTATACTTGGTGTCAAGATACGCCAATAGTATCTATTGCTCCAAGTACAAATAGAGTGTTGCGATCTGGTAAATATATTCATGGGGATGGGATAGAAAAAATTCCAGCTCCAGGTCATGGCAATGCGACTTCAAATATAGGAGCCGCATATGCAGGGTTCAGACCGGTATTTGAATATGAAGAATAAAGGAGGTTAAAATAGATGGCTAAAGTAGGGGATAAATTAACAGTACCAGAAATTGGTTGGAAAAGATATGATGATAGTTATCCAGCTATTAAATATGATGGATTGTGGGAGTTTTGGAAAGAAGATAATAATCATTATGACAAAACATTACATCTACAGATTGCAGATAAAAATGGAAAGATAAAATTTAAAGCTAAAACAAGTAGAATAAGACTTGTTATGTATTGTAATTCTAATAAAGGGTTTGACTTCTCTAATAGTAATTCTATTTTTATAGATGGAATAAATGAGGGTAATTTTAGTCTTTATAACACATTCGGTTTTCAAGCATTAGTTTATGAGAAGTCAGGTCTAAGTGATGATTTTCATGACTTTGAGATTGTGTGTAATGATAAAACAAAAGCTAGAGGGATTAACTTGGATGCAATTGATATTGATGTTGAAGGTTGTCTATTGCATCCAGATGAAGTAACAAATATAAAAGATTTAACAGTAGGTAAACGTATTCGCTGCCATTATCAAGCTTCTGCTAACCTAGTAGGTCAGTTTAGTGGATTGGGAGAAGAAACTTTAGACTTTATTCCAATTGAATCTTCTGCTATGCCTAATGGTGATTTTTATTTTATTATGGTAGAAGATTGGAATGGAAAGAAGTGTTTGATAGCGGATCGTAATATTCAGCACAGTATTAGTTGGGATACTCTAAATGCTGATGGCATTGTAGTAGGAAGAAATGTTGATTTCGAACCTGTATTATTTGATTCATCACTAGGGACGTTATCATTAACAAACAATTCTACTACAGTAACAGGTGACAATGGTATCCGAATTTTAAATTCACTTAAACAATCAGGAAAATGGTATATAGAGTTTAAGATGGAATTAGGATACGCACGAATTGGAATAGCACAAGAAGGGGTTAATTATGGAGCCGGACATTCTACAAATAAGAATGTATTTTATCTTACTAAAGACGGCACTATAGAAGGAGGAGCAGTAGAAAGTTCTTCATACTGTAGAAAAATATTAGACACTGATATTGTAGGAATGCTTCTTGATATTGATAATGGTGTGGTTAGTTTTTCTATAAACGGTGAGTTCCAAGGAATAGCTGTTTCGAATTTAAAAAGTATTTTTACTAAACAGATTTACATTTATGGTGGTGGGACAAATTCAACTCCAAATACCAGTAGAGTTACAGTCTTTGTTGCAAAAAAAGACATGCATTTCCCTATACCTAATGGATTTGATACATTATCTAAAGATAACAGTGAATATTCTTTACAGGTACGCTTATTAACAGGAGGTATATCTAATACCGATAAAGATAATGAGTGGGACAAATATATTGTTAATTCTACTCTTAATGATCTTATTACAGCGGGAGATAATAATGTTTGGAACTGGAATGTTAGAAACACAAGAACGTGGACATCTTCTACGGGTGCAAATTCTTCTTATAGAGTTGCAAGAGGTAACAGTGCGTCAGGTATAATTCCTCTTGGAATAGATGCTTATCATGAAGGATCATCAAGTGATGCTGCTGTTGCTAGAGCATTCCGTCCAGTCTTAGAAATAGAAACGCTCAAAACTACTCAAAAGAAATCTCTTATTTACCATGATAGTAAGTATAAGAAGTGGATTGAATATAAGGAAGCAGATTCGATTAATACCATAACTCCTATTTTAACAGGTTATAGCGGTCAGGGTTTAACTGTCTCTGCTACTTCAGAATATAGTACAGCAAGAGCCATTTGGTATGCATTTAATGGTGTGGAGAATATAGGTGGAAATGACTGGTTAACTAAGTTAAACGTATTGACTGGAACTATTAACATGACATTTGCACAAAATCAACATGTTAGTCGTTATTCTTTATCTGCTACTCAAATGATAAGTCGGGCTCCAAAAAAATGGAGATTTGAGTATTCATTAGATGGTTCTAAGTGGATTATAGCTGATGATGTTTCATATGTTGATTCTCCTTTTAACTCTCTATTCTCTATGATTGAGAGAAACATAGAAACCGTTGTAGCAAGATATTTTAGGTTCGTCATTATTCAAAACTCTGGATCGACAGAATATCTAAGCTTAAGTAAAATTGCACTTTATTCACATGGTCAATCTACATGGGAAGTAGTTTCAACAACAACACCTACTGTAGGTCAATTCCAAGAACATGGCATGGATTCGATTCCAACTACTAAACTACCATTGTTAGGTGAGGTAAATAATATTGGTATCGTAACATGGGTAAGCGATGAAAATCATTCCCCGATTGTAAATTTATCAGCAATTCCGCATAACCAATTAGTATTACCAACAAAAGATATCAACATCCGATGGATTGAAAATATCGATTATATAAAGTTAACAGTAAACGAATTAAATCACGGCAGAATACGTGTTATTACTTCGTTTGATGGCGGTCTTAAATGGCACACTATCAACGGTATGAAATGGATTGAGGTAAGTCCGATAGTAGGTGAAGCAATTATGCATGGGATGTCGGCAGCGACATTAGCAGCCGTTACTTCAACACAATGGGCAGAGTTACGAGGAACTAGCAATACAATACGCTTTGCGTACGCCCTATCTATAGAAGATACAACAGACGTCGGAGAAATTGACTCGCTTATTACGCAAATGGACATGAAAGGTACTTGGAAAAAGGCAGTACATGGCAAAGATTACGACTATGAATATCCAAACAACGACGAATTGCAAGTAATAATCTACGCAGATGGTGATTATAAAATTAATTATTAATAAAATGAAAACAGCAGGCGCTTTGATGAGGCCTTTTTATTTTGTCTTAAGGGGGTGGGGGATTGGATGTAAGCTTTTATTCAAAATAAAAAGTTAGAAGTGCAGTTGTAGATATATAAACCAATATCGACTACCGATTTTATGTAAAGTTGGTGAAGCCAACACAATAGAACAAACGGTAATGTTCTATATTGATTTAACTCACGATTAGAGGTGTAAAAGTGACAAAAGTACAATTAATAAAAAATATCCCAATAAATGATGTATTAAAAGAAGTTACATTCGTAGATGATCGCGAAGCTTTACCTGGAGTGGGACAATTTAACATGTTGTATGTTATCAGAGTAGATATAATAAATGGAAATAGCCAAACCTTATGTATATGGAGTGGCACTGAATATATTCCGATCAATGGCGGTAGTGCTGGTAACCAGGATTACAACCAAGTTATGAAATTAGGTGTAATAGCTTCAGCATCCGTACCACGACAATATAGCATTTCGATTGACTATACTTCATCATTCTTACGTGCTCCATTGGAAATTCTTAAGTTTATATCTGGTCAACAAAATATAGTAGTGACGCAAATGGGATTTGATAACACTGACTCGACTGATTTTATAGAAAATGCTCATGTTGTTTTCGATGGAAAAATGAAATTGAA
The DNA here is from genome assembly GCF_050278625.1 of Viridibacillus sp. NPDC096237. NCBI lineage: Bacteria > Bacillati > Bacillota > Bacilli > Caryophanales > Caryophanaceae > Viridibacillus > Viridibacillus sp. NPDC096237. The sequence continues at coordinate 24,039 of NZ_JBNNTI010000035.1, read as the reverse complement.
AACTAAATATGAATATACAATGATGAAGGGTGAAAATTTCACACATGGCACATTGTATAGGACAACAATTGATACTTCGATATTTAAGGAATTGATAGGCATTAATTTGAAATGATAAAAACGAAAGTAACTATAACGCGACAATATTGGAGGGTGAAAAATGGGAGAATTAAATAAAGTAGATTATATTAAGCATGATAAAGAATATTTTAATAACACTATTCATTCAAAAATGAGACGAGTTGCTTTATCTCAATCAGGTGAAGTTGTAGGTATTCACCATACAAATAACACTAACTTATGGCAAGATGGAAGTAAAGTAGATTGGAGTACATATGAATCTAAAGGGTGGAACTGCATGGTTCAAATCCCTAAATTTTATTATAAAGTTGAAATTGGAACATTAGTTAGTTTTAATGATGTGTATAGATGCGAGGTAATCGAAAAAGAAAAAGATGGATATAAAGTCCATCCAGCATTCAATCGCGAAGAAGGTATAGTTGAGGATTATCAATATATTTCTGCATTTGAAGGATGGGTTGATTCTTCAGGAAGATTAAGAAGTTTACCTAACAAAACTGTTACAGTGAATAAAACTAGGGCACAATTTAGAAGTGCGGCTGAATTAAACGGTTCTGATTATAGACAACAAGATTTTTACTTAATAAGTGCTGTTCAAATGTTATTCATTACTGAATACGGCAGTTTAAATAGTCAAGTAGCATTAGGTAAAGGTAGAACCTCAGGAGGTAGTGATCCATATATTAAAACAGGAGTAAGTTTAGTTTGTGGGAACAATTCTTATGGAAATAAAACTGCAAATACAGATGTAGTTAGTTACCGTGGGATTGAAAATTTATGGGGAAATTATTGGAAGTTTTTAGATGGATTAAATATTTCAAATTATATTCCATATGTAAGCAAGAAAAAATTTAAAGATGATGTTTTTACAGGTAATTATAGTAGAGTGGGTAATTTTACGTTACCTTCCATAACTAATTATATTACTAATTTCAAGAAAATAAATGGAGATTTTGACTTTACATTCTTACCTTCTAGTGTAGGCGGAACTGAATCAACTTATTTTGGAGATTCTCTATATGTAGGTAGTGGGGATAGAATTGCTTTATTTGGCGGCTATTCGGCTAATACTTCTGGTTGCGGTGCTTTTTGCATTAGTTTAAGTGCTGCTTCTATTACGGCATCTAGTATTACCGCTCGCCTTGCTTATTTAATTTCATAATTAGACAAATAATAAATTGATATTTAACACATAATAAATTCAAAAAACGTCACTGGATACTGGTTATATAAAAATCAACTATCTAAAATAGAAAGGATGATACAAACTGAACGAAAGTGTGAATTTCCAATGGATATTTGATGCAGATTACTCTACACAATATGTTGAATGGTCTAATCCAAAAAATGAAGTGACGACTATAGACGAAAAGATCGAAAGTGTGAATCTTCAATGGATATTTGATGCAGATCATTCTACACAATATGTTGAATGGTTTAATCCAAAAAATGAAGTGACAGCTACACACAATTCTATTACATGCTTAGAATATAGACGGGATGAAGATATTCTTAATTGGTACCTTAGCATTATGTATAAATCTTTTATTTTGTCTAAAGGTGAGTATAAGAAATGGTATAAAGGAAGTTCAGAAATTCAACCATCATGGCAATTAGTATCGACAACATTACCCACTGAAACTCAATTTCAAGAAGAAGGAATGAGTGATTTATCAGTTATCCCAAAAGAAGCATGGAAAGAATTATTAGTAGATACTACTATACAATTAGTGAAATATACCGAAGTTGAAGAATCTCAACCTATAATAGTAAATGCTATTCCAAATGATCAACTTGTTTATCCTACAAAAGACATTAACATCCGTTCAATCGAAAATATCGACTCTGTAAAGTTGACAGCGACTGCATTAGGAAATGGAATGGTCCGAATAATCGTTTCTTTTAACTCAGGCGCTACTTGGTACGCCCATAATGGTACAGAATGGATTGAAGTAAGTCCGATAGTAGATGAAGTGATTACAAAGGGCATGACACCAAAGTTATTAGCAGGAGTAACATCGGTGCAGTGGGCGAAGTTACGAGGAACTTGTGATACAATGCGTTTTGCTTATGCCCTATCAATCAAAGATACGTCAGACGTTGCAGAAATCGATGCACTCATTACACAAATGGACATGAAAGGCACGTGGAAAAAAGCTGTACACGGCAAAGACTACGACTACGAATATCCAAATAACGACGAATTGCTAGTAACGATCTTTTCAAATGGCGATTATAAAATAAATTATTAATAATAAACGGAACAGCAGGCGCTCAAATGAGGCCTTTTTATTTTGCCTAAAAGGGGTGGGAGATTGTATGTAAAACAAGTTATACGCAATTGTTTAGCGTAATTTCAAAATCATCCGATGGTTGGAGGTGCTAGATCTATTGTGGCAGGTAAATAGGAGATTCCTCTAACAATAAGGAAGAAAAGAGGACGCAACTAACAAAAATCTATATCATTCTAAAGATATTCACTTAGAATATCTTTTTTATTTTGTCTAAAATGGGAGAGTGTCGATGGAAAATCTATTTGATGACCGCTTAGGAAATCACGAAGAGCGGATTGTTGCGCTCGAAGAAAGTGATTTGAAACAAGAACTGCGATTAAAGCAAATTGAACAAAATTATGTGAAGTTAGAGAATATCATTTTACAAGAAAATAGTGAAACCCGTTCTTTTTTGCAATCTACTATGGATAAACAATGGGATCTTATAAAGTCTAGAGATACGGCATTAGAGAGTGAGAAGGTTCGTACTTATGATTTACGTAAAACTAAAATGGAACGTAATGCCGACTTACTATTAAAATACGGTGGGGCTGGAAGCGTGCTTTATTTATTTTTACAATCATTATTCAATATATTAGCGCAATAGGAGGTCATTTAATGACAACGGAAAAATTAACACAATATATCGCACTATTTGGGGGCCTGCTATCAGCGGTCCTTTTATTTTTGCAGACGTTAGGGGTCATAGTTACTTGGTTTACCAATGAAACAATAGACGCTTTTGTAAATGCATTGTTAGCAACAGTACCTTTCATATTGGTTGTTTATGGTATTTATAAAAATACTTATTTATTAACGAAAAAAGCACGTAAACAAGAAAAAACATTAAAATCTGAAGGATTGAAATAATATGGTGAGAAAATTTGTAATTTCAAGTGGACATGCATTAAAAGTTTGTGGAGCAAAAGGGATTCTTGATGAAGTGAATGAGGCACGTAAAGTGGCCAATCGCGTATATGAAATATTAACAACAGGATATGATGGTAGTGGGTATACTTTCCACGATGATACATCTATCACACAAAATCAAGATTTAAATACTATTGTCAAATACCATAATGGTAAAGTACGAGATTTAGATATTAGCATTCATTTTAACGCAGCATCTAAAACTAGCGAACCACGAGGTACCGAATGTTTGTATTACGATGCAATAGCATTATCTATAAAAGTTAGTGCCGAAATTGCGAGCGTAAGTGGTTTAAAAGATCGTGGATCAAAAGAGAGAAAAGAATTACATTTTTTAAATAGTACCAATAGGCCAGCTATTTTAATTGAAGTTTGTTTCGTAGATAGTGCAGCTGATGCGAAAATTTACAATGATAAGTTTGAATGTATTTGTCAAGGTATTGCGTCAGTTATTGCGGATTATCTTGACTATTCTAAACAAGTGTCAACCGTCGGCAAACCAGTAAGTTCTAATAGTTATTACAAAACTGGAACCGGTAAATATAAAGTCATAAAAGATTGTCATGCATATAATCGAGTGAAATTTAATAAAGCTGAACGAATGGAGAAATGTAATAAGAATACCATTTATACCATCGTGGACATTGTAAGGTATGGAAACGCTTATCGACTAAAAACAAAAAGCGGATTGTACATCACAGCTAAAAAAGAATACGTTGAAAAAGTGTAAGCTTATTTTCCAACTAAAAACTACAAGCTAAATAAGTGATGCTTGTAGTTTTTAGTCAGTTATCAGTGAAAATAATTATTAGTAATATTCAACGGCATCGTCTTATCCTTTAGTAATAGCTTTTAAACCATCCTCAGGTTGCCTAACACCAATTCCTACGGCGCTTCCACCAATTACTAAATTCTTTTAGAAAATAATAATTCGTCTGTATATAGTCATAGTTATAATTCCCTATATACTCAGAACTAATGAATTTCTTCCCATCATTAATGCAGAATTATAAAATTTTTCTAACTCATCTCTATTTTTTTCACTTAACTTTTTAAATTTAGGCTATGTTAAATAATAATGTTGTTTTTAAAGACCTTTAAACAAAGTCTATTCTTCATTATCATATTGATAAGCTTGTTCTTGTATCATTTTCATCGGTTATATATTCAACACATTCAAATCCACAATCATTCGCATTTTTATATAGTAATCCGACTGCTTCCTTATTTTTGCAATATATGGTGACATAACTGCAATCAACGACTAATAGAATCAGTTCACACTTGCTTTCAATAAATTCAGCATAGGTCTCAATTACAGAGAATCCGCCTTTTGGATATGCTTGTAAGTCAGCGAAAATAATATAATATTTATTGTTCTCTAATAGATCTTTGAGCTAGGCACCATCAAAAACAAAAACGTTTTTATCTTCCGAGAAAAGATCCTCTTCCAATTCATTTGCTACTTTATATGACTAACCACTGCCAATTTGCCAACTAAAAGCAGTAATGTCAATCGGCTTAAGCACTTCTCCAAGCAAACTTCCACATTCATTAGGAATTTCAAAACTGATTCCTCTTTTCATAAATTATCCCCCCTAAATTAGTGCATCTATTATACAGAAAAACAGATAGCCCATTCTTATAAAATCGAGAATGGGCTATCTTATTATATGGATTATTTCAGTGGTCTCGCTTGAAGTGCTAGGTGTTTCAATCTTAGATTATTCATACATTAAAATCACTTTATAAGAATAAATAGTTTAAAATGGTTGCTAAGATTGATAAACAACTAATAACTCCTATTACAATACCATGACGCCCACGATTCATAACAACAACTGCGATATATTCTCGCATCATAGCATTTGGCCGATAATAGAAAGCTGTTTTTAAACCGATTCCTTGGCTGGTTAATCCAGCTTGTCTAGCAAATAATCCAGCACGGAAAAGGTGGAAATTGTTTGTTGTAAAAATACTGTTGTAATTCTTTCCTTTTAATGATTCCATAATTTTTTTTGAAAAAAGCATATTCTGATACGTATTCACGGAACGATCTTCTTTCATCGTGTGTTCGACAGGAATACCTTTTTCTACAGCTTACATTTGCGCAGTATGTTTTGGTGTAGAAGGCGGAAAAGCTTATATCATCTATGAGGAGATACAGTAGTGGCAGATAAGATTTGGATTCAGATAGTGTTACACAGGACGCAATAAAGGCAGGTGTCGATGCTGTTAAAACTACAATGCGATTTAATGGATTCTCGACAAGCAACAGAGCAAACGTAGTCAATCGACTAGCGTTATTTTTATTATTAAAAATAGTAGGAAATTAACGTATATTTACTACTACTTCCCTCCAATAATAAATTAGTGGAGGTGGATAGAAATGAGCTATTTAGATGGATTAGAAAAAGCCTTGAATAACATGAAAGACAAAGATGTCTTAGCATTTATGTATTCCGTTATGAATTTACTCGAAGAAGAAAACTTTATTACCCTAAAGGAGTTTGCCGGGGAAATCCAAGAGTACAAAGAGGGTTTAAGAGCAGAAGAGTAGTAAAAAATCTAACACATCCAATTGGGTGTGTTTTTTATTATGCAGAAAATGAGGTGTAGATATGGAAAAGTGGATAGCAACAACTACAGGAACTATCGGATTTTTAGTCTCTTATTTAGTTGATGGGGTGGGACTAGCAGTGACTATTTTATTAGCTGTTTTGGCATTGGATTATGCAACTGGATTAATTTGCACGAAAGCTTTATGTGTTGTTATTGATTGCAGCTGTTTATTTAGTGGAAAGTATTTTGTTTGGCTCTGAACATGTAGGTGACGGAATAGCGATTGCATCGCCATCGAATTTATTTCAATTACAGAAAACGGTGTAAAAATGGGTGCACCAATGCCCCGTTTGTTTCTGATTTATTAGCAATGGTTAAGACGAAAACAGAAGGCGAGAAATAAACATATGGTAACTATCCGTAAAAATATAGTTTCGCAATCAATCATTAATAAAGTAACAAGTAGTATAGGTAATGGTCGTAAATGGATTACAATCCACGAGACAGATAACGGTAGAGCCACTGGAATGCGGATGCTCATGGTTGTTTACAAGCAGGTGGTAACAGTCGTTCAGCATCATGGCACTATACTGTGGATGATAAAGAAGCTGTACAATCATTCAACCATAATATTAAATGTTGGGCGGGTGGAGATGGTCTAGGTAATGGAAATTCGAATTCCATCCATATCGAAATTTGTGTTAACAGTGACGGGAATTATAAAAAGGCTGTTCAAAACGCTGCTGATCTCGTTAAAAAAGTCATGAATGATGAAAATATCCCATTATCTAATGTGGTCCAATACAATTACTGGAGTGGAAAACTGTCCATCTAAAATGCGTGGTGGTAAAGCAGGAGTTACTTGGGCAGAGATTGGATTCGACATTTAATTAGTGAAGTAAAGAACAAAAAATAAAATCAAAATTGTTTTATATCAGCCCTGTCCTTAATTGGATGGGGTTTTTTTATTTGGCTGAAAATGTCGAACGATTAATAGAGGTAATATATTTATTTATATGGAAATTAATAGGTAAAAGGAGGAGTGAAGATGAAGAAGTATTATGTGGAAGTGACTTTTAAAAATGGTGAGAAAATGAATTTTGAAACTGACACAGATATTCGAGAGGTTAAGCCATTACCCGTCCCAAATGCTGAATTTATCTATGTACCTGAAGGCTATGGTTATAATCGAGTTCATGTACAAGGTTTATTTGTATGCGAACGTTCAAATACGGTTCACTGATACACTCAATATAGGGAGTTGTCTGTGGAGGCTCTAAGCTTCAACGGTTTTTTATTTACCACGATTTATAGTCTCGTGTTCCATTGCAGCCTTGTAAGCATTATATAAAGTAAATTTAAGGAATGATATACCATGAATACTACAAAAATGGTGCTGGCATATACCATATTAAAAAAAGCTTGTTCCGCATAAAATGGAGTCGTATATGGAAAATACTAAAAGGTACAGGTTTTAAAAGTAAATGTAAAGTATATGATTGTAGAAATAGTTAAAGTTGGGAATGAATATCGATTAAAAACAAAGAGTGGTCTGTTCATCATTGCTAAGAAAAGAATTTATATAAAAAGTTTAGTAATGAAGAGTGTTCGGGCTGAACATCTGTAATTTCTACCAGCTTAAATCAAATAAGTATCAAAAATTAAACCCATCTGTTTGGAGGGGTTTTTATTTGTATAAAAATGAATTCGCTAATTTCACTATTTCTATGTACTTTCAGAAAAACTATCCGATATATAATGGTGTAAGTATATTGGCTCTTAAAAAGGGATATAAGAAATAGGGTAAAAATACTTAGTGTTTAGATTTGATAGTAACAATATTGGCATTTACTATAATAAAAATTTAAAGACAATTTATTTAGTAAACGATATAAATATAGTGGTATAAGTATATTAACTCTAAAAATGGAAGTGAGTAATAGGGTAAAAATACTTAGTATTTAGATTTCATAGTATTAATATTGACCAATATAGTTTTCATCTTTTTGCATCAAAATCCTCGAACATAGATATTTATTTGTCATGTAATAAATAGAAAAGTAAAGGGGACTAAAACAATGAAGAATATACTTTCATTTGGTTTAACAAAAATAAGTAAAAGAAAAACGGGAGTAAGTGCTTTTATATTAGCAACAGGTATTTTGGGAATTACTTTAATACCTGAGAACGTAAATGCTCATGGATTTGTAGAAAAACCTAGTAGTCGTGCTGCGTTATGTAGTTCAAATTATGGAGCGCTTAACTTGAGTTGTGGAAATGTAATGTATGAACCGCAGAGTTTAGAAGCACCAAAAGGGTTCCCACAAGATGGGCCGGCAGACGGAAAAATTGCTTCAGCTGGTGGTATGTTTGGTGGAATTCTTGACCAACAAACTACAGATCGTTGGTTTAAGAATACAATCACTGGTGGTGAAAATACTTTCACATGGAAATATACTGCACTACATGCAACGAGCAAATGGCACTATTATATTACAAAAAAAGGATGGAATCCTAATAAACCTTTAACCCGTGCTGTTCTTGATCCGATTGGAGTTATACAACATAATGGTTCTACAGCATCTAATAATCCATCGCATAAAATTAACGTACCAACAGATCGAAGTGGATACCATGTAATTTTGGCTGTTTGGGATATAGCTGATACTGCAAACGCTTTCTATAGTGTAATCGATGTTAATTTAATAAATAATGAAAACTCGGATACAAAAGCTCCAACACAACCACAAAAATTACAAGTAGCGAAAGTTACAGAAAACAGTGTGAAATTAAACTGGGAGCCTTCTACAGATAACGTAGGGGTAAAAGAATATCAAGTATTACGTGATGGGAAAGTAATTGGAACGGTACCAGGAACTACATTTACAGATGGAAAATTAACGGCTAATACAAAATATAAGTATACAGTGAAGGCCATAGATGCAGCAGGAAATGTTTCACAAGAAAGTGAAGCTGTTGTTGCAAAGACAGGAAATAAAGTTCCAGATAATGAAGCACCAACCCAACCAAAAGGACTACATAGTATGGGGCAAACATCAACTAGTGTAGACTTAATGTGGAGTCCATCAGAAGACAATATAGCAGTTGACCATTATGTTGTATACAGAGAAACATCAAGCGGACAAATGATAGCAGCTGGAACATCCAACACTACATCATTTATGGACAAGAACTTACAGTCAAATACAACATATAAGTATACAGTTACGGCAGTTGATACATCTGGAAATGAATCGATTAAAAGTAATATTCTTACTGCTAAGACAAAAGAGCAGAGTTCATCTTATGAACAATGGAATCCGTATAAAGCATATACAAAGGGTGATAGAGTAGAACATCAGGGGAAAAACTATGAAGCGGTTCAAAGTTATCAAGGAAACGGCGATCCAAACTGGATATTTTCCTTATCGTTATGGAAATCGATTTAATCTAAGGACAACTTAATAGAAATAGATAGCTTAGAGGGTTTTGATGTAAAAAGATGAAAATAAACATGACATTGGTTTGTGAACTGCACCTCAAATTTTAGACATAGTCTAAAATTTGAGGTGCTATTATTTTGGTTAAATTTACAATTGAAGAAAAATTAATGCAATAACAAAATAGTGGAATTTTTATAATTTTAATAAAAGAACAAAATAGGCTGATATAAATTAATGAAAACACTTAAAAAACATTAAAAAATTCGAATTTGTCGGTAGAAAATAAAAAAAGACCCCCAGCAATACGTGCTGTTAAGGGTCTTATTCGTGAAAACTGTTGTTACAATGGCTTCACACTAGGTTTTGCATGTATGATTCCTACTGGGCTCGAACCAGCGACCTCCACCCTGTCAAGGAATTACTGAGTACAAAGTGGTGATAATGTAGACGTAACATAGGTTTAGCCAATAAAACTAAATCCCTATTAGATTATTAATGTTAATACTAAAGTGGTCTTGACTTGTTGTCAATTTTTGATTTAATTCACCTGAAAATACACTTCTAAATAAAGAGAAGGATTGCCGATAACATGGCTTTCCTTCTCTTTTTATTTTGTATCCATTCAAGAAAGTATTATTACTCTTCATCGTCTTTATGTAGTATAAGTATATCGGTTAATTCAACTCCTAATCCTTTGCATAATTTCCCCAACGAATCGCGTTGATATTGCATTGTTGTGTCATTGTACATACGTCTAACTGTTTCAACTGGTAAGTCCGCCATTCGGGCACACTCTCGGATAGATAGGCCTCGACGGTCTAGCACATCTTTTAAGTTTGATTTAACGCGCATGATAATAGCCTCCTATATTTTTTCTATAGTATACAATATTTTGTTGAAAAAAACTACGGAACGTGGTTGACAACGAAATGTAGTCATAGTAAGATGATTATGTTGAATGCGGCAACTTTTTTATACATATGTGACTACGGAACGTATTCGTTTAGAGAGGAGGAGTTTTAAAATGCAAAAAGTATACGAAGCAATCCCATCAACTTGCAATACAATAAATTTAACTGAAATTATCCCAGGTGTTGAGTTAGTTATTCTCAGCAATAAAGAAGCTGTACTAACAATTAATGATAATCCGATTGAATTCGAGTGGAACAATGATGCAGCGGAGATTTTTGCAAACCTTGAAGATGCGTGTCCCGTCGAATTACTCGCAGTCCTCGCACGGTGTGAAATGCACGTTATACAAAAAAATAACTAATGATAATTGGAGGCAAGAAGGTTATGAAATACAAATTCGAATCAATCGAGAAAGTCCCATACATTGATTATGACGGTACTATTGCATGGCATGGCACAATCGTTGAGTTAGCAAGTGGTAGCAGGATTCTTTACACTTTTTACGTAACAAATAAAAGCAATATGCCAGACCACATTTCGTTTTTAACACACGATTCGACCGAACCTATTGATCTATTACCGTGTGCAGCAGTTTTAGAGTTTTTGGAAAACATTGAGAACGCGTCTGCTTTGGACTTATTAGCGTTTTTCTACAAATACGACAAGGCACGAATCAAAGGGGGTGAGAAGCGTCAAAGAGAGAACGCTGTTCCTGCGTAGTGATAAAGGGAAGGATTGTCTATAACACGGTTTTTTTTCTCTTTTTTTAGAGTACTTTCTCTGCTTTCTATTCCGTTTTTTTCTAAAAAGTGATGCATTATTCTGAAAAGTATTCCACTTTTTTTATAGTCCGAAAACAGCAAAGTAACCCAGTATATCAACGTTTCTAGGGGGGATGGGGTGTAAGAGTTTTAGAAGAAAAAAGTGGAATTAAGATACAAAAGTGGCGAGGACAATATTTTGTGTGTTACTTTGGAAGTAGAAGGAGAGGGACGGAATAGTTAAAAAGTAATCAATAGGATAGAGTGATCATTTACATACGAAAACAGGGAAAGATTATTAAGTGGTAGAGGAAATGAAAAGAGAAAGGGAGAATGAATAAAATGAGAAAGATGACAAAAGTGGGAATTAGAGAGATGTACGAAACATGTAAGATTGCAGGAGTAGAATATGTAATTTACTATGCTGACCGCGACCAAGACGAACATGACAATAATGTAACGCGAGCACTAGACATGAAAAGTTTTCAAGATTTGTATAATTACCTACTTGAGAATGATTATATAAAATATGGTGAGGACATGCATGAGGATACGTTTTTACAAGATAGAAACAACGTATTACTTAAATGGAGACTAGGTAAAGTAAGACCGATTGTAGCATAGAGTATTACACTGTTAAAGGTTTATTGGAATATATAACAAGACAAACATTACATGGTTACCGCACTAAAACGACTACAGTAACACCATACAAATACGACCAATACATATCTAAACTCGCACAACTTAAAAAGGCAGTAGGTACTTACAACGGTAACAATATTAATAGCGTTCGTATCTTTTTCGATACAGCAGACGGCAAGGTTTGGGCCCACGAGTACGCATCAGGAAATGAGTACTCTGTTTATCACCAGGATACTATCCACGAGGTATTAAGCAAGACCTCTTTGATGTCGAGTTTTAATAAAACATCAATGGTGGAGTTAAGAGAAATTTGTGAAGAGTGCTTACAAGACTAAGGGAGCTAGAAGGTTACTTATTTGTAGCTCTCTTTTTATACATACGGAGAAAGTAAGGCTTTCGGTTATCAAAGTAATCAACAATGGTTAAAATAGCATTGATGTTTATCAAGATTGTGAGGGAAGGTGTGGCTAAACTGATAGCGTACCTTCTCTTTTTTTTGTTCTTCTTCCTCTACTTCATTCTCTCTTTCTTTAAAAGTGATTCATGATTCTAAAAGTATTCCATTTTTTTATGTAATCCAAAACAGCAAAGTATTCCAGCCTATCAATGTATCTAAAGTGCAGTGAGAAGTGTAAGTTTCAGGAAAAGAAGCAAAGTTGGAAAGGTGAGGTAGTTAGCATGATAGCGTGTGTGCTACTTTAGATTTATAAGTTAAGAGGAGGGTAAAAAGTGAAAGAAGCATTGAGAAAAGAAAGAACGGAACTAACTAATAAAGTATTAGTGGAAATCGAGAAGGAGCTTGAAGAGACATCCATACAGTCACTTTTTAAAGAATTGGGTTTATCTCGCAAAAACTACTACTACTGGCGAGATGGTGTTACGACAATATCTAAGGATAATTACAATGCGATTATGCGGAAAATCAAAAACATCCGCTTGGCTCGTGGAGAGATAAAGTTAGAGGATGACAACTTTTTACCTTTGATAAATGCGATGTGGGAAGAAATTAGAGAACTACGTCAAGAGGTAGAGTTGCTGAAAGTAAATTAGTCTAATAAGAGTTTAGTGTCACCACCAAATCGCTTTACAGATTGTATTTAAGGGTTGTACCTATATATCCTCTCAATTTGTGTTGCCACTTCTCTTTTTCTTTTATAGAGAGGGGAACTTTGAAATAAATTGGTCGACCAATTTATCGGAGAAAGGAGATAGCTAATGTGAAGAAAAGTAAGAACAATGTGGCTACAAATCCTGATAGAGATAACAAATATTGGATAAACAAGAGGCTGACAAGAGAGTTATATGAGCATTTGAAAAAACTTGAATTGATCACACAATTAACTCCTAACGCACAAACGGAAATCTTGCTTACTTTAATGCAACAAGGTTTAGTCACAGATCCTGAATTTGCGAAGATAGCTGGTGTGCTATCCAATAATAATCTACACCCAGACAGTAAGATATTGGTTGGATATGAAGGCACAACCGCAGGTAAGTTAGTCAAAGAATTTCGGGATAATATAAAACGTGAAGGAGTAGATGAATATTTACGTTTGCAAAAAGTGAGGGATATCATAAAAGCAAATATTGATAGTCAAAAAGAAAAAGAAGAGTTAGAGGAATTACGGAAGGAGAAGGAGCGACTACAGAGTAAGTTGGAAAATGAACAGGAAGAACATGATGTGGACACCGAAATATATATAGATTTAGAGGAGAGATTCAAAGTTATAGTGGGTGAATATGAAAACCTATCTATATACATAAAATCAATGGAAGTTATTGTAGAGGAGCTAGAAATCGAGAAGGGAAACTTAGAAGTTACACAAGATGAAATGAGAGATACAATTGTAGCAGCGGCAGAAACAATAACTGAAATGGAGAATAATAATCGAGCTCTACATCAAAGGATTGATGAACTAACCAATCAGTTAAACAAGAAAGTGTCAACAGATGGACTAGAGAAGCTACCTAAAGAAGACAGGAAACATGTGATAAAGACACGTAATGCTCTCTACAAGACTCACACCAAAGAGGATGTAGACAATATCGTTAGGTTGATCGCTAATAGTAATGTCGATACACAAGCGATTAATCTATATATTCGCACTTACCGTAAGAGCAAACGTAAAGTTGATTTACTGCCTGTCGTATCCATAAAACTTAAAGAAATGACCAAAAATCAAAAATACATAGCTACAAATATATACAGAGAGAACAAGGTAATATGCCAGGTGTACGACACTGTGCGTAACAAGGTACTAGATAAGGACTACCTGTTACGTTACTTTATTAGCAACGTATGTGATGTCTATGGAATCCCGTATAGTAGTAAGACACTAGATAGCTACATTACTGCTTATAGCGGTAACTACATAGGCTTTGATGTTAATAGTTCTCTATCTTTTGTCTGTGATAATCACTATTATGTCACTGCTACTTCTCCTCACAATTATTTCACGTCCTCAATTCTGAGAGGTATTGGAGCAGCAAGTGTAAGAAATCAATTAGAGGATAGTGGTATTTCTTCTGATTTTGTTAATTTAAAAGAAATTGAACTTACATTAGATAAAGAAAAGAAAGACAAATTGAATAGGAAGTATAGAGCATGTAAATGGTATCGATATACGGATTTATTAGAAGGGGTTATCACTAACTACAAACTACATAATGGTTGTTACAACAAGGTAGCACTGAGAACAATTAATAAAGATAATGTTCTGCAATTTGAACATTTTAAAAAACATGGGAAGATAAATGGTAAGTGAGTTTTGAGGTTTCAGTGAGTAATGAGGTCGATTGATACTTGTAAAAAAGGAAAAAGAGCCGTTACATTTATAGTTTGGCGACCGTCAATGTAATGGCTCTTAAGGAGAGGAATCTTATTATAGATAATTATCACATTAATAGTGACACTAAACAAGTGAACTATGTTAGGGGAATATTTAGTGAGTTTCCTTTCTTTTCAAGAAAGGAATGGAGAAATGACAATAATGAAAAGAGTGGAAGAACAATTAATTGAGGTGACCACTACAGTAAATCATTACGATAATCTTAAGTCATTAATTACGACTAGAGGAGATAAAGTATATAAAGGTAAGTACAATAAAGTGATGGCAAAAGTGTGGAGAGAATTAGATACAGTAGGGATACATGGTAGGTATGGGGTAGATGATTTATTTAATATGATAGAGAACAGGATAATGTTTCCTTGCAAAATGGAATCATTTATAAAATCGAATCCTGTAAATGGTGTAGTAATAGAAGATATGACTGTAGATACGGGAGAAGATAAAGAAGAGAAAAAGGAAAAAGTGAAGTATGGACGTGTATTTATCCATAGTAAAATAATTTTGATCGACGTAGATAAATATATGGGTGATATGGATGCAGAATATACTAAGGGATTGCGAAATCTATCCATAGGATACATACACTCGCCATCTGGTGACAATTGCTACCGTTTAGTGTTTATACTTGATAGATACATAACAGATTATAACTTCTACAAAATTATGCATGGCCTTATTTGCAATATGCTAAAAGACTATGACTTTGTAAGTTGTATAGATACTAGCAACAGTTCTCCCCTTGCTTTAGTAAGACTAGGTAGAGGCTATAGATATCACAATAAACAAGCACGTGTACCCTACTCTCTATACATAGATGATATCCAAAAAGAATTAGAAAACAAATATGCAACACAATACATGAGTGAAGATTCAGAATATAAGAGTGGGATTATCACAACAGATATAGAAATTCATGAGCGTCTTAAGTTTATGGGTGATAAAGAGACAGATTATGATACGTGGTTTGCAATGGTACAAGCTATACGTAGTGAATTGGGAGAAGACCAACAAGCTTGGGAAGCGGTTAGAATAGCATCAAAAGACAGAAATGATGGAGATTTCGAGAACGAAGTACAATCCATATTTAATAATAATGAAGTAAAGTACACTTGGGGTATGTTCATTAAAATTTCTAATAGCTATGGGTATAGACCATCTTATGAGGTGACGGAGGCACGTAGATCAGCTGCAATAGAAGCCGGAATGCTAAAAGAAAATTATACACATATCATAAAAGACACCAAGAAAGCGAATATTGTTAAATACATAAAACCTAAAATGATAATAGACATGCTGAATGGTAGTGATACGACTTTGCTGGAGTCCCCTACAAATAGTGGTAAGAGTACAGGGATTATCAAGGCATTCAAAACGTTAACAAAAGAATCGTCTAAAAATATATTTATATTAACTGTACCGTATACGTCTATCATTGATAACTTACTAAGTGACGATAAAGATAATGAAATAGCAGGTTATTATGCTTCAAAAGAGGATGATGAATTTTACAATGCTATGAGTACAGCTCTGATGCAGGATAAAAAGCAAATATTTATCACTACATATAATGCTACACATAAACTAGTTAAACTTATTTTACATCATATCCCTGACGCGAATATGCGCATAGTAGCAGACGAAGTGCATGAATGGGTAATAGCATACAATTACCGAGATGAGGCTATTAATGACCTTGCAAGTGTATTACCTATGATACGTATAGGTTTATCTGGTACATCTTACCCTGTTGATACTTCTTCAATCTTTAACAAAAAGGTAATTCTTGAGCGCAAAAACAACAAGATAAATGCGGACGAATACAATGTATATACATTTAAAAAAGATGGTTATGACTCTTTACTCTCTACTATTAACGCTATGTACAAAAAACTAACGAATGGTGATAAAGTATTGTTGTTTTTAGATAATATAGAAGATGGTTTACTCTTATCTAACTTAGCCAAAGAAAGGTTACCTAATTTAAGGACGGCCCAAATAAATGCTGATACAAAATACACTAATGAAATTTATAAGGAGTTAGTAAGTAAGCATACATTCCCGGAAAACATTGATTTAATTATTGCTACTCGTTTTTTATCGACAGGGATATCAATCAATAACAATTATAATAGTCATATTTATATACTTTCAGGACATGTGGAGAGGCTGAACTTCATGTAGACGTAAATATGAAAAATATTGACCTACTCAAAAAAGGAAATGTTTTATTCAGGCAAGATGACAACGAAGCTATGTATATCTATTATCGTGGCTTTAGTGATGATAACGGTATAGATCAGTTAGTTGTAAAATGTTTCTCGGTATTAAGATGGACAGACCGTCGTATCTTGTGGGGGATAAATAACTTTTCGGAAACGGTTGAAGGTGCAATAAGACAAATGCTTACGGAGAATTTAATTAACCCATCAGTTGCAGCGCGGAAAATTCCACAGGTGCAATTAACAGCAATAAAAAATATAACGGGACCTATTATTAAACAAATCTCATATGACGAGGTTTATAGCTCAATCGATGATTTATGCAATACGTACGATTTAGGAATCAGGTGTATGTTCGATGGAAGAAAACTTGAATATGACCTATACGAAGGTACTGATAGAACGATTAACCAAATGGCAAATCCACGTATTATCTTATCGAAAAGTCGTGCGAATTTGTTGAAACGAAAATATGAGGATGCCGACAATGATTTAAAAAATACAGCTCTAATAGCAGGTGCTGGTGAAGGTTATGCAAGAAAAACAGCATCGATTGAAAACGGAACTGGATTATCTAGACGTGAGTTATTTGTAGATGCTCGTGAGATTTCTGATAAATATGACCAACAGGACGAAGAAGGTAATGCAATTGAAATTCCAGATGACCAGTATCGGCAATTGCTATTAACCAAAGGTACTGAAAAATTATCGGAATATGATGAGTTCATTTCCTTTGATTGCGAGTTGGATGTCACAAAGGATAATACAAAATACAATAGAGACTTTTTCCTTGGTGATCTAATCACAATACAGGATGAAGAACTAGGGATTTTAATGAACAGTAGAGTGCTTGAGGCAGATGAGGTTTTCCAAAATGACGGAAAGTCCATTTTCGTAAAGGTAGGGAAATCTGTTCCTACTCTTCCACAGGCTATAAAAAGGATGGTGAAATAGATGATTAAGTTTGGAATGTTTAACAGTGTGAATGGCGACAGAAAGTATAAGGCTGGCGACTTTGCTTCATACTTTGCCACATTTATCGGCAATGGTATTTTTGTAAATCCAAGTGACTGTTTGCAAATCATCGGCAACCTTGACGCCATGAGTGTCACATTACGACCAGGTAAGGCATGGATTAACGGCTATTACCTAACAAATGATGATAACTACTCATTAGCACTAGATAAAGGCGATACGTCATTAAATCGTATTGACCGTATTGTGGTAAGGCTTGATTTCATCGAGCGTAAAATGTTGGTGGCTATTAAAAAAGGAATGCTATCAGCGTCACCAGTTGCACCAGAACTTAAGCGTGATGCTGATGCATATGAATTGGGGTTAGCAGATATTTATATAGCAAAAGGATCATTAACAATATCGCAATCAGCAATCACAGATACACGGCTAAACAAAAATTTATGTGGATTAATGCACGTGTTGTAAATCAAGTAGATACTACAACAATTTTCAACCAATACCAAAGTTGGTTTAACGAATATTCTACGACTAAAGCAAATGAATTTTTAACATGGCAAACTAATGTTACCAAAGCATTAGAAACGTGGATTGATGCTCAAGAAAAAGATTTCAAGGCGTGGAGGCAAGCAGAGGAAGATTTATACTATGCCTGGTTAAATGCTCGAAAGAATGGATTTGATTCCTGGTTTGCGACAATCCGAGACATTTTAGATACAAACGCTGCAGGTCATTTACAGATACAAATAGATGACCATAAAGATGCAATAATGCCACATAAATCTTACGATAGCGTAGCGAAAAAAACATATACAGTAGGTTTTAGCATAGAAGGCGGAAAAGCTTATATCATCTACGAGGAGGTACAGTAATGATAGATAAGATTCAAATTGCAGATGAGATTACGCAACAAAAAATAAAGGGGACAGTCGATGCCATAAAGGTTGATGTTTCAGCAGTTAAAACAGATGTTGGTAACGTGAATACAAATGTTAATACGGTTAAAAATGATGTTAGTGCAGTAAAGTCTCAAGCAACAGCTATTCAGACTGCTGTAACTAATTTAAGTTCTTCCAATTTACCTAATGGTACTTTTAGAGCTACAGGCACACGTACAGGTGTAGGTTACGACGGACCTGTTTCCATTAGTTCTATTAATGGAAAAGGAGTTCTTACATCTGTAGAAACCGCAATGTATGTTGATAATTATGTCAGTATGAATGTAGATGGAACCATATACACTATAAACGAGTACCTTAATGGGAAAAGTGTTTATATACCGTTTAAATCGTATATTAAGTTTACTGGTAATAATTATCCACTTACGTTTCAAGCACTTTATGTCTTACTATAAAAAGGAGATAAAATTATGTCAGTAGTATTTTTAAAAGAATACGAAGAAAATGGTTTTAAAGTAACAGAATACACACGTGACGGTGAAACGGTATCGCATACAATCAGAGAGGCAATTATAACAGAACCAATCGAACCACCAGTACCAGTTGAACCGAAACCAACATTAGAAGAATTACAAACACAATTGTTACTTAACACAGAGTATTTAGTTACTACGTCTGAGTTATCAAAACTAACAAATAAAAATGGAGAGTGATAATAAATGATCTACACATTATGCAAAAATGTTATCAAAAGCGGAAATTATGAACATCAATCAATGCAGAATAAATTAGATGTTTTCCTATTGGGTAATCGTATCACATCAAAACAGTATACAGAGTTATGCGATTTAATGAAAGCTCAACAAGCTACAACAGAGCAAACGCAGTCAATCGACTAGCGTTATTTTTATTGTCAAAAATAGGGGTGGTAGTGTGGATGAAAAGGAATCTATCGAGAATTTATTGTCGCATGAACTCGGTGATATGGCATGGCATTTTGAAGGAATATTAAATCGTTATCCATTATTAAAAGAAAATGAACAGTACAAACGTATTGTTGAAGCCGTCCACACGATTGAGGACGCTACTCATAAATTAAGTGAACAGATTAAGTAGGTAAAAGTTATTAAAGGAAAAAGCTTCCTCTTTGTCGAAATTTAGTAGATGAGAGGAGGGATACGGTTGGAAATTACAATATCTAGATTAATAATTTTATTTGATAATGCCGTTAATTCAAGAACGGTTACAAAAACCTTTGAATCAGATGTTATTCCACACGAAGGAGACTTTATCTATTCGACAGCGTTTGAAAGAGATGAGGAAGTAGAAGTAAGTAGTGTATTTATTGATTACGAACGTAATGAATGTTATGTATATTTAGATCCTCTTTCTATTGAATCTGATGATATTAAATATCTGAAACAAACAGTAGATATGTATATGCTTCATGAATGGAAATGTGAGTTTTATGCTTTTGATTAAAAATTAACGGTAAATATTTAAGCACTCTCAATCGAGGGTGCTTTTTACATGCCTTCCACAAAACACTGTGGAGGGTTTTTATTATGCAGAAAAAGAGGTGACTTTATGGGTGAAGAATTAGTACGCAATATTTATGAACGGCTGGGTGGAATTGAAGCGAAAATCGATGATGTGAGAGACATCCGAATTACCGCAGACAAAGCAGATGATAAAGCAGATGAAGCACTTCAAAGTACTAGGAGCGCTCATAAAAGACTTGATAAAATCGACAAGACTATCTGGTGGGTTACTACCACAATCATAGGTACAGTCTTACTGGCACTACTAGCAATGGTGCTTAAAACAAACTAATTAAATTGGAGGTCATTTGTATGACAACAGACAAATTAAAACAATATATCGCGTTATTCGGAGGACTGCTATTAGCGGTCCTTTTATTTTTGGGCTCTTTAGGAGTGGATTTATGGTGGTTTAATGACAGCACAATCGACACTTTTATTAATGTTTTAATAGCAGCAGTGCCATTTGTTTTGGTCGTATATGGTGTTTACAAAAATAGTTACATCATAACAAAACAAGCGAAAGAACAAGAAAAATCACTAAAACAAAAGGGGTTAAAATAATTATGGTAAACATTCGTAAAAACTTAGTATCGCAATCTATTATTAATACAGTAACTTCAGGCACAGGTAACGGACGTAAATGGATAACAATTCACGAAACAGATAATGAAAACACAACTGCAAATGCGGATGCACACGGTCGTTTACAAGCAGGTGGTAACAGTCGTTCAGCATCGTGGCATTACACTGTAGACGAAAAAGAAGCCGTACAATCATTTAACCACAATATTAAATGTTGGGCGGCAGGTGATGGTTCAGGTAATGGAAATGCAAATTCTATTCATATTGAAATTTGTGTAAATAAAGATGGTAACTATAAAAAAGCGGTAGAAAATGCGGCAGCATTAGCAAAGAAAATCATGGAGGCTGAAAATATCCCTCTTGATCGTGTAGTCCAGCATAATCATTGGAGCGGAAAAAACTGTCCTTCTAAAATACGCAGTGGTAAAGCAGGAGTTACTTGGGCTGGATTCAAAGATATATTGAAGGAAGTAACGACAGTATCTAAACCAGAAAATCCTTCAACATCAAATAATTACTATACTTCTAACCCAGGTAAGATAAAAGTAATCAAAACTTGTTGGCAATACAAAGGCACCAATTTTGTAGAAGGGAACAGAGTACAAAAAGTTGCAGCTGGTCCAATAGAATATACTGTGAAAAAAATTGAGCATACAAAAGCGGGCACTCCACGACTTCTAATGAAAAATGGAACATACATGACTACAAATAAAAAATATGTGAAAAAAGCATAGTCTGGGAGCGATTCGAGTAAGGTAGTTTTAACCCAAACGCATTTCTCAAATGGTATCAAATAACATTTATTTACTAATTAAATATCAAATATGTATCAAAATTTACCCTGTTACCATAATTGGTGATAGGGCTTTTTTATTAGGATACCATTATTCCATTGCTTTACTGATATAATCTAGGGCGTGCTTTTACCGCCTATGCGGGATAAAACCTTTTAGGACCAGCAAATTTACTACCACAGTATAATTAAATTAGATTCACGGTGAAATAAAACCTATTAGTAATATGATTAATTAGTTGAAACCAATATAAAATTTTATTTATTAGATGTATAGTACTCATTATATACCTTTTTTTTCCTTAAAATATATCTATATACATATTAGTATTTTTGAGGTATTATAAACATTGAGCGCTAGTGTTAAAGGTTTCTTAATCCGGGATGTTTAGAAATACAATTTATTATGGGAGAGATTATGTGAAAAAAATCCGTTTAATTTTAACTTTAGTTTTTCTACTTACGGGAATTTGTTTTGGAAAAGTACTTGATGTGAGTGCTGCAGAAAATGTTAGTCTAGAAGAGGCTAGAAATGTAGCTTTAAATCATTTAAAAGAGACGGAATATTCAGGTGATATTCAAAGGGATGATGAATTAATTTTAAAAACCCACCTATATGATGTAGATGATAGCCTTCTTGGATACTACTTTACTTTTGAGAATAATGAGAAAGATTCAAGATATATTCTTGTAACAGCTTCTAAGGATTTGCCACCTATCTTACAGTATGGAGATGGGAAACTAGACAATGTTAATGAAGATTTTTTAGAGCAAGGGAAAAAGTTATATTATTTAGGACCTCTTCAATATCTTTATGGAAACAATAAAGATGAAATTGAGCAGCAATTTAACACTAGGAAAGAAAAATGGCTAAATAAAGTAAGTAGTCGAGATAGTGTAATGGACTATTCAAAAATAATGAATAAAGAAATTCCTAGGGTGAAACGTAATAGTTCTAATGAAAGTTACTGGGAGATTGAGTTATCATCAGCTTCATCTAGCAACCCTACTCTTTTTGCAATAACAGATCAAAAAACACTTAGTGTCACCCGTTTATACCAGCGGAGTTCGGGAGTAACAAATCCAAACTCAGCATGTGGACCTACTACAGCTGCCATGGTATCAAATTTTTTAAAGGGGGAAGGTTATCCTATAAAAGGGGTTTCAGACTATAGTAGTGTAGGTACATTTATTAACCATATGTATAGCGAAATGGGAACTACCTTGGTTGGAAGTTCCATTAAACAATATGTAACAGGAATAAATAAACATCTTGATCATAATTATTCAGGTAGTAGCGGCTGGACTGCTTGGTCATATCCAGCTTATGGTTATTATCCACACTACAAAGATAATATTAACGCTTCTAAACCTGTAGGACTAAGATTCGATCTCTTTGTAAGCAGTGGCACATACACTGACTATCATTTTGTGGCTGGTATTGGATATAGATACAATAATGGCTCTGCCGAATTTGGGATAAAAGATCCGGATAATGGCTCAAGTAATACTGGAACTATATGGTTGAATTGGAATGCAAATAATGATGACATGTCAATGGGTCTTGTAAATCGAACATACTAATAACTGATTTTGACGATGTTTTATTGGGTTTTCAGATTGAATTAAATTTAATTTGAATCTTGATAATAAAAAAGGTTTCTATTTTTTATTAGAAACCTTTTTGTTATTAAGTTGATATTCTTGAGGGCTAAGTGGGAGAAAAAATTCGATGTGTTAACTAAATAATGAATTAATTCATGTTGCTTACGACCCTTGTTTTTTTGCTATTGTTTTTTCTTCTCCAATTAAAACCCCTGTAGCTTTTAACTTTTAGACCTTAATAATCTATTCATTTCATATAAAATCAAAGCAGCTAATAACGAAATTGATATATACATAAAGTAAGTGTTAGCATTAAAAAATTGGTTGTTAACATGTATCGACATGAATGATGTAATATGATCTATATATTCCCAATCAACAAATTTGAATTTTTTCTCGTAAACGTCTGCCAAAAATTTACGGTATTTAATAAATGAGCGTTTTTGGTAGAGATAAGCAATGACTAAATGTGTGATTGTAATAAAGATACTAACTACTAAGACTTTGAGTTTCAAGCGATATTGATTAAAAAGTCGGAGCCACAAATAAATAAGACAAAATAAAAAAATGAGAAGAATAACAACAACAATAATTGCAGGGTTACCATTGCCAGATGGAGAACCAGGATTTGGAGTCATCAAATAATTGATCCAAAATAAAGGAATAGCTAATAAAATAACTCCTATTAGTAATATCTTCTGTAATTTAATCACAAACAACCTCCCTTGATTTAGCCTACCTTCTTATTAAATGTAAAACATTCTATAATTCCACTATATAAAAAAATCTTTTTTGTAATTTTTTCTTAAGTGAATCAATTTCATAAATCGTATTTTTTTAGAGCACAGAGAACTCCCATAGTACAAAATCTGTTTTTAAAAATTAAGCTACGTTTGGTTGTTCACGTAAAACTTGGTTGATACGATCGACTGCTAGTTTGCTCGCGTTGTAAATCAGTGTAATCAA
>NZ_JBNNTI010000034.1:33871-47617 GCF_050278625.1 Viridibacillus sp. NPDC096237 | reverse complement strand
TCATCTGTCTACAAAAGAGATGAAAAAATATTTTTCTTACATCAAGAAGTGATGAAAACCGTTGATACTTCAATGTTTATAGAGGGAGGTTAGTTTAAGTAGTGGAGTTTATTTTATGTGGATTATTCAAAACGTAGGTATACTAATTCTGCTTTTAGTTCTTCTACAGATTTTTAAGATGGAGTTTGTCTTTTGGTTGGTTATTGACTGTTTTTTCATAGATGGACACCTTTTTTCTTTTATTCAAGGGTAGTCAGACCTTATGTAATTAAGGTGTTTTTTCAATGCCATAGATTTGAATCGGCAGACAAATTAAATGTCGTTGCCATTTCAAATGTGGAGGTCCCGTGTTCGTTCATACAAGCAAGTAATACTTTGCTTATGCGTATTTTCGAAGTTGAAACACGAAACCATTCGATTCCCGATCAAAAATCTAATGTGGACTTCTAATAACAAGATAAAGTTTACTTAGTCACAGCTTCTATTAACTGAGTGACAAATAATTGAGATTTCAGACCTTCTAGTCCATCAATCAGTGGTTTCTCATCATTTTGAATACAGTCAATAAAATGTTGTACAGCATCTTCAAAACCTCTTTGCTTTAACGTAGTATCCCAAGGAGGAGAAAACGAAGTAGTTACGCTGTTTTTAGATGCAATTTCTAAAGTGTTCATGTTTTTAATACTTAAAATTGCTCCATCTGTTAATAGTTCAATTTTTTCAAGGTTAGTTCCCGCTTTTCGATGCATGTCTGTAAAAAAAGAAACACCTTCCTTAGATTTATAAGCATGTCCGGCATAGACAAGATAATTCTCACTACTTAGATTTACTGTTCCATGTAGCAAATCTAAATCCCCATTTGCTAACCATCTAGCTGTATCAACTACATGCAAATAATCATCTAACATACTAAAATCATAAGAGTAAGGACCCACACTATCTGTTCTATGTTTTTCAATGCGGACTGATGCAATGTTTTGAGCTTCTTGTTTTGCTTGTACATACATAGGTGCAAAGCGTCGATTAAAACCAACCATAAGCTTTCTTCCTGATTTTTCGCTTAGTTCTACTAATTTTTCAGCTTCAGCAACAGTTGCCGCTAATGGTTTATCTACATAAACATCTATTCCTTTAGTTAAAAGGGAAGATACTACTTCAAAATGTGAGCTAGTGGAACTATGTACGAAAACAGCATCACACTCTGCAGCGAGTGTTTGTAAACTATTAAAATCTTGAATACGATATTGATTGCAAATCATTTTTCGTTTATCTTTGCTTGGTGAAAAAGCACCTACAAATGACCAATCTGTTTCTCGAGTAAGAATAGGTAAATATGCTTTTTGCGCTATACTTCCTAACCCTACCATGCCAATACGTGGTTTTTTCATCTTATCATCCTTTAAATGGAAATATTTAATAGTAAAAATAGTATACAATGTTTTTGCGGTCTATACAACTAGAGTATTGTTATTTCCATTGTGGGTATGGTTTCGAAGGAATAGCTAATATCATTTAGATGTTTTATTGGACAATAGGGTGATTCTTCATTAGAAAAAATCACTTTTTTATGTCACTAGACAGGCTTATAGTTTATGTAGAAACATACTTCAACTATGGTAGTTAATTAAGGATTATTGAGTTGCATAGGCAGCTCTTTTTTTCTAATTGAACTAACTGGGCAGTTTAGTTCAATAGGGTATATTGATGGTTGTTATTGTAATAGTGATATAAGGAGGATAAATATGGGGTATAAGTTTGAAATTATGACACAAGAACAAGCGGAAGAAATTGCATTTAATTGGCATTATGATGCTGAGTATTCTTTTTACGATATGGAGGCAGATAAAGAAGATTTAGTTGAGTTCTTAGACCCTAATAAACGAGGTGACTCAAACTTTGTTGTTACTAAAGACAATGATATTATAGGTTTCTTTAGCTTTAATCAAGTAGATATAAATACTATCGATATAGGGTTAGGGATGAGACCAAATCTAACTGGTAATGGAAATGGATTGGAATTTTTAAAAGCAGGTATAGAGTTTGCTGAATCAAAATATTTACCCCAAAAAATAATGTTATCAGTAGCAACTTTCAATCAGAGGGCGATAAAAGTATATAGAAAAATTGGATTTGAAGAAGTTGATACTTTTATGCAGGATACAAATGAAGATAGTTTTGAATTTCTGAAAATGACTTACCTATGCTAATTTAGATAGTAGATCTTATTCAACTAAAGATTATTTTAGTTCAATGATACCAAGTGTGTTACTTTCTAATTAAGTAAAAACCACCAATTTTAATTGGTGGTTTTTAGTTTATTTATAACTATTTCCACCCATAAGTTCAACTTTTGTTTCAGCTTCTATCACAATTTTATGGAATTCTTCTGTTTCATTTTGGTGAAAAGATGCCACACATGGGTCCTCTTATAAATGAATTTCAATCGTAGTCCCACGGCCAATTACACTGTCGATAGTAATCTCTCCATTATGTGCCTGAATAATATCGTTCGCTATGGCCATTCCAAGGCCAGAACCTTTATGTGACTCTCCAGTATTTGTTCCTCGATAATAGCGGTCAAAAATAATTTCAAGTTCATCTTTCACAATTCCTTTTCCGTGATCTTTTATCCTGATTTGTGTACGCTCTTTTTTCTCAATGGATACGATTATTTTGACATCTTCGTCATTGTGGACAATGGCATTGTTAATTAAATTGGTTATAGCTCTTCGAATCAAAATTTCATCTACGTCCAATTTAATAGTTTCTTCACTAAACTGAAATTCGATATTTCGGTTTGAATATTTTGTATCGTTCAAAGTATCAATTAAGATATTCCTTAATAGAGTCACTAGATTAATGTAATTTTTATTTAATAATAGTTTTTTATTTTTTAATCTTGTTGATAAATTTAGATCTTTAATCACTTCAGTCATATACAGTGATTTTCGTTCGATAATTTCTGCATATTCTCTCATTTCATCTAGCGTAAAGTTGTAGTCTGTATTTTTCATCATTTCCGCAAAACCTTGGATGGATGCTAGTGGTGTCTTAATATCATGGGAGATGTTCCCGATCCATTCTTCTTTCATTTTTTCTAATTTTTTTCGTTCCATTTCGCTCGATTTTAGTTGAAACGATAAATTATTTAAATTATAAAACACATCCTTATAGATTCCTTTGGATTCATAATTGATATTGTAATCTTTGTTTGCCATCCGTTTAATTCCATCAATTAGCGTATTTAAAGGAGAGGTAAGTCTTTTGCTAAATAAATATCCAATAAATAAAGCAATCAAACTATCTAGGAGTATTAAAACTATACTACCAACTTTAAACATTTGCACAACATTTCGTGAATCATAGGATAATACACGTTTATTGATATAGGGGTCATTAAATCCCATAAAATAACTATACCTTTTTTGATTTAAATTTTTTTCACTAATAAAAACGGTTGCAATTACATTAACTTCTTGATATTTATACATGTTTACAATTTCAGTTGGTGTGTACTTTTTCTTTACCCCATTCGGTGTTCTATAATTGTATATTTCCTTGCCGTTTTCGTCTAAAATCTGTATCCAGGCATTCTTTTTGTCGAGTTCTTTTTTTCCTTTTTCGGAAATGGTCACATGATTATTTAATTCGGTTATTTCATCTTGAAAAAGCCTTGTAAATGCTTCAGCAGATGTTTCGGTGTTGTGAAAAATTGGTTTATTAAATGCTGACTGAGCTATTAACAATGCTATTAAAACGAAAATATTTATGAAAATAACTAAAATAACAACGAGGACAACAGTAGCTAGGAATCTCCCAGTTAATCTCCATTTCAAAGGTTATTCCTCCTCTACAACAAGCTTGTAGCCTAATCCTTTTACGGTGATTAAGTATTTTGGATTTGATGGCTGTTCTTCTATTTTCTCCCTTAGCTTTCTTATATGTACTATATCAAAACCATTAAAATTTTCACCCCATACTTTATCACAGAGGTTTTCTTTACTAATAATTTGATTAGAGTTTTTAAGTAAATGGGTCATTAATCCAAGCTCTTTTGGTATTAATTCAATGATATTTCCGTTCTTTTTAAATTCTACTTTTTGTTCATCAAATTCAAATGGTCCAGCTTTTATCAAGAGGTCTTTTTTATCTACATGAAGATAGTCAGAACTTCGTAATTGTGCTTTTATTCGAGAGGCTATTTCTTTTAGGCTAAAAGGCTTTGTTATATAATCATCACCACCAACGGCAAGCCCTAAAGTTCTGTCAATTTCTTCTGCTTTTGCAGATAAAAAAAGAATCGGCACATCAGAAATTTTTCTTATTTGTTTACACACATCATAGCCTCTACCATCCGGCAGCATAATATCTAATAGAACAATATCAGGTTGTTTTCGTTGAAATTGAGTAAATCCATCGCTTGCTGTAGTGGAAGTGTATACATTTTCTACTCCTTCTTTTCTTAAAATTGTTTTAAGAAGTATTAGTATATCTTCTTCATCGTCAATAATTAAGATCTTTTTGTTGTTAAGTGATAACAAATAACGACCTCCCAAAATAATTCTGTAAATTTATGGTTCTTGATTTCCTGGTAAGTCCCAACTTTTTCTCTTTTCAAAAACAGATCTAATAAACTTAATAGTGAATCTGCTTATATGCAGTGCAGTAAATGTAAGTGTTTTTTCTTGGTCGTCTTTATCATAAGCAGGTAATTCGTATTCGTCTATTAATATTTTACATTTTGAATAAAAAACAAACCTCCATCACTTCAATCTTGCAGTTATACTAGTATGTGTTTATATACTATCAGATAAGAAAAAATAGTAACAAACTCAACAGATGTATTTTACTCTATAGATAATGTGAAGAAATGTACTTAAAGTAACGGGGTGCTTTTGTTGAGATCAAAGGTTGCTTAGGTAACTCTTTTTCTTATTGAACTAACGGGGCAGCTGGGCAGTTTAACGAAAGAAGCAAAATATATAATGATTAAAGCCTCCTAAATAGCTTATTAGGAGGCTTTTTAACGATTTAACTGGTACTATATTTTTTATGTTTGAATTGAATACGAAGTGATAAGAACCACATGATTAATTTATATATAGTAAAACCAAACATAGCACCTAATATATTTAAGATGACATCATCAATGTCTGCCATGCCAACTTGAAGTGCAAATTGAATTATTTCAATACAAAAGCTAGTTATAAATGCGATGGCAACTACACTTGTGAATCTCTTACAACGTTTGAACAAGAAGGGTAAAAGTAATCCTAATGGTAGTAATAAACTAAAATTACCAACAAGATTATTAACCGCAATGCTTGTGTTCATGTGTTCAGCCTTTAGATAAAGAACAATCGTTTTAAATGGGATAAAATTTACGTTATGTTCCCAAATGCTAAAATCAAAAAATGCTTTTTCAGTAGCTAATGTACCTTGTGTTTTTACATAAGAATTGAAAAGAAAATCAAATGACTGATAATCTATTATACGTGTGATTAAACGCTTAATTAAAAGTATCCAAGATAATGCAAAACTATATAAAATAAAGCCAATCAATGCAAACTTATGTAACCATCCGTATAAAGGGTCCACCACTTGCTGAAAGCTCAATTTCAAAACATTTGTTTGACCAAATGTTTGAATAGCTTTATTTGTCGCACTTTTTTCTTCATGCCCATTAGCTAACAGCCCTTCATAAGAAGTATATAGATGGTCACGCATTTCGTCTGCAATCTCTTGTTTTTCCTGTGGGCTACAAGTAAGAGTAGAGGTTATTTCATGAATATATTGTTCGAGTTTTTCATTCATATAAAACATCTCCCTTCGTCCACTTTTCAATCAATTGGTTGATTTGTTGCCAATCCTTTAGCTTCCCAGACAAAGCATTCTGCCCCTCTTCGGTTAATTCATAGTATTTGCGTCTTCGAGCTCCTTCATTTTCTACCCAGTAAGAATTGATATAGCCTTGTGATTCAAGCCTTTTCAGTGCAGGATACAATGTACCTTCACTCATACTATACAATTCATCACTCGATTGCTTTAATGCTTGTACAATCTCGTAACCATACATATCCTGCTTGGCGATAATTGATAGTAACAGTAAATCTGTACTACCCTTCATCATTTCTTTATTCATATTATCCTCACCTTTACATCGTAATACATAGTATATATACATCGTAATACATAGTATAAATTTTCACAATATAAATTCTTAATTTAGGTTTAAATTAGGGAGTTTTGTGTATATTTCCTTAAAAATAAGTTTATGGAAAATCCAAGAAAGACAAATCGTTTATACGATAAGTGTTTCAAATATTTTAAAACACTAAAAGGTCTTGACAAATAAAGGGAGTGAAGAATTAGAAAAATTGCTTGAACACCCAAATGACTACGTTAAATTTTGTTCGGCACACATTTACTTTCAATAAAAGAAGAGAATGCAAAAGAGGTATTAGAACAATTAAGTAGTAACCCTGAACTTTTAGGTTTTACGGCTGAAATGCTAATAAGAGCTTATTAATATACGAAAACTAAAGCTGCTCACCTATCCTTCTTTTTTTATGCTTTATAATGTGCGGCATTAAAAAATATACATTGCTATCAAGGGTTCTAACTAATTCTTTGACTTTTTTTAAATAAATCTTTTGATTAGGGGATTTTATATTTGTTTTTGATAGTCTATTGAGATGAATATCAGTAAAACGCTTTAGAGATAAAAGTATCATCATATTTATATGATTTTTATACAATACAACACCAATCCTAAAACAGAAATCCATGATTTTAAATAAATGACTATATTATACTATTATTGGGTATTTTGATATACTATTATTATTGGAAAGTAGAGTGTGATATCTATTAAGGAGGATTTTTGAAATGGGGAAATTTAGATTGAAATTCGTTAAGCCTGTCGCTTCGTTAGTAATTGGAGCTGCAGTTCTAACAGGTTCATTTGCAGTGACTGAAGCAACAAATACAGCTTTTGCTAAATCTGAAACTGTAACAGTTACAAAAGGTAAATTAGTTTCAGTGAAGACGGGTAAAGCTATAAAAGGCTATAAATCTTTCAAAAGTGTACTATACAAAGACGGCAACAAATTTACGGGCCTTTACAAAAAAACGTATTACAAAGCAGGGGCAAAAGGAACAGGGATCTATAAAAAAGTCTATTACAATGCGGGAAAAAAAGGAAATGGCTTGTTTGGTACGGGGTCAGTGAAGAAATGGTATCAAGACGGTAAAGAATTAACGGGCATTGAAAGCACTTCTGGAAAATTGTATATAAAAGGAATTGTAGCAAATGGTGTATTCCTTTATCAAGGTACAAAAAAACTATATAAAAACGGGTTTGTCGTTTCAACTACAGTTGATTCAGTGAAAGTGATCAATAATACAACGGTTGAAGTCACATTTGAAAAAGCACAAAAGTCTAGTGAAATTACAACTGGGCGTTTTGTAATTGAGGGTTTAATCGTTACAAATGCTGCAGTTAAGGCAACTGATGATAAAGTTGTCGTATTAACAACGTCCGCACAACAAGCTGGCAGAAAGTATACTGTAGAACTTGATGGTGTTAAACAACCAGAATTTGTAGGGATTTCTGCCGTAATGCCAACGAAGGTTTCACAAAAAAATACTTCCATTCAAGGCATTTTAGGTTCGCAAGTAACTCTTGAAGCACAAGTAGAGGTTAATCAGAATCAGGCAAAATCATATATTCCAGTAACGTTTACTATTGGGAATTCAGCGGATGCAAGTAAAAAAACCACCGTTGAAGTACTAACAGACGAATATGGTGTAGCCAAGTATAGTTACATACAGCATGTCTTTACTCAAGATTCTGTATATGCATATCCATCGATAAACTCTGGGCTTAAATCATCCGAAACAAAAGTATATTGGGGTGATTCAGAACGTTTAAGAATTACAGATGTTACGAAGGAATCGACTGTAGCAAACAATTCTAAAAAAGTTTATAAAGTTAACGTCAATCCAGTAGATGTATCTAGTGATACAAAAGGTAAATACGTCAACGTAACATTTGCTGAAAACCTAGATGTCACTTCAGATAAGATTAATCGCAAAGCACAGATATTAGAAAGTAATAAGACAACACCTTATCAGACGGCAACAACTCAAGCAGGAGCAAAAGTATATGTTAATGATAAAGGTGAAGGTACTTTTACAATAACAGGTGCTAGTACATCTGTAACGCCAATTATATTTGCTAATGGCAATGATTCAAGAGAAAGATTGGATGCAACAGAACTACAGGCAAAAGGGTCAACAGTTAAGTTTGAAATTAAGCATGCAATGGCTTTAACTGTTGAAGCGCTTGGGACAGAGAAAGCTTCTAACGTTTCTACTGCAAAAAATGTCGTAGTAGGTAACACATACGCAGCGAACTTCGGTGGTCGCCAATATGTAGCAACGCTAACGGACTTAGCTGGCAATAAAGCTCCAGCTAAACTTCCTGTCAAAGTAGCTCTAAAAGGTGATACAGAAACAGCTTATATTTTTCAAGATAACAAACTAATCACTCCAGATAGATACGGTAATTACACATTAGTGACTGATAAAAAAGGCACAGTACCGTTTACAGTAATCAATAGAAAAATAGACTCTTATATCATTCCTACAGTATTTATCGATAACGCTTCTAATACAGGAACTGGCCAACTAGATGATGGCGATTTACAACAAACTGCTCCAATCACTTACTTTAACGAAGCAATAGTAAGTATTGCCAGTATGAAATTCGTCAATGCAAACGGTGAGGATGTAACAACAGTTGCAGCGGATATGCCTGTGACGGTAAACTATCAAACCTTAGATCAAAATGGCTTGCCATATGCACCTAAAGTCGCTGGTACAGTTACGTTTGAATTTAATACTGTATTCTCTACGGTAATGTTATCAAACGGTTTAAATAAAGTAATTACACCTGGAAATTTAGATAACAGTCAAATAGTACCAATCGGGAATAACGGAACTATTACATTTACCCTTAGATCAAGCCTTGCAGATGTAGTGAATATCGAAGCAACTTCTTCGGATAGTTTCATCGTACCTGCTACGGCTACTTTAAATGTGAAAGCTCAAGCAACTGCATTTGAAAAAGCGAATAGTGTAACAGATATCGATGAAATGCTTGCTGCATTATATGAAATGGATAATTTAAAAGGTAAGTTATATTCATTGTCAGTAGTGAATAGAACAGCAGTTGCAAAGTACGTACTAGAAAAGCGCCCAGCAGGAACAGGCTTTGCTAATCAATCTGATTTAGAAAAAGAATTCAATGTAAAATACAATGAATTAAGATAATCATTCACCTACAACAAAGCCCTCCAAACTTAGATTTGGAGGGCTTTGCTTTTAAGTAATTAAATTCAAAATAAAACAACAACATTCCTCCTACAAATATATAGCAAAACTAAAATTCCACTATAATTAATGGTTAATTTTTCCTATTTATGATAAATTAAGAGAAAGGGATAAAATTTCTTAAAAGGAGATGGGAGAAGTGAAGTACTACTATCAAGGGGAAGAAATAATCGATTTTAGTGAAATTACTGTGCATATTATTGAGGCAGATCGAAATGAGCAGAGAATGATATATTTAGTTCGAAAAATATTTCAATTCCCGGTAATATTTATTGTTGATGACACTATGAAGACCAATTCTACTTTTGATATGGAAACAACTGAAACGAGACTTCAAAGAAAAGACTTACATATGCATATGAAAGAATGGAAAGGATTTAAAACGCACCACCATTTTATTACAAGACGAAGATCAAACGAAAAGTAGTACAATTATGCAATTTATATAGATGGAAATGATAAATTTATTATTAAATTGTGCATTTACTAATACATAAAATAACTGGAAGAATCATGATGCTATGTAATTAGTGAATAAGAATGTAAAAACAATAGAATTATTAAAAAGTGAACCTCCTCAAGCTCTCTAGGAGGTTTTTTTCTTTTTAAGTTAATATTTATTGTTGATGGAAAGTGGTAAAAATACATACGTCGTTTTGAAAAAAACAACCAGTTGTTCATTATTCGTACAGTAACAATAGTCAGGTCATATTCATAAAATATGACTAAAGAAATAGCTAGATGAATACTTCCATACAGCTATTTCACCATTAGAGAGTACAATTTAGGAGTGTGTGTATGACAGCAATAACCGGAAAGCAGTATATTGACAGAATTAACAAGCTGAAAACGAATGTTTGGATTGATGGTAAGCAAGTAACCGGTGATATTTCTGAGCACCCTGCATTCACAGGAATCATGAAAAGCCAGGCGTTGTTATACGAGATGCAACATGATGCTTCACTAAAAGATGTCCTCACGTATCCATCGCCGACTACTGGCAATCCAGTAGGTATATCTTATTTACAACCTCAGTCGAAAGAAGATTTAGCAAAAAGAAGAGAAATGATTCAGGAATGGGCTAGATCAAATAATGGAATGATGGGCAGAAGTCCAGATTATATGAATACAACGTTAATGGCATTTGCATCATCAGCTAAATTTTTAGAAGGAAAAGAAAATTGTTTTCCTGAAAATTTACTAACTTTCTATGAATATGCACGAGAAAATGATATATCGATGACACACACATTTGTAGATCCCCAAGTAAATAGAGGGCAATATTATTTGGAGTCTACAAAAGAGCCTATTGCTGCAAAAGTAATAGATAGTAATGATGAAGGTATTATTGTAAAAGGTGCGAGGTTACTAGCAACACAAGGTGGCATTACTGACGAATTATTAGTCATGTCAGCTGCTGGAATATTGGAGGAGGAAAAGGGATTTGCCTTTTCGATACCAAGTAACACTAAAGGATTGAAATTTTTATGCAGAGAGTCATTTGTTGGAGGAGACTCAACATTTAACTACCCATTAAGTTCTCGTTACGATGAAATGGATACTATTGTGGTATTTGATAATGTATTGGTCCCATGGGAGCGCGTATTTTATTATAACAATTTAGGTGTATCCAATAGCTTTATGATGGCTAGTTCTTTTCAACCTTTCGCATTGCATCAAGTAGCTTGTAGACAGATTGTAAAAACTGAATTTGTTTTAGGTGTAGTACAGTCTATTATTGAAACGATTAATATTGGCGAATACCTTCATGTACAAGAAAAGGCTTCTGAAATTATTATTGCATTAGAAACAATGAAAGCATTGGTTATGAAATCAGAAGCAGAGGCTAAGTTGGATGAGTCGGGTGTTATGATACCAGATCGTACAACGTTACAAATTTCAATAAATGTATTTCCTAAGGTTTATCCTAGGTTTGCTGAAATTATTCAGATTTTGGGAACAAGCGGGTTAATGTCAATCCCCACTGAAAATGCATTCCAATCGGATATGAGAAAAGACCTAGATCAATATTTGCAATCTAAGGCAGACACTGCAGAAGATCGCGTTAAAATATTCCGTCTAGCTTGGGATATGACTATGAGCGCTTTCGGCACACGCCAAACGCTTTATGAACGACTGTTCTTTGGCGATCCCGTTAGACTTTCAAGCCAGTTGTACTTTACGTATAATAAGGATCCATACGTACAAAGAGTGCAGGAAATACTGAGTTCTGATACCACTCAGCTAAAAAATCTTTAATGTTCTATAAGTCCCAATAGCAATAACGAAAATCTTCTTATCATTAGATAAGGGGATTTTTTTGCGTCATAATTCAACTCATTTAGAGGATACTAAAAGTAAATTAACTCGAAAAAAATTTAACGAAAAAAGGGGAGTGGTTTTATGAATCAATATCTGTCCAAAGGTAAAAGAGTGATGTTTCAGTACATAGTTATGCTCATCATTCTAACCTTAATAGGTTGCTCCTCTTACCACACGAAAACTGCTGCAAGTAATGAGACAACACTTTTAAATATGACAATTTTCAAAATCGGTAAAGCTGACAGTATACTTCTAATGTCTGGTGGCAAAACAATATTGGTTGATACCGGTGAAGATAAGCATGGCAAAAAAATTGTCTCGTATCTAGAAAAGCATAATATAGAAAAAATTGACTACTTGATTTTAACGCATTTTGATAAGGATCATGTTGGTGGAGCGGATACGATTATAAATAGTGTGGACGTCCAGCATATTATTACACCAAAGTATAAGCGTAGCAGTATACAGTATCTAGAGTACAAACATGCGATTACAGCAAACCACATCACCCCCAAAGCATTGACCCAAATTTATTCCTTCACTGCAGGTACCGCTGAATTCACAGTATACCCACCACAAAAAAGTAAATACAAAGAAGAAAATGATTATTCACTTGTAGTTAGTGTACAACACGGAAACAATAGCTTTTTATTAACAGCAGATGCAGAAGAAGAACGCATGAATGAAATAATGAAACATAGCGTTGTTAAGCATACATTCTTAAAAGTCCCACACCATGGGAAATTTGAAGATAATACATTGGAGTTTTACGAAAAGGTAAATCCACTTTTTGCAGTTATTACCAGCGCAAGAAAATCGAAGAAAGCAGTTAATGCCTTGGAGGAATTGGGAACAAAAGTTTTTGTCACAAGAAATGGAACTGTATATGTGACGAGCGATGGTACTTCGATTAGTATGCAACAATAGTGATTGGTATTAACCATGTAAATAAACCCTAAACTCTTCGGAGTTCAGGGTTTATTTTTTACTCGTTTGAATATTTTCATCAAAGGGAATAATAAGCATTGTGAAGTTGTTGAAAGGAGTTATTCAATGAATAAAAAACCTTGGATTATAACGCAGGAATGGCACGATGTATTATTTCTACATTGGTCAGTCCCAGCTGAAGATATACGGCAATACATCCCATCAGAACTAGAGCTGGATCTCGTTAATAATAAGGCATGGATTAGTTTAGTGTTTTTTCAAGTAAAAGAGAATCGCCCAAGATTTATACCATCCATACCTGGCATCAGTTCTTTTTTAGAATTAAATGCCCGCACATATGTTACTTATAAAGAAAAGGCTGGTATTTACTTTTTAAGCATAGATGCCAATAATCAACTAATCGCAAAACTGTTGAATTTTAAAAACTTTATGCCTTTACGACAAGCAAATGTTACATTGAAAAAAAATGATAATTTAATCACTTTTTATAGTAGAAGTAAAAAATTAGAAACGAATTACGAAACGCTTATAGCTTCATATGAGCCAATTTCTGGACCAATTGAGCGTAGTCAATTAGAATGCTGGCTAACCGAACGTTACCATTGCTGGACAAAAATAAACGGGCAGTTAATCAGAGTCGATAATGAACACTCTCCATGGACATTGCAAAATGCCGAATGCACCATCCATGAAAATTCAATCGCTTCTTATCTAAAATATGATGACAAAGAAAACTACCCAATCGCTCACTACTCTAAAATGAAAAAAGCCTATCTTTACCCACCAGTTAAAGAAATGTGAAATTCTTAGCACGTCTTTAGGGGAAAATAAAAATCTTTAAAGACGTGAATATTCTGCTAAATAACAATGAGATGAGATAGCGCAACAATCAATCGGCAGAGTTAGTGCAACAACCAACGCGCATAGCGCAACAATCAAAATTTGCTTCACCCGACCCTCAAATTGCGGCCAGAATTGGTGACTTTCCAAAAAAACAAGTTTTCCACCTACGCGAGATGTCTCAAATGAAGAAAATCAATTAGATAGGACGTGAATATTCTGCTAAATAACAATGGGATG
>NZ_JBNNTI010000034.1:0-33774 GCF_050278625.1 Viridibacillus sp. NPDC096237 | reverse complement strand
TTAGTGCAACAACCAACGCGCATAGCGCAACAATCTCCAAAGTTAGCGCAACAAACAAAATTTGCTTCACCCGATCCTCAAATTGCGGCCAGAATTGGTAATTTTCCAAAAAAACAAGTTTTCCACCTACGCGAGATGTCTCAAATGAAGAAAATCAATTAGATAGGACGTGAATATTCTGCTAAATAACAATGGGATGAGATAGCGCAACAATCAGTCGGGTTAGCGCAACAATCGGCAGAGTTAGTGCAACAACCAACGCGCATAGCGCAACAATCTCCAAAGTTAGCGCAACAAACAAAATTTGCTTCACCCGATCCTCAAATTGCGGCCAGAATTAGTAATTTTCCAAAAAAACAAGTTTTTCACCAACGCGAGATGTCTCAAAATGAAGAAAATCAATTAGATAAGACGTGAATATTCTGCTAAATAACAAAGAGATGAGATAGCGCAACAATCAGTCAGGTTAGCGCAACAATCGGCAGAGTTAGTGCAACAACCAACGCGCATAGCGCAACAATCTCCAAAGTTAGCGCAATAAACAAAACATATCTATTGAAATATTTCCCATATCATGATAGATTCTATCTAACTATAGTTGAAAGGGAGTGAATTTTTATCAATATTACTAGACCCATTCCAATCCAAATTCAAGCACTCAATCGGCTTCTTCACCGAGTCCCGAACTCGCATCATCAAGCTATCAATAGCATACGGCAAGACATTGAACGTATTCTAGCAGGCTATAAAGGTGAATTGCGCATCGACCATTTCATTCAAGAAACTCACTTTAAATTGCCAAATATATATTTTCCCAACGTTGAATTACAAGTATCTAAATTTCGTTTTGTACAAATCGACTCCCTCATTATCACACCTAGCTATATTTGCATATTTGAAGTTAAAAACATGCGGGGTGTATTACGATTTCAAGAAAATCCTTATCAATTAGTTCAAATAGTAGAAGGCGAAAAACGAATATACGAATGCCCCCAAACTCAAATTATCCGTGCAGTAAGTAGTCTGAAATATTGGCTCCAAAATAATAAGTATGAAATGCCGATTTACTATAAAATTGTTATGCCAAACACCAACACTTTAATAAAAAAACGCCCTAAGAAAGTGCAATTACTGTTCAATAAAGAAATCCCCATCTTTTTAGAACAACTCAATACTCTCCCACACAAACTCAACGACGAAGAATTCCATTTGCTTTGCACTCAACTAAAGACACACATCAAGCCGTATAATCCCTTCCCCTTATGCTTCAAATACAACCTACAACCCGAAAATTTATATTCCGGTATGATCTGCCCATGTGGTACAACAATAGAGTATTCATCGAGAAGAGGTCAGCAGTGCCCAAATTGTAACGCATCAAAGCAAGTCATTCTCCAGCAAACTTTGCTCGATTGGTTTCAACTCTTTAAACCTACTATCACAAACAAAGAATGCAGAGACTTTCTACATATAGATGATAAGTTTACGATATCAAGACTCTTCAAAACGATGAATCTAACCCCTATAGGGAACACTAAATCTCGTATTTATCACTATGATTACAATCAACCATTATTCAAAAAATAAAACCAGCAAAAGCTGGTTTTTTTTGTGTACAAAATTATTGAAAATGGCGTCCTCTAAGGATATGAATATTCTGCTAAATAACAATGGCGAAAGATAGCGCAACAATCAGTTGAGATAGAGCAACAATCAGTTGAGTTAGTACAACAATCCCCCGAGATAACACAACAATCCCCGAACTTAGCGCAATAATCAAACTTATATCAAGCTATCCGCACCCTAATTCAGTCCTAAAACCATTTTTCAGTGCTATCACATAAAACTGATAAACGGTAACTGTTACCGAGTCTATGTTGACTACGTTTTTAGAATTTTAATATAAGCATTTACCTTTCTATTTCTCAATAGGCCGTGAAAGAACCACTGGCGATTCTCCCTTAATGAGGTATAGGCAATATCCAATGACAGTCCCTACAATTGCAGGAATGATCCAACCTAATCCAAGCTCTGCAAATGGAAGATAGCTCATATATCTATCAACGACAGCAAACTTTAAGCCGAATGCTTTTAAACCATCATATAAAGCAACTATTCCAGTAAGCGACATTGCTGTAACGTAAACATAGGAAGAACCTTTAAATAACGGATGGAATAGAGAAATCACGATCAATACAATTGTTAAAGAGTATGCAGCAATTAAAAAAGGAACACTTACCAATAAAATTGTATTTAGTCCGAAGTTAGCTAGTCCAAAACCAATCAATGAAAAGAATAAAGAGATTTTTTTATAACTAACTTTAGGTACTAAT
Organism: Viridibacillus sp. NPDC096237; assembly: GCF_050278625.1. NCBI lineage: Bacteria > Bacillati > Bacillota > Bacilli > Caryophanales > Caryophanaceae > Viridibacillus > Viridibacillus sp. NPDC096237. Next base: position 31,441 of record NZ_JBNNTI010000034.1, on the reverse strand, counting down.
GTAGAAAAATAGTTTGCGCAAGCAGATACTAATCCAACACATGTAGTGAAGCAAGCGAGTACGAAAATAATACCTAATAATAAGTTGCCCCATTGTCCGAACAATAAATAGGAAGCAGATGAAAGAAGGGTGCTACCATTTTCAAATGTACCTGCTCCTGCCATTTTCACACCAATATAGCCTAGTGAACAATATACAACAGCTAGTAAGAATCCAGCTAAAAGCCCGGCTTTAAGCACCTCTCTTCGAAGCATCTTACCTTCCGTAGCACCTCGTTGCTTCAATGCGCTCAAAATAACAATACCAAACGCAAGAGCAGCAAGAGCATCCATTGTGTTATATCCTTCTAAAAAACCTTTTAGGAAAGGAGATTGAGCATACTCTGTTGTTGTAGGAGCTAATGCGCCATTTTGTAAGCGAACAAAACCTACTACAACTAAAATAATCATACTAATTAATAAAAGTGGTGTAATGATTTTCCCCATTAAATCCATCATTTTACTTTGGTTTAAACTAACTAAAAATACTAAAAGGAAAAATAAAGCCGTAAAACCGATTAGAGCAAAAGTGGAATCAGATATAAAAGGCTTTAACCCCATCTCAAATGCCAGTGTTGCATTACGAGGGATAGCAAGAAATGGTCCGACTGACAAATATGCGGTGATTGTATAAACGATACCGAAGATAGGGTGGACACGACTTCCTAGTGTACGCACACCACCTTCAACAAATGATAAAGCTATTAAAACAAGTAATGGTAGACCAACTGCAGTCACGATAAATCCAGTTATAGCGAGTGGGAAGTTTGTCCCTGCATTAGCACCTAAAGATGGTGGGAAAATAAGATTACCGGCTCCAAAGAACATTGAAAATAACATTAATCCAATAAACAAAGTTGTCGATTTTTTCATTTCATTCACTCCTTCAAAATAGTAATCCATATTCAGTGAAAATAGGCACAAAAAAACTCGCCCCTATAAAAGGGACGAGATTACTCGCGATACCACCCTAATTCCGGAATTTTGTTGTTCACAAAAAATCCGGCACTCAGCCACCGTACTAATATACGTGATCCCTTGGTAACGGAGGATTTGCCGGCAAAATTTACTTCAGGTTCAATTTTGCTTCTCAGAGATTACTTCAGAAATGGATTTAAACATCGACTTTCAGCAAGCGTCGACTCTCTATGGATTAAGTGTCCATCCGTACTTATTCTCTTCAACGAATTTGGATATGTTTCATAGCTTATCAGCTAAAAAAATAATTGTCAATATAAAATGAAGAATTAGATAGTTCAGTTAATTGGATACGTAATATTAGAATTTAGTACGCGTCGCTTGGGTAATTACGAATAGTACATATACGAAACAAGCTTTGATACTCGCGAAAAAGAATCATGTTCGGATGATTGAACGAGATGAACTAATCAAGATGAGTTTAGATATGAAAAATAAAGAAATAAAAGTGGCACTAAAGACAGAGGAACTTTATTGTTATAGACTGGAGAATTAGATTTCGTATCACCTTAAGTTAGTGAAATTTAAGTAGAGAATAAAATTATCAAAATGAAATAGTAAAGTGGGAATTTTTTATCTTAGATTTTTCGTATGCACTATTAAAAGTTAAATATGTAGAGATATTATCATTTTTACATTAGTGGCATTACTGATATTCAATAAAACAATATTTTTTTGACTCTGAAATGGTAACTATAGAAACACTAAATGAGGGTAAAAGATACAATTTTTTTATCTCTTAAATAAAAACTCGACGTATAAACTATCATACGTCGAGCATAAAAAATATAGAGTTTCTTCCTATAGTATAGGAGATAAAATTATAGAGTTTCTGAAGTTGTTTTTGCTTGCATATGAAGCTGTAAATAATCAGGGCCACCAGCTTTAGAATCTGTGCCTGACATATTAAAACCACCGAATGGTTGGTATCCTACGATAGCACCAGTACAGCCACGGTTAAAGTATAAGTTACCAACATGGAAGCGTTGACGTGCATATTCGATGTTTGCACGATTTTTTGAAATTACAGCTCCAGTTAAACCATATTCAGTACTATTAGCAATTGTGATTGCCTCTTCGAAATTAGAAGCTTTTGAAATAGCTACAACTGGTCCGAAGATTTCTTCTTTCATAATACGAGCTTCAGGAGATACATCTGCAAATACTGTTGGTTGTACAAAATAGCCTTCTGATTGGTCAGCTGTACCGCCAGCGATTAAGCGACCTTCTTCTTTACCGATTTCGATGTAGCTAGTAATTTTATTAAATGCAGCTTCATCAATAACTGGTCCAGTATAGTTAGTAGGATCTACAGGATTACCGACTTGTAATGCTTTTGTTAATTCTTCAACACGTGCGATTACTTCGTCATAAACGTCATCAACAATTACTACACGAGAGCATGCTGAACATTTTTGACCACTAAAGCCGAATGCGGATTTAACGATAGACTGAGCAGCTAGTTCTAAATCAGCTTCTTTATCTACTACAATAGTATCTTTACCACCCATTTCAGCGATAACACGTTTAATCCAAATTTGACCTTCGTTTACAACAGAAGCGCGTTGATTAATACGAAGACCAACATCACGAGAGCCAGTAAAGCTGATGAAACGAGTATGCTTGTGATCTACTAAATAATCGCCAACTTCAGCGCCTGAACCAGGGATGTAGTTAACAACACCTGCTGGAAGTCCAGCTTCTTCTAATACTTCAATGAATTTATAAGCAACAACTGGTGTAGTTGAAGCAGGTTTTAACAGTACTGTGTTACCGGTTACAACTGCTGCTACAGTAGTACCAGCCATGATTGCAAATGGGAAGTTCCAAGGAGAGATGATAACACCAACACCTAATGGAATATAGTCATAGCGGTTAAATTCACCTACGCGACTTTCAACAGGTTGACCATCTTTAATCGATAACATTTGACGGCCATAATACTCAAGGAAATCAATTGCTTCAGCAGTATCAGCATCAGCCTCATTCCATGGTTTACCAGCTTCGAATGTTAACCAAGCAGAGAATTCATGTTTGCGTCGGCGAATGATTGCCGCTGCTTTAAATAAAATATCAGCTCTTACTTCAGCCGGAGTATATTGCCATTCTCCAAAAGCGGTATGTGCAGCTTGCATAGCTTTTTCAGCTAATTCTTGGCTTGCTTTTGATACAACACCTACTAATTCTGTTTTTTTAGCAGGATTGTAAGATGAGATCTTTTCCTCAGTTGTTACTTTTTCGCCGTTTATGATTAAAGGATATTCTTGTCCTAATTGTTCTTTTACTTGTTTTAATGCAACTTGATATGCATCTGCATGCTCTTTCGAAGTGAAATCTGTAAATGGTTCATGTTTGTATGGAATCATTAATTTTTCTCCCCCTAAGTTCTAAGGTGCAAAATGAGTTTGCACTTTTCTGAAAAGTATATATATAATAATGCAATATCATTTGGCGTATTACAATAAAAATATTCGAAAAATTATAAAAAAGTTAAAGGGGCAGCTAAAATTGGAACTAGATGGTCTACTTCAAGTATATAAATTTATTACGGAAATGAGTGATATCGGTATTAGTGCAATCGATGCAAACGGAATGCCGGTTATTTATAATAAAAAAATGAAAGAGCTTGAGGGCATAACAGCAGAAGAGGTTAAAAAACGCACGGCATGGGAAATTATTAATTTTGAAGCCGAAGAGAGTTTATTGCTTCAAGTGTTACATAAAGGGCAGCCGATTCGAAATCATAAAAAAACATTTTGGAATCGAAAAGGGCAGGAAATCACGACCATCAATAATATATTGCCAATTGAAAAAGAGGGACGAATTCTAGGGGCAGTGGAATTTGCACGCGATATTTCCACACAAGAGTTTATGATGTATCAGCCACTTCGCCGTTATGGACAACCATTAAAGTTTGAAACAATCACAGCCGTTTCAGCATCGATGAAGAATGTTATTTCAACAGCAAAATTAGCTGCAACTAGTCGCATTTCAGTCATGCTCATAGGGGAGTCAGGTACAGGGAAGGATATGATTGCTGAAGGAATTCACCACTCACTTTCGATACCCAACGAACAATTTATAACACTCATTTGTAGAAGAGACGAAGAAGCAGTAATTGCACAGCTAGAAAAATATATAACTGAAAACAATAATATTACGTTCTTCGGTGAACGTATTGAGTATTTATCGATGTCTGCACAGGAAAGAATCGTAGAATTGTTAAAAATCCATGAAACAAAAAATCACGTCTTTATAGCGAGTATTGGAGGGGATCCAATTGAGCTAATAAGTGATGGTAAGCTATCAAAAAGCCTATACTTTTTCTTTTCATCACTTACAATCCGTGTTCCCTCAATCAGAGAACGGAAAGAAGATATTATGCCTTTCGTGAATGACTACTTTTTGAGGCATCGACAAGACTTCGGTTCCTTTGTGAAAGGCCTTGAGGAAGAAGTTGAAGAAATCTTTTTATCCTATGATTGGCCAGGCAACTTGAAAGAATTAGAGGTGCTATTAGACGAAATAGCATCTCTTATCACTACAGAAGATAGTATTACTTATGAGATGTTACCAGCTTATTTTCGTTGGAAGGTTCAAGATATTCATCGTCTGGGAAATAATGCACAAAGTGAATTATTTATCGTGCAAACAGTCAAAGATCTCCGCCCGCTCGACCAATATATTCGTGAAGTAGAAGACTATTATGTGGTCAAGGCACTAGAATTCTTTGGTGGCAATGTTTCAAAAACAGCGAAAGAGCTAGGTTTGAAAAGACAAAGTTTACAATATCGTATGAAGCGAATGAAAGATGCTGAAGAGAAGAAATAAAAAATCCCGCCTTTTGAGCGAGACTTTTTCAGTATGTATTTGTTACTTTTATATATTTTGGTTATTTAAGATCCTCTTCAGGTGTTAACTTGTAATCCATTTTTTAACTTTACGCAGACAATTAGGGAGTTTCTTTAAATTCACAGCAGCACAAAGTAAGCATGGCCTACATGGACACTTTTTTAAGACCTTTTAAGCTTGTTCGCCGATCCTCAATTTTTCTCACAAGAGAAGTTCTTGAGGTACTAGTTATTCTAAAGCAATCATTTCAATTTGAACTCTTTCAGGATTGTTTTTTCTCGTCATCATTTTCCTTCACCTATAAAGCTTTGTTTTTATTACATGTGTAGTTGATTGGAGCAAAGGTGGCGACTCCTGCGGGAAAATCGGGACAGTCCAAGACCCTGCAGCAGCGTAGCGACAAAGCGGCTTGGCGCCCGCCCGCGGAAAGCAACGGTCTTATCTATTTTTAAAAGAAAAAGACCGTAGACAAAGCTCGGATTTCTTCGAGTTTGTCTACAGTCTGAAGTATCCCGCCTTTTGAGCGGGATTTTTTTATTTGCGTTTTGATAGACGACCAACAATGAATGCTGATGCAGCTAAGCCAATAGCAGTGTTAGTTTTTTTATTGAAAACTTGTTTTGTAACGAGTGATAAGTTTTGAGGACGCTCTGCTAATCGACGCATAAAGTATCCATACCAATCACGTCCAAATGGTACATAAGTACAGAAGTTATAACCTTCTTTTGCTAACTGAAGTTGCATATCTTTACGGAAACCATAAAGCATTTGGAACTCAAATTTATCATTCGAAATATTATTTGTTTTAACAAATTGTTTTACATGGTTAATGACACGGTGATCGTGTGTTGCGATTGAAGTAAATTTACCATTCAGTAAGTGATACTCGATTAATTTAATATATTTTGCATCAATCTCAGTTTTATCTTGATAAGCAATATTTGCTGGTTCTTTATAAGCACCTTTTACGATACGCAAACGATAGTTTTTATATTTTTCGATATTTTCATCTGATTCATGGAAGTATGCTTGAATAACGGTACCGATATTTTGATGCTCAGCATTTAGTTGCTCCATCAACTCAAAAGAAGGGTGTAAACGATCATAATTCTCCATATCAAAGTTAACGAAAATATCGTATTGATCAGCTAAGGCAACAATTTCTTTTAAATTCCCATAACAGAAGTCGATATCAATATCTAACCCCAATTGTGAAGGTTTTAAAGAGATATGAGCATCTACTTTATGATCATGAATAGCTTGAATTAATTCTAAAATTTGATTTTTAGCAGCAGTAGCTTCGGATTTTTCAAAAACAAATTCACCTAAGTTATCAACTGTACATGCAATACCATGCTTATTTAATTCTTTAATACTATCAATCGTTTCTTGTATATTAGTACCGGCTACAACACTTTGTGCCCCCATCTTTAAACCGTATCTTTGAGCAGCTGCATTTAGTGTGCGATTTTCCGATAAATACATAAAAAAGTCTCTTAATATCATAAAAAATCTCTCCCCATCATTTGTGAACTAAATCCCAAGCGATTATATCACAAAATTTCAAATTGCAAGAGTTTTCTTTTAAAATAAATTTTTAGAAAAAGGTATAATTTAGATTAAATTTCCAGTTAGAGAAATCTAGGAAATAAACAGTTTTAGTTATAAAAACTAGTCACAAAAAGAGTTTTATGAAACGAACAAATAGAAAAATGAATGAGGGTATCAAAAGCGGTTTATCTACAGTTCAAATGAAATATTAATATAATAATTATGAGTAGAGCAATACCAAAAAAAAGCATATCCATATCGGCTCCCAACGTTTGATTGCTGATTTAATAGCTATTTTACATAATAAAATTGAAAAAAAAACGTTGTATTATGAATGTTCTTATATGAGTATAAAATAAAGGGGGAAAACTGAATTAGAGATAATTGGAAGAGTTTTAAGTGAAAAAGTACTGCAGTCAAAGTTATTTAAAAATAATTAAAGGTGAAGGGCATATAGTGAATATAGCTAATGTTTGTTAACGATTTTATTAGAGCAGATCAAGGAGGATTTTCATGGTTTGCTATTAAAATGGATTGCCAGAGTGATAGGAAAACATCACTCTGGCAATTATAAATTCTTTATTACTAAATCTATTATTTTCTAGATATCTTTATCAAGTTTATAAAATCATCTTACTTTTCATGGGTGTATAAAATTCATCAGTTGAAAACTATCATCAACTTATAATAATTATTTCAAATCTTACAAAAGAATTAGAGACATCGGTTATGAGTTTCCATACAATCAGCAGATAAACTATCAATTATGTGATATGGCGTATTATTAAAATATATTAAAGTTGAAATACATGACAAACATGTATCGGATATCTAATTCACGTTGGTGTTCAAACAAAGAAATAAATAGCTATTTATATTTGAAATGACTATCATTAACAAGAAAAGCTAATTCCTCATTTTTTTTAAATGCTGAATTAGTTTAACATGGGATTTTCTTCATTAGAGAGCGGCGTATAATTTCAGTTTTTAGTAGGTAAATAAAATCTGGATTTAACATGCTAGTAGTTGCCGTGACGTAAGCTTTAATCAATAAATCGTCCGATAATTTACTCACGAATTAGTTCACCTCCGTATTTTTGTGAGTGGAGTTCTAAATCAAAACAAGATGTAATATATTGATAGTTAACTTTGCTATAAATAATGTAGCAAATTGCTTGGATCAAGACAACCACTGCTTTATCCACAGACTTTCGTGGATAATTTGTGGTTAACTTATGGATATATTGGAGGAATATAGGAGTAACAGTGTGTGTAATGTGTATAAAGTTATCCACAGTTCTATATACCACTAAATTTTGTCGAAACATTTTTCTGAATTGTCAGCTTTTCGTTGGTATTTCGAGTTGAATTGACACCATAAATGGTATTCCTTTTCATAAAAATAGAGATATTAAATATTCTCAAATTAGCATGGGAGCTAGAATTCACTAATATTAAGACGTGAATATTCTGCTAATAATTAATTGAAAAGGGTAATACAATAATTAGTCATTGTATTACAAAAATTACCAAGTTCATCGTAGTGACTATTACAAATTCCACAACAATCACTGTTTTTAGCGCAATAACCCTACCGTTCCCTTTCCTTAATAGAAAAATATGAACTCTCGTAAAATTCTGTCGATTATAATTTTATATGTAATGATGGGTGAAAGATTCCTTGTTATTTTTTTAGTTAAAACCAATCGAAGGAAAGTTTGAAGGGTACTTACTTAAATGAACTTTTGACTCATTTTACTTGATCAATTGGGATTTCAATAATATTTATTATGGAATCATCCTATTTAAAGTTAATCTTCTAATCAAAAATTGGAGTTTTTTCTATACAGGATAGACCTGGTTATCCGAAGCTTACCGCTCGCTTTCCAAGGTCTCATTCTGTCTCGCTTTCCCGTAGGAGTCGAGCGGACGCTTCTCCAAACCAATAAAATACAATACTATCTGCCACTTTTCTGTTGACTCATTCATTTTAATAATTGAATGTAATAACAATCTCGAGATTATGGGGGATAATGGGGGGGAATCATGAACGCGTCCAATTTGAGATAATTATAATTGAACAACTTGTTCCAATCGCCAATATAAATACAATCTTTTAAAGTGTAAAAATTGGTGGATAAAAAAATTATTTAGAAAAAATAAGGGAAATTTTAAAGGCAGTTGGAATGAGCTCACTCAACTGCTTTTTGTCTTCAATCTGTAATCTCCTTATCAACAAAATTAGGAGATTTTTTTATTGCATTTCGTATGTAATAAAGGCTATTCGAAATGGCTTTAATCAAGTTTTTATAAAACCTTCATGAAAATTATCAGTACAGAGGAAGAGGAAGATAATTTTTATTCTTTTCTATAACCTTGAAAGAGTTATTATGTCGTTTTAAACCTTCCTAGTTAATAAAATAAGAATGTTTGTAGAAAAACTTATCGATACAATTTGTTGCTATTAGGATATTAGTCCTTTGAAAAGGAAGTGGTAGAATCAATATTTCAGGATTTTAGTAAAAATGAAAAGGTGGCTTGTTAATGAAGATTTAAAAATAGTGTAAACCTTGTATTTAAAAGTGTTTATGTAAAAATACCTATGGTGAAAAGACGGTAGGTTTTTATAAGGAGGTAATCATTTAGTACTATTAATTTAGTATAAATAATTAGAATATTAATTAACTTATTTTGGATTTAATAGGTGTATTTAGGTGTTTTTCATTTAAATTGAAAATTCAGTAAATTTAACAAAAATTCACTTACACCTTATTTATATTGTCATATCAACATTTCTGTACATTTTAGATTGATTAATTCAATAAATAGGAATAGTGTTTTTGTGACTTAAGTCCTGTTAGCGAATAGTAAAATATTATTATTTATGAAAAAGGAGAAAAAAATCGATAAAAACTGACAAAAATTTGTATTGTAATCTTATATAGTTGTAATTACAACTAGAGATTGATATTTGGCACCATTGATTCTGTTTACCAAAACGACTGTTTGGGAAAGGAGGCAAAGGTGTTTTTCTTTGGTCTTTTTAAGATGATTTTAAAAGACTATCGGCTTTAGCAAAGAACAAATATCTTTATAAAATTAGGGGAGGAATGAAGATGAAGGAAAAAAGTAGTTCTGTCAAGGCATTTAGCATCGCTGCATCCGTACTCATGGCATTTTCTTTAATCGCTCCAAATGTTGCTAGTGCAAAAACGACTGGTAAGCTTCATCAGTCTTTCAGAGATTCAAATTCTAATACAACTCTCGTGAAAGATAAGCTAAGCGATCGATTACTCAATAATTTTAAAGATGATGAAAAGGTAACGTTTCTTATCAAATTTAAAGAAAAATCTGCTGCAAATAAGGTGGCTACTGAAGCTAATAAAGATGCACAGGCAGATAAAATGACTGCCCACCAAGTTAAGCTTTTTCAACGATCTGCGGTTGTATCTGATTTGAAGGCAACTTCACTTGAGTCGCAAGAGACAGTCAAACAATTCCTTGAACAGGAAGAGAAAAAAGGAAATGCTAAAGACATCACATCTTACTATATCGTTAATGGAATGGCTGTTACGGCAACAAAAGAAATTGCTGAAAAAGTGGCGACATTTGCAGAAGTAGAAAAAGTATTACCAAATGAAAAACGTCAATTATTTACGACAAAAACAATAGATACACCTGCACCTAAATCAAAAACGGCAAATGTTGAATGGAACGTAGAACGTGTTAAAGCTCCACAAGTTTGGGCAAAGGGTATTGATGGGGCAGGAACTGTGGTAGCAAGTATTGATACTGGCGTGCAATGGGATCACCCAGCTTTAAAGCAAAAATATCGAGGCTTCAATGCATCAACTGGACAAGTTTCTCATGACTTCAACTGGTTTGATGCAACTGTAGGTCGTAACACTCCGTACGATGACGTTGGTCACGGTACGCACGTAACAGGGACAATGGTTGGTAGTGAACCAAATGGCTCTAACCAAGTTGGGGTTGCACCTGGTGCGAAATATATCTCCGTAAAAGCATTTACATCAGAAGGAGGATCAGATGCTGATCTTTTGGAAGCAGCACAATGGATTTTAGCACCAACTGATGCAAATGGAAATGCACGAGTAGATATGGCTCCAGATATTGTGAATAACTCTTGGGGTGGCGGCCCAGGTCTTGATGAATGGTACCGAGACGTAGTACGCAATTGGCGCGCTGCAGAAATTTTCCCAGAGTTTTCTGCAGGGAACACAACTAGAACAAATCCAGGTGGCCCGGGTTCTGTTGCTGCACCAGCAAATTACCCAGAAGCGTTTGCAACTGGAGCAACTGATATTAATAACAAAGTAGGAAGTTTTTCTCTTCGTGGACCATCGCCATATGATCAAATCAAGCCAGACATTTCAGCACCTGGTGTGAACATCCGATCAACTGTACCTGGCAGTGGTTATGAAGGTGGCTGGAATGGGACATCCATGGCTGGACCAGCAGTTTCAGGGGTATTAGCTCTTCTTCGTCAAGTAAATGCAAACATAACGGTTGACGAAATGGAACAAATTTTAATGGATACAGCACTACCATTAACTGACTCTGAATATAAACAAACACCTAATCATGGATATGGTTATGGATTAGTAGATGCTCAGGCAGCTGTTTCTTCAGTAATGACAGGCCTAGGTACGTTAAAAGGTCAAGTAACAAAACAAGGTAATGACACTGAAGCACCCGTATTAAAACATAAAAGTCCTGCGGAAGCATATGCAGGGATGAATTTAGAGTTAACAGCTTCAGTAACTGACAATATTAGCGTTTCATCTGTTGTCTTAAATTACAAAGATGCAGAAGGAGCTTGGAAATCAATTACCGCAACTCATAAATCCGGGGATTATAAATCAGGGGAATTCGGAGTGACAATCCCAGGTGATAAGATTAAAGTAGGTTCATTCAAGTATAAGTGGACAGTCAACGACTTTGGTAACAATGAAGTAAGTAGTGATGAATATGCAATTCAAGTAAAATCAGGTATTACAGTAGGATACTTTGAAAACCTAGAAACAAAACCTACTGGTTGGACTTCTTATGGCAATAAAAACAGTTGGGAGTGGGGAACACCGACGTCAGGTCCAGGAAAAGCTGCGTCTGGTGACAAAGTGTATGCAACAAATTTAGCTGGTAACTACGACAGCCAAATGAATGCAACACTAGAGATGCCTCCAGTTGATCTACCACAAGGAAAATCTTATTTACAGTTCAAACAATGGCATAATTTCGAGGAATCCGCATCGGGTAGAGCTTGGGATTATGGACATGTCTTTGTCTCAACTGATAGAGAAGATTGGACACAAGTAATGATGGTCCAAGGCGCTTCAAACGGTTGGACCAATGCAGAAGTTGATTTATCAGCTTATGCGGGTAAACGTATTTATATTGGATTTAATGCGTACTCTGATGGAAGTATAAATAAAGAAGGTTGGTATATTGATGACATCGCACTAGTTGATGTCTCACAAGCAGGTAAAGTTTCTAAAGACAAGGGTAAAAATAAAGGTGTGAATGGTAAATCTAATAACGCTAACGATAAAAACAGCAATAACAAAGAGAATATAGGAAAGGATCAAGATAAAAACGCTATGAAAGAATCGGTTGATCCTAAAACTATTCGTCCTGTAATGCCTACAAAAGAAAAAACACCGATAGAAGAAGCTGTTGTGAATCCAACACTTTTACCACTTGGTGCACAAGTAAGTATTCTTGAATCAGGAAGATCAGCCTATTCAAATCCTGCTGATGGTTCGTATTCATTAACACTTGCTGCAGGAACATTCACTGCGAAAGCAGAAGCATACGGATTCACTTCTAAGCAACAATCCGTTTCAATTACAGCAGATGGCACGTCGACTGCGAACTTCACATTGAATGAGGTTGCACAAAATACAGTTAGTGGCAAGATCACTGACAAATCAACGGGCGAAAGCGTAGCAGGAGTAACGGCCTTACTCGTTGAAGATGCTAACATTACGCCAGTTACTACAGATGCAGAAGGTAACTATTCATTAACTGCATATGAAGGGGACTACACATTAAAAGTAATCGCTCGTGGTTACCATAGCCAAGAAGTATCAATTAAAGTTGGTAAGCAAACTACGACACAAAATATTGAGCTTAAACCATTTAACACGTACCCAGGTGGCGAGATTGGCTATGATGATGGTACTCCTGAAAATGCGCATGCATTTAATGCAGCTGGCAACGCTTGGGCAGTGAAAATGTCTCTTCCTGAAGGAAAAGAAAACGGAATCGTTACAGATGGCGTATTCCGATTCTGGGACACTGAATGGCCAGTTCCAGGTGGTACGGCATTCGCAGTTGAAGTGTGGGACGCAACTGGAGCGGAAGGATCGCCTGGTAAGAAACTTGCAGGCCCGATTGATGCAACAGCTCTACGCAATGGTGAATGGACAGTTGTGGATTTAAGCGAGCACCATATTATTGTAAAAGGTGATTTCTACATGGTGTATCGCCAAACATTTGCTAGTCCGAACACACCAGGGCTTGCAACAGATGAAAGCGGAAAAAATGCAGGACGAAGTTACCAAGGTGTTTCCGATGCTTGGTCTCCATCACCAGCTGAAGAAGGCAATTACATGATTCGTGCGCGTGTAAGCTATGAAGTACAGGGGCCAATTATCACTACACCAGCAACAAAATCTGTTACAAACCAAGCATCAACAAAAATTGAAGGAACAGCTTCACCAACAACAACGATTAAATTAAAACAAAATGATAAAGAAGTTGGATCTGCTGTCGTAGGAGCAGATGGTAAATTCTCAATCGAAGCTAAATTATCAGAAGGTGCGAATGATTTCGTAGCAGTGGCAACTTTAGATAATCGAGTAATAGGGGAATCTGAAGCTGTCAATGTTATTTTAGACACAGTGAAACCTGAACTGAAAATCGAAAGTCCTCTAGATGGAGATAAAACAAATCGTGAGTCAGTAACAGTTGAAGGTACTGTTGATGATGCAAATCTAGATTGGGTTCGTGTAAATGGAAAAGACGCACCAGTAGTCGACGGAAAATATTCAAAACGCATTCTTCTCGACAATGGTGTAAATGAAATCAAAGTAGTAGCTAGTGATAAAGCAAATAATAAAGAAACAAAGAAAATTAGCGTAACAGCAAATTACGATGCACCTGTCATTGAAAACTTAACACCAGTAGAAGACCTTACTTTAGAAACAGGTAAAAGCGTTAAAATCGAATTTGATAGTGCTCCAGGGTTGAAAGCTACTTTTGTAATTCATATGCCATTAACGAACGTTAATAATCCAGTGCAAAATGCAACTGAACTACCTATGTCTGAACAAGCAGATGGTCATTACGTAGGCTATTGGACAGTACCATCAGGAACAGTAGCAAAAGGAGCAGTAATCGAAGTAAAAGCTGTTGACAATTTCAAAAATGAAACGCGTCAAGAAGCGAAGGGTAAGCTGTATATCAATGTTGAGAAATAAACGCTATTGAGTAATGAACCCCCTTTTCTATTATGAGGAAAGGGGGTTTTAATGTCTTACAGAAAATATAAAAGGAAAAAAGCCTTTTTTATTTACTATTACGGACCAACTTATGCCCTAATACATATCCTATAAAGAATGAATGGAAAAGGAGTGAAATTGAATGGTTCAACCTCTGCATGGAGGACAGTGGCAACGCGAAAGTTCTAATTTTTGGCGAGGGCAGCATTGGAATCAAGGTAACAATTGGAACATGGGTCAAAACTGGCATCCAGGTCATCAATGGAATCAGTGGAATCAATGGCAACCATGGAATCCCTGGAGTCCTTGGCAACAATGGCAGCCATGGAGTCCGTGGCATCCGTGGCACCCTATTCAACACGGTCACCGTTGGTAATAAAAAAATAGAACGAGTATAGTCGCACACATACACTTAAATTTCACACAAATTAAATGACTACAAAGCATCCCCTGATTCTATTGAGTCAGGGGATATTATTATGCTCCAAAGGTAAAACAAACACATTTAAAGCGCAAGGGAGATGCAAATCATCTAAACGAAGCATGCATATAATAGATTAAAAGGTGGGGTGAATATTGGAGGAATATACAAATATACTGAGGGGATTTTTGCCTCCAACTGCAACTATTTTAGAATTGCAACAACCTGAGAAAAGGCAGGCAATACTACTAGCAGATATAGATGGGGATCATAAAGAAGAGCTAATAGGAGCATACAACCATCAAGGTCAAAATTATATTATGATATTAAAAAACAACAATAATCAGTGGATTCCAATAGCAGACATCAAAGGAAGCGGATATGGAATAACGAATTTAGTAGCTGTACCACTCATCAATACAAGTGTGAATACCTTAATTGTAGGTTGGCAAATAGGTAGTATATGGTCCAAATTAGATCTACTACAATGGACAAATAAAGGTTTTGTCCATATACACACAAATAATATGGTCTATAGTAAATTACAAGTAGAGGATATGCCGAGTACTAAAGGTTCGGATGGTAAATATGAGTTAGCAATATGGGTTCACGATACGGGTGAGGCATATAAAATAGCTGTCTATCGTTTTAATGGAAATAGCCTTGTAAAGGCAATGGATGTTTACCCATATTATTTTAAAAAGGTAGAAGAATATTATAAGAATCTATTGAAGAATAATGACTATCCTTTTTATTGGTATTATTTAGCGGATGCTCAAATGAAATCAGGAGATTTAGAACAGGCGCTCATTTCACTTGATAAAACGCTGTCATTTAATGCACCATACCCATCTAAAGAAACTCTACTAGAAAAAAGAAAACAAATTATGTATAAGTTGAAGCAACATCATGTGATGGCTCAAACCGTCATAGATAAAAAAAGTGGCGATGTTACGGGTGATGGCTTAATTGATACAATTCTTCTTACTGGTGAGAAAACCGCAGGAAGTCCATATTTGAAGAATATTACCCTTGTGATTTTTAATGAAAAAACAAATTTTTACGAACAAATTCCATTGAAAGAAAATGCGGGTTATAACCCCACCATATCGCTCGGGGATTATACAGGAGATCATGTAGATGACATATTGGTAGTCATAGATTCAGGCGGAAGTGGTGGCATAATATTTGCGTATATATTTACATATGTGAATGGACAAATGAGCCAAGTATTTGACTCGGAAGCATATAATGAACTTTCAAAATACGAAGTTAATTATCTGGATCATTACAAAGTGAGCGTTACTAGCTCCTATCCAAAGAAAAAATATATCTTAGATTTAACGTATAAAGGAAAAGAATATTTGTCTGAAATTTATAATATAGATGGTACCCTTAAAGAACCAATTCAAGGCTGGGTTGATCCGATTGGCGGACTCTATCCTATTGATTATGCTAGAGATGGCAACTACGAATTTTTGGCTTATCAAGAAATCGCGGGTAGATACCATGCCGACGGATTAGGATATGTGGAAACTGTATTGAAATGGAATGGACATGAATTCGTTCCAGATCGCCAAACCGTATCGATTTTCGGTGAAGATTTGCTGGCGAAGTAATTGGTATTTATGTTAATACATCTTCATCTATTAATAAAACAAATAGTAATTTTGAGAGTACAGAAGACGTGAATATTCTGCTAAATAACAATGGAGTGAGTTAGTGCAACAATCACTCGAGTTAGTACAACAATGAAGCAAGATAACGCAACAATCACCAGAATTAACGCAACAATCACCTCAAATAGCGCAACAATCCACTAATCCATAGCCATCACTTCCAAATAAATATTGGAAACTTTTGTTTTTTTGATATTAGAGAGTACAGAAGACGTGAATATTCTGCTAAATAACAATGGAGTGAGTTAGCGCAACAATCACTCGAGTTAGTGCAACAATCAAGCAAGATAGCGCAACAATCACCAGAATTAACGCAACAATCACCTCAAATAGCGCAACAATCCACCAATCCACCAATTCACAGCCATCACTTCCAAATAAATATTGGATTCTTTTGTTTTTTTGATATAATAGGTGAGAAAGTTAAGTTCATATGTGCAAGAATGTGGGGGGGCTGGTGTTGCCAGCTGAGAATGTATCCGATAGATGCTGACCCTTAGAACCTGATCTGGTTAACACCAGCGGAGGGAACATCAGCTAAAATCTTGAGTATCATTGTATTTTAGAATGTATGTTAACGTCCGGAATAGTTCCGGGCGTTTTTCTTTTTGCATGGAACTTGTCAAAATAATATAGATGGAGGCAAGGGAAATGAAAAAATGTATGTTGCTCATTGTAGCATTATTGGCTTTAATAGGTTGCCAATCAAATGAGTCAAAAGGAAATGAAAAAGATTCAAAAAATGCATTAACAAAAGTAACTGTAGTTTTAGATTGGACACCAAATACAAATCATACAGGGTTGTATGTAGCGCAAGAACAAGATTTTTTTAAAGAGCAAGGATTAGATGTAGAAATAATTCAACCAGGTGAAACAGGAGCAGCTCAACTAATAGCTTCAGGTAAAGCCGAATTCGGTATTTCAGCGCAAGAATCGATTACACAAGCAAGAGTTCAAGGAGTTCCACTGGTGTCAATCGCAGCGATTATTCAGCATAATACATCTGGGTTCGCATCCCCGATAGACAAAAATATTAAATCACCAAAAGATTTTGAAGGTAAAACTTACGGTGGATGGGGTTCCCCAATCGAAAAGGCAGTGCTCGATTCTCTTATGAAAATCGAAAAAGCAGATAGTAAGAAGCTAGACATTATTAATGCTGGAGATGCTGACTTCTTTACAATGGTCAAAAAAGATGTAGATTTTGCATGGATTTACTACGCATGGACAGGTGTTGAAGCGGAACTGCGTGGAGAAAAATTAAATATGCTCTACTTAACAGACTATAGTGACAAACTAGATTACTACACTCCGGTCCTAACAACTAACGAAAAAATGATACAGAGCAATCCAGAAACGGTGAAAGCATTCACTAAAGCAACTTCGAAAGGATATGAATTTGCTATAAAAGATCCAGAAGCCGCTGCTGATATCTTACTAAAAGAGGCCCCAGAATTAGATGCAGAACTAGTTAAGGAGAGCCAAAAATGGCTAGCTGACAAATATCAAGATGATGCAAAACAATGGGGAGAGCAGAAGCTTGAAATTTGGGAGAACTATGCAAAATGGATGAGTGAAAATAACGTATTAGAAGGAAAATTCGATCCTGAAAAAGCGTTCACAAACGAATTTTTACCACAATAAGGAGGAGAAAGAAATGGCTAATTCATTAATCAGTGTACAAATCATTCCAAAAACAAAAACATACGAGGATGTTATTCCTTTTGTAGATGCAGCGATCAAAATTATCGACGATGCTGGTGTGAACTATGAAGTACATCCACTTGAAACAACAATGGAAGGTGAACTTTCTGAACTACTAGAAATTATCCAAAAAATGAACGAAAAAATGATCGAACTTGGTAGCGTAAATGTTATTACACAAGTGAAAATACTTTATCAACCAACGGGTATCACACTTGGGACTTTAACGGAGAAATACAAATAATGAAATGGATTCGTGAAAAAGGAGGAGCGATTTTTCTGCTCCTTTTCATTTTATGTTGTTGGGAACTAGTAGTTAGATTAAAAGAAGTTCCGGGCTGGTTGCTACCTGCTCCGACAGCTATTTTTTCTGAAGCAGTCAAAGCGATCCCTACATTTTCAACTGATATTTTTGCTACAACTCAGTTAGCGATTTTAGGACTTACAATTGGAAGCTTTGTAGGGTTTATCATAGCGGTATCTCTACATATGTTGCCGAAAGTTCAAAAGCTTGTATATCCGTTACTTATTCTATCGCAAAATATTCCAATCATTGTTTTAGCACCTCTTCTAATTATTTGGTTCGGCTTTGGTTTATTGCCAAAACTGATCATTATAGGTTTAGTCTGCTTTTTCCCAATAGTTGTAGCTGCCTTAGATGGCTTTAAAAATACAGCTCCAGAGCTCAAATACTATATGGAAATGGCTGGAGCATCGAAAAGCCAATTATTTTGGAAGCTAGAATTACCACATTCACTTCCTACATTATTTTCTGGGCTGAAAATCGCAGCGACTTATAGTGTCATGGGGGCAGTTATATCTGAATGGTTAGGTGCCAAAAAGGGGATTGGTGTATACATGACTTTATCTCAGTCTTCGTTCCGTACAGATCGTGTGTTTGTAGCTATTTTCACCATCATGCTTTTAAGTGTCCTCGTATTTGGTTTGCTACGGTTGATTGAAAGAAGAGTAATTAAAGGCAAACTAGAGAGGTGAATTCAATGTTACTTAAAATGGATCATATTGAAAAGGCTTATGGAACAACTCAAGTTTTACATGATATTTCCATACATGTAGAAGATGGTGAATTTGTTGCATTACTCGGACCTTCTGGGAGTGGCAAGAGCACGATTTTCAACTTAATTGGAGGAATTGCTACACCAGATGAAGGGACTCTTTCTTTAAATGACAAAATCATTCATGGCCAAAAAGGGTTAATCGGCTATATGCCTCAGCAACCTTCACTGTTCCCTTGGAGAACTGTCATAGAAAATGTCGTACTTATGCAAGAGTTATCCGGTAAACCAAATTACGAAGAAGCGAGTGCATGGCTAGAGAAAGTTGGATTACGAGATTTTCAGAATGCCTACCCAATAGAATTATCAGGTGGTATGAAGCAACGAGTGGCTTTTATAAGAGCGTTACTCAGTAAACAAAAATTATTATGTCTAGATGAACCATTTTCAGCTTTAGATGAATTTACAAGAATTGAAATGCAAAAATGGCTCCTTTCTGTATGGGAAGAGAATCGAAAATCCGTACTATTTGTCACCCATAGTATTGAAGAAGCAATTTTTTTAGCGGATCGAATTTATATACTAACGAAGCGCCCTGCTACTATAAAAGAAGAGATAAAAGTTCCTTTTGTAAGGCCGAGAGAAGAGAGCCTCATAAATTCAAATGAATTCTTCCAACTCAAACAGAAACTTTTTAATATGTTGAAGGATGAAATTGAGGTAGGTGAGTAAAATTGATGATTGATGCTCATATCCATTTTGATCAATATAGCGAAGAGCAGCGAGAAATACTATTAACCGAAATGGCTCAATTTAATGTAACACATCTAATAGCAGTATCTACTCACTTAGCATCGAGTATGGTCAATTTAAAATTAGCCCAACATGATAAGCGGATTCTTCCTGCATTTGGCTTTCATCCTGAACAAGTAATGTTAGAGGATAGAGAGCAAGTTCAATTGTTTGAATGGATGAGAGGACATATCGAAGAGATGGTTGCAATTGGTGAAGTTGGTCTACCTTATTATTTAAAGCAAGAAAAAGAACTCCCATATCAACCATATATAAACTTACTTGAAAAGTTCATTGCACTTGCAGCTGAGATGGATAAACCGATTATTTTGCATGCTGTTTATGAAGATGCACACACAGTTTGTGATTTATTAGAAAAATACAAAGTAACCGCCGCGCATTTTCATTGGTTTAAAGGGGATATACATGTAGTTAAACGAATGATTGCAAATGGGTATTTCATCTCTATAACACCAGATGTATTGTATGAAAAGGAAATTCAGCAGCTCGTAAAGGAATATCCTTTAGAGCAAATGATGGTAGAAACAGATGGACCTTGGCCATTTAAAGGGATTTTCTCGGGTAAAATGACACATCCAATCATGATAAGAGCTTCTATTGAAAAGATTGCTACGATTAAACAGCTATCATTTGAAGAAGTTTCTACTACCTTATATGAAAATACACAGAAGTTTTATCGCTTGAATTACTAGCATATCACTTACCTTAACAATAAAATCCTCTTTGTCTTCGGGCAAAGGGGATTTTATTTTGAAATAGAGGTCACTATCTAGCTAAGTAACAAACATCACAAAAAAAGCCAGAGATATTAAAACCTCTGGCTGATCTTTAAGCTGTAGCAGCTTTTCTATTTAATAAAGTTACACAAGCAAAGCACAGTAGCAAGATTCCGGTAAATACGAAGCAGCCTGTGATGCCAAATGACAACCAACCTAGAAGCGAAGAACCTACAACTACACCTAATGAGAAGAACGCATAGAAGTAACCATAAGCTTTACCTCTGACCTCGACAGTTGTCGAATCAATCAGCAACGAATTTAATGAAGGGAACAAGAATGCGAAACCAAAGCCATAGCAAGCCATTGCAATATAAAGCAACGTACTTATATCCGCTTGGCTAATTAGTAGTTGACTTAAACCCATTAAGCTAATGCCAAGCGCTAACGTTTTAATCGGCTTAATATTATCAAAGATTCTATTAGTCGGTAATAAGAATACAAGAACAGCTACAATGCCAAATGTACTCATTAGCGTCCCACTCACTCGTGAATCAAAACCCAATTCTTGCACTTTTAAAGGTAACAAGTAAGCAATGGCTCCTTGGGAAAACATAAGGAAAAATGCGCCAGAGAAAGCTTTAAGTGTGCCGGTGTTTTTGAAAAAAGCTCGAATTGGAACGTGGACACTAGTAGATGAATCTTTTTTTATGTGAGTTGCTTTTAAAATAAAGATAGCAAAAATAGCGAGCACTAACATGCAGACAGCCGTAATATTAAAAACAAATGGAACGCTTGTCCGGCTGGCTAAAATCCCACTAAATGCAGGACCAGTTATGGCAGCAATACCTATAAATGCTCCTGATATTGCACTGCTCTTACCACGTTTTTCTTGTTCCGTTTCATTTGCTAAAAAAGTAAATGCTGCTGGAACGATTAATCCTGCTACTAAGCCGTGGATAAAGCGAACAACTAAGAGCATTAACGGAGCATCAGCTAACATATAAAGCAACAAAGAAAGACCAGTAGTGAATAAACCTACTATCAAGATTGTATAGGGACCTTTGCGATCCGTTAAAAACCCTGAAATGATGTTACCAAATGTATTTGACAAAGAATACATACCAACCGCCAAGCCTGTTAGAAAGGCCGAGGCTCCAAGCGATTCAGCAAATGTACTCATGACAGGCAGTTGTGTAAACAAATCGAAGAACGAAAAGAACACAATGATATATATAAATTTTTTCATTAAAAACATCTCCAACAATTAAATTATCTATATATTATAGCCTATCAATGCCAATCACCCAAGATTTTGAAAGTTTTGAGAATAAAAAAGGGATATTAAGTAAAAAGGCTCATACACATGCTATAATAGATTGTAAGAAAGGGCTACTTTTGATAATTTATAACAATTCGAAATAACTATCAAGATAAACTAGAGGTGTTACTATGGAATTAATACGTTCCAATTCTACCAAGCAACAAAATACAGTAGAAGCTGTCAAAGAAGTTACGAGTAAACTACATACTGAACCTGCATTACTATTATTTTTTACTAGCACCACACACCAATTTCAAGAAATAACAGCACTATTTAACGCACAATATCCAAATAGTGAAGTTGTCGGCTTAACGACGACAGGTGAAATTGGACCATCTGGTTTTTTAGAAAATGGTCTCGTAGCGATGAGCTTTGCAAAGAATATTGGGCAAATAAGTACTGTTTTGATGAACGATATTACGAAATACCCTGTATTTTCTCGTAATGATTTAATTTCTGCAGCAAAACATATAGGTATTAATCTTACTAGTCAAACACTTGAAAAAGAAGGGGTAGCATTAGTATTTCCGAATGGATTAATTGCCGCAGAAGAAAAGATGCTTTCAATAGTTAATTCAATTTTCTCTCATGAGGGATTCCCTGTATTTGGCGCAACTGCTGGAGATGATGCGGAATTCATCGAAACTTTTGTGAGTTTAAATGGAGAAGTATCAAGTAGGGGTGGCATCGTTATCTTTATGAAACCCACTGTCGACTTTGTCATGCTGAAGGAAAATATTTTCACTAGCACGGGAAAATCGATGAAAGTCACAAAAGTTGACACTGAACAACGAATTGTCTACGAATTAGATGGCAAAATGGCTACAATAGTCTATGCAAATCTATTAGGCATAAGAGAAAATGAACTAGATCGATATTTTATGACAAACCCACTAGGTAGAAGATTTAACGATGAAATTTTTATCGCCTCGCCTTTCCAGATTCTATCGAATGGTGCGATCCAATTTTATTGCCAAGTTTTCCAAGATACAATTGTTGAGATTTTAGAACCAAAAAACCCTGTTGAAACCTTACAACAAACGTTACATACATTAAAGTCCGAATTTACCAAATTAGAAGGCGTGTTAGCCTTTAACTGCATTCTAAGAAAATTACAATTTCAAAGTCAAGGTCTATTTCCTGATTTAAATCGAGAACTTGAGAAATTGCCTAGTCTAGGAGGATTCTGCAGTTACGGTGAACAATTCAATAAATCACTTGTTAATCAAACACTAGTACTTTTAGGTTTAGGGAAGAAAAGATAGGAGCGTTTAGCATGCTTAAAAGCTTTTTCAAACAAAAGGACAACCAGTCTGACATTATAATAGAAGAAATTGCCGGTTTAACAAACGAAGAAAAAGAATTAATGATCGAAGGGTTACTTGATCTAATCACATTATTAAAATCATCCAATGAAAAAAACGCGAAAGGTGACAGCGTATTTATCGAGCGTATTACAGATGTCAAAAGTACTGTGGAAGAGGGCAGAACATCTTTAATTGCCTCAAGTGAGAATATCCAAAGAATCATTGAAGAAGCGCAAAACATACATAGTATTACAGCTACAGTGGAAGCACAAGGCGAGGAAAATATTCGCTTAGTAACTGAAGGTAATGAAAATATGGACAAGCTCGATGCTCAAATGGATTATGTCAAAGAAGTATTTACTAATTTCGAAAAATCCATCTTCGAAGTACAGCGAGAAACAAATGACATTATAGCTATTACCAATATAATAGCAGGGATAGCAGACCAAACGAATTTACTAGCTCTAAACGCCTCGATTGAAGCCGCAAGAGCAGGGGAGCATGGTAAAGGTTTTGCTGTAGTAGCTGCTGAAGTGCGTAAATTAGCTGAACAAAGTAAAAACGCATTAGTGAATGTTAATAAAAAAGTAAACGAAATTGTTGATAAAGTCTCAGTTCTTTCAACAGATATCGCTGAAAAATCAAAAGATTTCAATCATACTCAAGAAATGACACGTTTCACAAGTGAGTTCTTCGAG
Organism: Viridibacillus sp. NPDC096237; assembly: GCF_050278625.1. NCBI lineage: Bacteria > Bacillati > Bacillota > Bacilli > Caryophanales > Caryophanaceae > Viridibacillus > Viridibacillus sp. NPDC096237. The sequence goes on along the minus strand of NZ_JBNNTI010000034.1, from coordinate 7,821 downwards.
AAAATAGCAACATCTGAAAAAGAGCTCTTTACAAGTATGTCAGGTATTAAGCTAGCAACAGATAAAACGATGACCGAAATCATCACATTCCGTAAAGAACTTGAGGCGATTGTCCATTTATCTGAACAATCAACGAAAAGAATTGATGAACTGTACATATTCTCTCAAGATAAATTTTTCATTTCAACAGATATGACATCCTATATTTCTCAAGTAAAATACTTAGTTGGAGCATTAAAAAATAACCAGCTTTAATATAAATACAAAGAACCCTCAATCACCTAATTGCGTGATTGGGGTTCTCTTCATTCATTAGCTTTTACCTTGATCTAGTTCCTCTTCGTCATTAGCAGCTTCTTCTTTTGTTAAGCCGGCAGCTTCCATCTTATTGTGTAGTTCATCACCACGTGAAGCGAACATGTTTTTAAGATAACCTGTTCTTTTATTCCAACTTCAGCAGTATCTAGAGCATTATTGATATCATCAGATCTTTCTTTGAAGTGAGCAAAGACATCGATATCATCTCGCATTTCTAATTTTTTAATTTATTCCAATACTTGTGAGTTGCTTTCTACGGTTAATTTTAATGTCATTTGAATACCTCAGATTTTAATTTACATATAATCTTTACCCTAGGGTTTTAGGGTCTAAACAAAAAACAGTAAGAGGTGAACAATAAAAGGATTTACTTAAAACGACTATATATAGGAAGTAAAATAATTCGAGGGAAGAAAACTAATTGTATAATTACTTTTGAAACTTTTTATCCTTTCACACGTATATAAAGTAGATCGCGATAATTATCCGTGATACTATGGGCTACCACTCGTATATCAGTGTAAATATCCAGTAGTGCATGATACACTGTTTAGTGGGGTTTGCACCAAAGAAAAACTACCAAAATTGACGGAGGGTCATACATTGAAAAAATTAGTAGCAGCTTTATTTGCAGCCACTCTTGTATTCTCAAGTGTCGGAAGCTTTGTATTCAACGATCAAGCAACAACTGTTGAAGCAAAAGGTTATAAATCAGGTAAAAAAGGTTTCAATACGAACAAGAATTACAACTCAAATAACAATAACCAACCAACAAACTCAAATATTCAAAAAGATAAACAAGATACCAAAACAAAGAACGGAACATCAGATACAAAATCAGGCGGTGGCTTCATGAAGGGCGGCCTTATGAAAGGTCTTATGCTTGGTGGACTAGCGGGATTACTATTCGGCGGTCTATTTGGTAACATGGGAGCACTTGGTTCTATTTTAGGATTCGCAGTAAATATCCTAGCGATTATTGTATTAATCGCATTAGTTCGTAAAGTATTCACTATGCTAAAAGCAAAAAAGCGTAAAGAGGAAGCAAACCCATGGAACAGATAATTATTCCAGAACAAGATATCATCAATGCAATCTGTCTTTTCCAAGCTCGTAACAAAAACGTTATGCCAGAAGATGTTGAAGTTGAATTGGCTTACGATGATGATGAAGGCTTTTCAGCAGAATCATTCATTAGAGGTCAAGTCGAAGCAGTTAGCGAAGCGGGTCTAATAGCGGCGGTTCGTCTATGGATTTCCGAATTCCTAAACCGTGATCCATTTGCTTCAGGGATTGAACTTGTATTAGATGATGAAGAAGGCATTATTGCCTTAGTAAACTAATGAAACACATAGCAAATGCAGCACTGATTTTCTAAATCAGTGCTGTTTTTTTATATTATTTAAATAATAAAACAAAGATACCAGCATTTCTCAAATAAATAGGCTTAAATGTGGTAAAATAAGTATGATACATGAATTGGAAGAACTAAATACATAAAAGTGAAGGAGCTTTAAAATCGATGCAGAATACTAGCAAAACCCGTATCAAACTACTTAGACAGCTTATGCTTTGTACCATACTATTAATCCCTTCGATAATAACATTAACGAAAACAGACATCGCTCAAGCTGCCAATTCTACTAATTTACAAAAAACAAAGGTAGGCTTTCAAACAACGAGGAAAAAGCCAATTACAACTAAGAAAAAAACAACGACAACTAAGAAAAAGGTTTCAAAAAGTTATAATGTAAAAAACGGCAAACTGTATAAAGGAAGCAAGCTCTATAAAAAGCAAAAGCTTTATCAAGGAATCCTCTATGTAGATGCAAAAAAAGCAACCGGTCGATACACAGTTTCTGGTAGCGAACGATATTATAAATCCGGTAAACTTTTTACGGGTATATTAGAAGGGTACTATTACGAACTTGGTAAAGAGCCTGGAAGATATGTCGTTTATCAAAAGAAACTTTATACCCCAGACGGTTGGCCAAATGAAGGCTTTAGAATTTATAATGGCTTACTTTATGACGGGGAAGATTTAAATGAAGGTGCGCTTATTTATAAAAGCCAATTATATTACGGACCAAAAATAAATAATGGCTATAGAATTTTTAATGACGAGCTTTATTACGGTGCGACTTTAAGAAAAAGTAAGACGGTATATAAAGATAGATTGTATTCTAACGCAAAACCGAATGTTGGCTTTACTACCTATAATAAGAAACTATATGATGGACCAGATTTAAATGAAGGCTTCATCTTATATAACGATTTTCTTTATAATGATGCAGATTATAATACAGGATATACATTATTTGAAGATCGACTTTACAATGGTAGAGATGAAAACTATGGAATTGCGAAATTTGATGGTAAATATTATTACCATACAGATATAGCAAATGGCAAATACGGTGGAAATCTATACGAAGATGGAGATTTAGTTAGAAATGCGACGACTATTAAATCTATTCGTATTGTTGATTCGAAAACGCTGGAAGTAACCTATAGCCAAGCAGTCAATAATAAGAAGCCTTTGATCAACGTAGAAAAAAATGGCGTTCTATATACAATCTCTGCATTTAAATGGAACAAGGCCAAAACAGTATCAACCTTTGATATATCAGGACCAGTCACTGCAGGCAAATATGACATTACTATTTTCGGTATTGATAATATTAAACTATTCGGTTCTATTACAGTTGAAGGTGAATCAGCACTCCATATTGCAGATACCAATTATGGTTTTGAAATTGTAGAAGAATAAAGAATGTAAAACGTAGTCAGTATACTTCTGGCTACGTTTTTACGTTTTTGTGTAAATGTATCGGAAGTATAGAATACCAATCTATGATTATGTACAAAAAATACATTTAATGGTTTCGCTAACATAATTAAACTCAAAAAATTAACAAGGCAATAATTATATTTAATCCTTTTTATTAATATAATCCGCAAAAATATTATAAAAAATAGCCTAAATATACAATAAAAGGTAATATTATAAGTCTAAAAAGATTGAATATTAAAACTATTTAAATGTTTGGGTAAAAATAATTTATAGTAAATATTCATTACTTATAACCCAATTTAAGTAATTTTTAAATAACATTTTACGAAAAAACGCAAATTTTAATAAAATTTTAACAGGGAATTATCTTGAAATAGTATAGTTTTATTTTATTACTATGTGGAAATTTATATAAATTTAATAGTAATATACTATCAAAAACAAACAAAATGGTAAAAAACCCAAAAAAATATTAAGTATACCTTTTGATGTGTGTTAATATAGTCAATAAGGATTACATAAAGTAAATTTAAAGGATATTTAACGGTATTAACTACATGACTTTAAAACTTTTAGATAGTCCGCAAGTAAAGGAGAATGAATAAAATGGTAAACAACAAACTTAAACTAGTAAAATCGGCTACTGCCTTTGTCATTGGTGCTACAGTATTAACAGGAGCATTCGCAGCTGCTGGATCAGATACAGCATTCGCAAAAAGCTCAACTTCAGTAAAGGTGAGCAATGGTAAACTTGTAAATAAAAGTACAGGTAAAGTTGTAAAAGGTTACAAAACTTACAACAAAGCTCTATATAAAGACGGTAAAAAATTCACTGGTCTTTACAAAAAGACTTATTACAAAGCTGGTAAAAAAGCGACAGGTACTTATAAATCTGTATACTACAAAGCTGGTAAAGCATTCACTGGCGTAACTAACAAGACTTATTACAAAGCTGGTAAAAAAGCGACAGGTACTTACAAAAACGTATACTACAAAACTGGTAAAGCTTACACTGGCGTAGTTAACAAAACTTACTACAAAGCTGGTAAAAAAGCGACAGGTCTTTACAAAGGCGTATACTACAAAACTGGTAAAGCAGCAACAGGAATCTATAACGACCAACTATATATTTCTGGTAACCTAAGCAAAGGCTTAGAACTTTACAAAGACCAACTTTACAAAGATGGTTCACTAAACAAAGGTTTAGCATTATTCAAAGACCAACTTTATAAAGATGCAGCACTAAACAAAGGTTTAGTTGAATTCGAAGGCAAATTCTACTTCGATGCAGCACTTGCTAACGACACTTACACTGACCAAGGCGTAGAACGCGCATTCGAAAACGGTATTGAAGTTGGAGCTAAAGTTAAAGCTGTAGAGGCGATTAACGGTACAACTGTTAAAGTTACATTTAACAAAGCAGTAGATAAAACAGATGCTGAAAAATTAAACGTAGTAACAATTGAGGGTGTTTCACTTTCTGCTGGTAAATTATCAGAAGATGGTAGAACATTAACGTTAACTTCATCTGATGCAATTAAAGTTACAGACGCTACTGTAGTAGTTAACGCAATAAAAACAAAAGCAGATGCTAAAGTATCTACTGAAAAATTCGTAAGCAAAATTACTTATGAAGATAAAGTAGCTCCTTCAATTTTAAGCGTTGAAGCTCAAACAAACGGTACCGTAGCAAAATCTGCGACTATCCAATTATCAGAACCAGTAAAAGCTGGCGTACTAGTTAAAGTTGATGGTGATTATGTTGCAGTAACTTCATTCACAGGTACTTCTGATAAATTAGAATTAACAGGCTTAAACCTTGAAGCAGGTAAAACACATACTTTAGAAGTAATCAATGCAGAAGATACAGCTGGTAACAAAGTAGTATCAATTTCAGCTAATTTCACAGTATCAGTAGATGCAGCTATTCCAGCTGCAACAGTATCAGCTGGTGCAAGTGATAAAGAAATTTTAGTAACATTCAGTAAAGCAATGAATGTAGCTAAAGTAGCTGGTATCACAGTTAAAGATGAAGCTCTAGCAGATGTTAAAGTTAGCGGTGTAGCAGTAGTAGAAGGTTCAAAGGATACACAATTCAAAATTAATGTTACAGAAGATATTTTCAAAAATAAAGATAGCCGTACATTCAGCGTAGTTTTACCTAAGGATATGGAAGATAAATTAGGCAATAAAACAACTGATTCAGTACTAAAAGTAACTTTAACAAAAGACACAGTTAAACCAGTAGCAACTGGCTACAACGTAGTTAAAGATAAAGATGGTAAAGTTGAATCAATCGAAATTAACTTTAGCGAAGGTTTAAAAGCAGGTTCGGTAGCAACAGATACTACAGTACACGTTGCAGCATCTTCTATCGTCAATGCAAATGGTGTTCTTGATACAGATACATTTGCAAACTTCAAATCTAAAGAAGTAAAAGCTGGAGATAAAAAATTAGTATTCAAAGCAGCAACTGCTGAAGCTATTTCAGGTCAATATGCTATCTCATTCAAATCTGACTTAGTAACTGACCAAGCTGAAGCTAGCAACAAATCAGCAGCATTCAACTACACAATCGATTTTGGTCAAGGTCAACAAGCTACTGAATTTGTAGTAACAAAAGCTGAAGCATCATCTAATGTTATTACTGTAACATTCCCAGAAGCAGTAAAAGGCGGAGCAGTAGCTGGTTCAGCAACTGACCTTGCAAACTATACTTTAGGCGGTAAACCACTTCAAGCTCTAACTGGTACTACTATTACTCTTGATAAAGACCAAAAAGTGGCAACAATTACATTACCAGCAGAATCAATTGCAAAAGACGATAAAGCATCTGTATTCACAGCGGCTAACATTAAAAATATTGCGGGTACAAAAACAGTAAAATCTTACACAGGCACTGTAGATGTTAAAGATAACGTAGCTCCAGTGTTACAAAGTGCTAAAATTCTTGATAACAAAACAATCGAATTAACTTATAGCGAAGCATTAGCTTTAACAGGAGTTAATGCAGGTGAGGCATTCAAAATTGTTCAAGGTACAGATACTTTAGTTTTAACTGCAGCTGAATTAAAAGCTTCTGTAGCATCAGGTTTTGAAAACAAATTAGTACTTAAAATTGAAAAAGGTACAGATACAGCAGAAGTGCCTGCTACACCAGCAAATGCAGAAATCTCAGGTGCAAGTGCTACTAAAGTAACATTAACAAATAAAGATAAAGCAACTGCTGATGAAACTGTTAACTATAAAGTAGTAGATAATACTTCAACAGGTGGTAAGCTAGAATTGCAAAAAGCTGATGGTACTCCAGAAATTGCAGACCTTTCAACTTCACAAAGCTTCACTTTAAACGGTGTAACAGTTTCAATCGCTGGAGCAGTTGATGGCGATACATTCACAGTAAAAACTGTTAAAGCTGTTGCAGGTACACCAGCAACTTCAACTACAACTTTAGACTTAACAAAAAATATTACAATTGAAACTCTTAACTCAGCTTCTAAAGTAGTTACTGATAAATCAGCAACGAAAAATGAACACAAAAAAGAAGTTAAAGTAACAGTAGCAAAATAAGTAATCTAACTGATTATTAATCCACCCCCTTACCATATGGGCGGATTCAAAAACTCCTATCTTCTTCGGAAGATAGGAGTTTTTTCATAGTATTTTGAATCATTAGCTCTCATGTATTCGTACATGAGGTTTATTTCATTTGGGAGGGATAGGTATGAGTACTTTAAGATAATAGTTACAAATTATTAAAAGAAAAGGTTGACCTCTAACAATCAAAAAAAGTATCTAAAGGCATTTAAACGAGGAAATTTGGTTAATTAAATGACTTATAGCTATGAACGCTTTTAATAGTATGGCTTTACGTATAGTGGAAAAGAATCTCTCACCTCAGGTATACAATTCTGATTTATTAAATGATTTGGCTGATTGTTGCTCAAAGTACTTTGTTTTTTTGCGGAATACTTTATCTTTCAAATTAAAACAAAAACTGTTCGACTTGGTTTTCTGTTAAAACAGTAAGCATTCCCTCAAATTAATTAATATTCTTCACTTAAAATTTCTTGAGGAATGCTTACGAGTTTTCCTCTATCATATTTACGATTTTATAATTTTTCAAAATAATGATCAAGATTTACTTGTTGTAACTCTTCAGCAGGTTTAAGTAAAGGGTTAGTATGGTCATCCTGATTTTCCACTATATCACTTTTTATTTCATCTTTTTCTTTATTTAGTAAGTTTCCTATCTTATCATCAACGAAGTCAATTGAGTCTGATATGATGACCTTAAACTCATCAAATACGATTTCTAGGTTTTGGGGCAGAATAGAAATTAATTCAACACTATCTTTGAATATAGATTCTTTGTTCCAATCAAGGAGCTTATTTGGAGAATTGTTCATTGTATAATATGAACCGGCTAAAAAAGAAATTGAACCTATTAGTAAAATGGCGAAAAACTTCTTAATCATAATTTATCATCCTTCTTTCATTGATAAATACATACTTTCCAAAAAAGGATGAAATTATAACTATAAGTTAGCATCCCAAAAATCGGAAAATGTTCATTAAGAATAAAACCTTCTATATCGGAAATATATGATATTACACTAGCGTTGCATTAAAATAACTTTAATTTTAAAAATACTCAAAATGTTCAATAATCTTGTTTTGTGCATAAAAAAAGTCCTTTATAATGGATA
>NZ_JBNNTI010000033.1:0-49143 GCF_050278625.1 Viridibacillus sp. NPDC096237 | reverse complement strand
GTTCTTCTTTTACTGGACATAGTAGATTCTCCTTCTTGTTATCTATTATTCTACTTGCCCTTAATTTTACTGTCCAACTAAGTGTAGACTATTCATCATATGTTCTTATTATGCAAAGTTATAACTTTTCTACATTACCTAACAAGTGAGGTGTATAAAGATCCCTTATACAAACTTTTAGGTTTACATAAAAAATCAGAAAGTAATATGTAAGTTACAGTAAAGGTACGTTGAAAACGGCTCTTGAAATAATAAAAAAATCAGAGTTGACCTAAAATCAGGTTCAACTCTATTTTTCATGCTAAAACAACAGTGTAATTTAACATGACTTATTTTATAATATCTTATCTCCGATCAAACATACCAATAACTTCTTTTGTCTCTGTGATGTTCACAAACGCATTTGAATCGACTTCATTAATCATCTCTTTAACTTCTGATAATTGATAACGTGTGATAACAGTAATAAGGACTTTTCTACCTTCTCCTGTATACGCGCCTTCACCGTCCATAATTGTAATTCCTCGATAAAGATTCGCAAGTAATTTCTTCTTCACTTCGTCACCTTTACCCGTAATGATCATGAGGGTTAGTTTAATGTGATTCGTATGAATCGTATCAATAACCTTACCAGTTGCATAAATCGTTACTAACGTATATAATGCTGCATCCCAGCTAAATACAAAGCCAGAAATTATTATAACAACCGCGTTCATCGCAGAAATCATTGCTCCAAGAGGAAAATCTCTTTTCTTATTTAGAAGCATCGCAATAATATCGAAGCCACCTGATGAGCCTGATGCTTTAAAAATTACTCCAATTCCTATTCCCGTAATAACTCCACCAAATAGTGCGGCTAGAAGTGGCTCATGTGTTACTTTATAAACCGGAATTACATACAAACTGACTGAAAGTACTAGTACTGAAAGAATCGTATTTCCAATAAACCGTTTCCCTAATTTCATTACGCCTAAAATAAGTAAGGGAAGATTTAATAAAAAGTTTAATATACCTGTATTGAAAGGTGTTACTAGACCAAGCATGATGGCAATTCCACTTAATCCACTGCTTAGAATTTCATGAGGAATTAACAAGAAGTTGTAAGCAAACCCCACTAAGATAGAACCCATTGTAATAATAAAAATATTGCGCATAGCTACTCTCCCTAACAAATAATCCTGTGCCACCATTTTTTTATCCATTAAATAAAAAATTACACAACACTTCATAATAACGCTTCCGAATTTCTACTCGGTCCATGTCATAAGCGCAATTGAATTATATTATAGTTGAGTTTAAACGAATAAAAAATTTAATAGTTTTTTCTGAAAAATGGGAATAACTACAACTAACCAGTAACAACAAAAATTGTTCACAAGTATATATATGAACAATTCATACACTGCCTTCCTTACTCTTTTGCACTTTTTTGATCCGCCACTTTATAAATCCTTTCTAACATTGGAGGATGCGTATATCGGAACCATTTTACGAGTAATGGTGGATTTACTTCACTTAACCCAGACTTCGTGAGCTGTTGAAACGCCTTCACTGCTGCCTCTTTATCTCCCATTAACTCGATTGCATACTGGTCAGCTCTTGATTCTTGATATCTAGAAACATAATTCGAAAGAGGACTTGATGCAAATAATAGAATCGAAGTAATCAGTAAAAACAAAGGGAGCGAACTAATATCGTTTATTTTCTTTATTTTTAATACCTTACCATGTCTTGCGATAACCCAAATCATGATCCTCGAAGTTAGCCAAAGTCCAATAAGTGTCATAAAGATATAACCTAACATGCCAAAATAAATATGTTTCTCTACATAATGTCCCATTTCATGTGCCATTATGAAAAGAATTTCATTATCTGATAAACGATTTAAAGTCGTATCCCACAGCACAATTCTCGAATTACTACCAACCCCAGTAACATAAGCATTGAGTGCATTGGTTTTTTCCGCCATATTCACTTCATACACATGTTCTGTTGGAATATTTGCCTGTTCTGCTAACGACAGAATTTTTGTTTCTAATTCTTTATTCTTTAGCGGGTAAAAATCATTATATAATGGGTCAATTACTACCGGTTGGATAAACATGATAAAAATAGAGAATGGAATCGTTAATAACCAAGCATATAGCCACCATCTCTTGGTACTTTTTTTAATGAGCCAGTACAGAACTGACACAATCACTACAGTCATGCCGAAGCTAACCCAAAAGTCTATTACTCCATCTTTCATCCACGAAGAAAAATTCTGATTACTAATCCCGTATTTTTTACTTAGAGAAAAGCGATAATAGTCTAATGGAAATAATACAATATACGTAAGAAGCGACAATAAAAATAAATAAATTACGTTTTTCAAGATTGTCCATTTAGATAATGACGCTGACCATTTTTCTAACATGAAAGAAAGCCCTATCAACAACATTAAGAAGTAGAAGAGCCATTCAAATGGCGTAGCTACAAAAAAGAGGAAATTCCTAATTTTCGAGTACTCCCCACTTAATAATAATTCGCGCTCAGACATAAATACCGAAGGATCTGCAACAGTCCCCTTTAAAGCCGCGGGTATAGCGCCTCCACCACTATGAAAAATATAAAAGTACATCGCTAAAGCATACACTCCAAATATCAATAGAGCTGAAATTCCCAATTTTTTTGCTATGTCGTTTCCTCCCTTGTTCAGTTCTTCCTACATTAAGTGTAATCCAAAATGACAAAGATAGAACAGGTTTCTATGTTAAAGCTTTGTTAACAATTGCTTAATCAACACTTCAGGAGAAATTTGTAAAACTTTTTCCTTATTGTGAAAATTTATAAGTATATTCTTCCCCAAGATGAACAAATTCATGATTTTTTTATTTTTTATTCATGAGGAAGATATACAGATATTCGAGAGTTTGGTATTTATGAGCATAGAACGGGGTACAAGCCTACGAGTTTGATGTTATTCAGGATATTATCATCCACACTTGAATTTATTAAATTGATTCCTTTCTTCTCCCAATAAACAACAAACTCACTAATCCACAAACCAAAATAATTGGTGCGCTTACTTTATATAAATCAGTAAAACTCATTGCTAATTCTTTTTCTGCGTAACGACTAATGTCTTGTGAGTATTTCTGAATTTCATCATTTATTTTCTCTGACTCTTCTTCCACTTCTTTTGTTACTTGTTTTGTTATCTCTACTTTCTTTATTTCTTTATAATTCTCTGGGATGTCTTTTATTGCTTTCCCCACGGTTTGTTGAATTAAAGCATCTTTTTGCTCTTGAGTAACTCCGAATTTTTCTCTTACTTGTTTCTTTTGATTACTTTCTTCTAAATTGTTTTCGTTTATTTTATCTTTAGCAGCTAGTAATATTTTATCTTGCTCTTTTTTATCTACATGAATTTCACGTACTTTTTCTTCCGCAAATTGTTCAATTTTATTTTTATTAATTGTTAAATTATGCGTTAAACTTGATACAAATATTGCTACTGCTAATACTATACCTACTTGTCGTAACATCGATACAACACTTTGGGAAGCCGTTAGTAATTCTCCTTCAAATGAGGAAGCAGTTAAGATCGTTATTGGTCCTACAACTAAACCATATCCAACTCCTAGTAACATACACGGTAAAATAATCTCTTGATTTGAAGACTGAATACTGATCATTTGTAGCCAAAAATACGAAATACTCATAGCAATAAATCCTAATAATATAATAGGAACTTTGCCGATTTTGTTAAGAAGAATCCCCGCAAAAGGAGAAACCAAAAATATCATCGCTGAAATTGGTGTCACTAATAAAGAAGCTGTTAATTCTGTTCGATTTTGCATTTTTGTAAGGAATGTTGGAAGTAATACAGTTACTCCGATTAAAAATAAATTACTTAGTATAACAACAATCGAAGCTCCGACAAAAATCCGATCTTTAAATAGCTGTAAATTCACCATTGGCGAAACTACTTTTCTTTCGACTAATATAAATAATACGAAAGATATGCTACTAGTAACGTAACATACCCATGCAAGCCCACTCATCCAGCCCCATGCATTTCCTTTTACTAAAACTAAAGTGAATAAGAAAATAGTTGAACTACATAGTACGCATCCAACCCAATCTATTTTAGATATCACGCGTTCTTCATTTCTAACTTGGAGTAAAATAAAACAAAGTATAATACCGGCTATACAAAATGGAATATTAACAAGGAACACCCATCTCCATCCTAAGTTTTGTGTAATAACGCCACCTATCACGGGACCCATGGCTGCGGATAGACCTTGCGTAACCCCTAATATTCCAAGAGCTATATTCCTCTTAGCTATTGGCATTGCGGATACACCAATTACCATACTTGTAGGGAATAATATAGCAGCTCCTATGCTTTGAATAAATCGCGAAAAGATAAGAAAATCTCCTGTATTCGCAAAAGCACATAATATTGAACCAAATCCAAATACAAATAATCCAATAATGTACATTTTCGCTTTCCCAAATATATCTGCAATACGTCCTAATGGAATCGCTAATACCGCAATAGACATTGTGTATATATTCAAAATCCATGACATCTTCTCTAATGTAGTTCCTAAATTAGTTTGTATTGCTGGTAAGGCTATATTCATAATCGTTGTATCAATCATACATAGGAAAATACCTAAACACATTAAGAAGACGATTTTAATTCCTTTTGACTGCTCCATGTGAATCTCCCCCTTTAATTATCTATATAATTCACTCTCGAAAACTATCTTCTTGCTCATATCCTTCTTTTTCCCTTAGCTGTGTTAACTTTCTCTTTAAGGTTTCAACTTCTGCAATATAGGTTGCGATACCAACTTCTAATGAAACTTCTCCTTCAAATGTCATGTCCTCTTTCCACGTTTCGTATTTCGACAAAAGATCCTCGATAGCCGATTCTTTTCTTTTTATTTGATCTTCCATCCATGTTTGAATAGTTTTTGCATCGCTATATTTACCAAAATACATGCGCATTAAAAAATCAGAACGCAATACTTCTTTTTCCACATCGCTCTCCAAATATTGCTGGAACTCTTTTCGTCCCTCTTCCGTTATAAAAAACATTTTTTTATTTGGTTTTCCATCTTGCATCAAGACTTCTTTCCTGATTTTTCCGTCCTTCTCCAACTGTTTTAAAGTTGGATAAATCATTCCAAAGCTACCATCAAAAAAATGTGTGAATACATCTTCAAATACAATTTTTATATCATAGCCTGATAGTTCTTTCTCCATCAACAATCCTAAAACAACGTCTCTTCCCTTCATACAAACACCTCACACAATTTTTATTATTGATATTTATATTAACATTATTAATATACTTAATGATAATATATTATATATATTAAATTGTAAAATAATACATTTCATATAACCTCAAAATTCATAGTTGCAGTTGTTTTAATTATACAAAGCCCCAAAAATAGCTGTGAAATTAACCATCATCATTTTACCTAAAATGGTATAATTAACTAATTCTAATTGAAAGGTGTGATTGTAGATGAAAAATTTATTTAAGGTGATTGAACAGTAGGAAATACAGCCTTCTTTTCCATCACAATGCACTAATACTATTTGAAAAGAGGCTATAGAATGTACAGAGATCAAGAATTAGTAATTAGACCAATTGAAAATGAGGATTTACCGCGCTTATGGGCGTTAATCTTTAAAGACGAAAATCCCGAATGGAAACTGTGGGATACCCCTTACTATCCACATAAAACAATGGCCTATGAAGATTTTCTTAATATGAACTTTAAGTTTGTCCAGAATGATGCCTTTTGGGCAATTGAAGTAAATGAGGTTGTTGTAGGAATCGTATCTTACTACTGGGAACATGAGCCTTCTAATTGGCTTGAGATCGGGATTGTTTTCCACGAAGCTCCCAATTGGGCGAAAGGGCTTGGCACGAGGGCTTTAACATTATGGATTAACCACCTATTGAACACGTTGCCAATCGTACGCATCGGTTTTTCAACTTGGTCAGGTAACAAGAGAATGATCCGTGTTGGCGAAAAACTTGGTATGCAAATGGAAGCCTGCATTCGAAAAGCACGTTATTATAATGGTGAATATTACGATTCTATCCGCATGGGGATGTTAAGAGAAGAAGGCTGCAATGAAGAGAAGAATTTTCGAAAAGCTTCAGCTGAAAATGCAAAAGACCTTACCAAGTAATTGGTAAGGTCTTCCATGTATTTTTAAAACAAAATTATGTTACCTTTAACTCAGTACGGTAGTTTAAATAAACATTCCAGCTATGGCAGCACTTAATAACGATGCCAACATCCCTGAAGCGACAGCTCTAAATCCTAAGCGAGCAACATCTGAGCGACGGTTTGGTGCCATCGAACCTAAACCACCTAACAAAATTGCCATCGAACTTAAGTTTGCAAATCCACATAACGCGAAACTAACTACAATAACTGTTTTTGGAGATAACTCTGCAATTTGAGGTGCAAAAGCAGAATAAGCAACAAATTCGTTTAGCACTAACTTTTGCCCGATAAAAGAACCAGCCTGAACTGCTTCTGACCAAGGGACACCGATGACAAATGCAAGTGGTGAAAAAATTAAACCTAAAATTCCTTCAAGTGTTAATCCTTCAAATCCAAAGAGATTCCCTAATCCACCTAGTATTCCGTTCAAAAGTGCAATAATTGCGATAAAAGCCAGTAGCATTGCTCCAACATTTAACGCCAGTTTCAATCCATCACTTGCACCGCGTGCTGCTGCATCCACTACGTTGACAGAAGAATTATCTTTTTCCATCGTGAAGTTTTCATCATTCACAACTTCAGTTTCTGGGATCATGATCTTCGCCAAAATTAATCCTGCTGGTGCAGCCATAAAGCTTGCAGCAATCAAATATTCTAATGGAACACCTAACAATGCATAACCTACTAAAACAGACCCAGCGACCGAAGCAAGTCCTCCTGTCATAATAGCGAAAAGCTCTGATCTTGTCATTTTCGCTATAAATGGTCGGATAACAAGCGGTGCTTCCGTCTGCCCTACAAAAATATTTGCGGCAGCCGAAACAGATTCTGCCTTACTAGTTCCAAGAAGCTTTGAAAGCGCTCCTCCGAGAATTCGAATAAAAAACTGCATTATTCCTAAATAATATAGAACAGAAATTAATGCAGAGAAGAAAATGATAACGGTCAACACCTGGAAAGCGAAGACAAAACCGAAATTTTCAGTATCAGCTGCAGGGCCAAATACGAACGAAATTCCTTCACCCGCATACGAAATTAAATTTTGTACGCCATTTGAAAAAGCAACGAGACCTTCACGCCCTGTTTCCCATTTCAATACAATAAAAGCAAACAGGATTTGAATCGCTAATCCCCCTAAAATTGTTCGCAAATTGATTGATTTTTTTGCACTTGAAAAAATAAAAGCTATACCAAGAACAGCAAGTATACCGCATATTCCCCATAATACGTTCATATTAGACACCTTCTTTGTATGTAGTTTAAAAACAATTCCTTTTTATAAAATTCCTTTATTATACATCTGATGACAGACAACCATAAAGCATCTTAACAAATAGCACAAAGGATGTAAATTAAAAGATAATTCAATTTTTTCAACTATTTTAAATACTTCCAAAATCAATCTTCTTTCGTAAACTGACTTGATATAGTTTTACCCCAAATCCAAAAAATTATCATATTCTTTTATAGAAAATTTTTGCACTGTTAATGGAGTAGAAAAAAGCTCTAATGCTATATTTAGCATTAGAACTTCTACTAAACCAATATTGA
Organism: Viridibacillus sp. NPDC096237; assembly: GCF_050278625.1. NCBI lineage: Bacteria > Bacillati > Bacillota > Bacilli > Caryophanales > Caryophanaceae > Viridibacillus > Viridibacillus sp. NPDC096237. The sequence goes on along the minus strand of NZ_JBNNTI010000033.1, from coordinate 41,344 downwards.
AAATTTTTACCTTATTTGTGATAAGTGATAGTAACTTTATCCTCTATCACTTTGCTTAAATCTACAATTATCTAGCAAGATGTTATAACTTTTTTGATTAATTTTCAATTTAAATAATAAAAAAGAACTAACCACTCCTATAAAATAAGAAAGTTAGTTCTCTCTGGTATACGGTTATTTTTCTAAAACTTGGTGGAGTACTTCATAAGATTTACTGTTATTTAGGTTTTTGTGAAGGCAGCTTGCTGGTTTTTCTTGTAAGGTTTCAGCGAAAGCATTTGCCAATTCGGCTTCGCCTGCCACATAAATCTCCTTCCATCCACGTTCTTTCTTTAATTTGTCAACAATTTCCCCTATTCCTTTATAGAAGCGACCCAAATTTTCTTTTAATCGAGGTTCTAATGCATTTGCTTTTGTACTTCCAATCCCTGGATGATTGTCAGGCGTCACTTTTTTTCGATTTCCCCATTCTTGAAGGTTCGGTTCGAAATCGTAAATAAGTTCATCATACAAGAAACCCATAGCCGTATCTAGAATGCGCACTTCTCCAAAACTCGGTAAAACAATACCTGCCTCAGGATAAGCTTTATAGATGTATTCCATTTCTTCAATTACCGGATGTTTCTCCCAATGAAAGCTCGTTTTCATATGCACTTGTACATAATGGACCGACCACAGACTCGGATTGTCCGAAGCGAAAATGACGACTCCTTTATTCAATTCTTTCTGACGATCTTCAATTTCTTTTAAGACTTTTTCTTTCACTTTTTTAAATGCATTCAGTTCATCCTCATCTTTGGAAGCAATTATATACTCTTCTATTCTTTTCAAACCACTTCTCAAATGAATGCTCCATGCACCTTTTAGCTGATCCGGATCAGCTGGATTAGTATTTAAATATACACTTAACACACAACGATTCGTACATTGAAATTCTTTCAGCATCTGAAGTTCTTTGCTTATTGACATTAATTCAGTAACCTCCTTAAGTTGTTTAACGATATAAGCATGCCCAATTAACGTACCCACACACGCTAAAATCTAAAACGAATCACAAACTACATCGAAAGAACTGTATAAAATAAATTTAAAATAAAGTAATTGTCGTAAGTAAATTTTGCACAATCGTTTTTTTACACTTAATAAAGGTAAGAACATATCAATTTGTAATTTATAAAAAAAGAAAAAGTACTACTTGGCTGAGACATTATCTCACCTAGTAGTACTCCTTTTATCTAAAAATATTATGATTGTATAAATAATCATAGGAAATATCAATAAATAAATATTCATTCTCACTAACTGCTATTGAGAAAGTACATGTCATTTCCCCAGTGTCAATATCACTATATAAATCAGATAACACACCACTTTGGTCATTACGCATTTTAATAATTGTTTTTAAAAAATATGGACGCCAGCTCCAATTTTTATTAACCGCTTCTTCCTGTATACGCCACTTCTTATCGATACACATGATATTAGGAGATGTCTGAAAACCCTCTCCATCACAAATATAAAGACGGAAGGAGTAAGCATCTAATTCTTTAGCAAGCGCTAGAAGTTGTTCTGTACTGTCGCTCGATGGCTTCATAAGATGTACGGATTTCTCTAATGTATTCTGCAAAGTTTTCAAGGCATTGTAATTATCTTCAAGCAAGCGCTTTTCTGCTGAGATAAACTGCTGACATCGTTCTTTGAAACTTTTTTTCAATTGATCCCGTGGAATTGTTCCTGTATGTACATCAGCTAGATATTTCCCTTGATAATAACGTCCTCCATTTTTCCACGCAAATTGAAGTTGAAATTCTTTATCGATTCCCTCAAATAACATATTTGCGCCAATTTTACGCGCTAATTTACCAAGAGATGTGAACAAATCATTTTGCTCACCCCAAGATTGATAAGTTAATTGCTCTATATTCAGCTTCAAAATATTCGGAGACAGCGTTTTAATATAATCCCAATGACTTTCAGAACCAACCTGACTAATAGCAATTTTCATACCATATGTTTGAAAATAACGAATGATATTATTAAGCTGTCTGAATTCTCCAGTATAAGTGTGCTCTGAAATTACAAGAACAATACGTTTCAGCTCTTCTTCAGGGATATATTTTTTTATGATTTCAAAATAACTTTCTCCATAATCAAGTACTAACAAGTTGGCATTGCAAGGTAAGTAAATATCAAAATCCTTTGACTCCTCAGCTATTTGCGAAAGAGCTAAATGCAAAATCCTATGCTCAACATCCACTCGATATTCTTCCGGAATATCGTCATCGTAGGCAAATGAATTTAAACTTATAGGCTCTTCATTGTTTATCAGCTTGCCAGAGACTTCATATGCAATGACAACATGCTCGTCTGCACTAAAAATGGGCTGGAAGTACGCCTTCAACTTCTCTAGGTTTGTTAACACATCAATTGCGTCCATCCCATATACCTCCTTAACCGATTGACCTTTAGACAATCTTGACATAGTGAAACAATCACTTTTTTGAAAAACAATTATTTCTATTTTCATGATATTCCGTCATATACGAATATGCAAATAAACTCCTATAATTTCATAAAAAATGAACCAGATTACAATAACAGAAATTTATTTTATCGAAATCGGTTAGACCATCGATAATAAAGACCCATATTACTAGGTCAATCAACTCATGATACTGCCCCTACACTACCTTCTTTCACACTCCTTATTTACAATACGTTTTGTACAAGTTACACCTACCTAAAAATTATCATACACTATAAAAAAGAATTTAAATTCTAAAAGAGCATTCGTTGTCCTATACAGATGATTGGTCTTTATTTTTTGGAACTAAATTGAACAATAATACAAGAAAAAACGAATTCAAAATTAAAACTTACAATATCTCCTACCAAAGGAAAAAACACTTCCAATTTAGATTTAGTCGGCACTGCAGTCAATATACTAGGTGATGCAATAGCAACATGTCACTCATACCGCAAATTCCCCCTAACATAGTGAATAATTACTTTGTTTCAGGTGAAAATATAATCATTATAGTTGAAAGTGGTGTGCGTATGAATTTCCCTATTAATTTCCCTATTATCCATACAAATTTTTGGGATGCTGTTATTGCCATTCCAATTATTATGATTATTACTCAACTGATTAAAATTATTTATCATACTCCTTCGAAATTTGTTCCTACAATTGCATTATTCTTTGGATTATTTATTTCTATTTTCATAAGCCACCGAAATGATTTACTTGCTGGTATATTTATGGGCTGGTTTTACGGGTATGCAGCTATAGGAAATTATGCTGCATTAAAAACTGCTCTTATTAGTTACAGAAATCCCGAGAAATAATAGGAACTTATTAATATTAGAGATGAAGGTGTATCATTAATTAATTTTTAGATGTTATGTTTTATCTGAGGGAGGGTAAGGCATTGAAGAAGAATAACGTTAATATAGATTTAGATGAATTAATAAGTTCTGCAATACCCGGAACAAAAAATTCCGAAAAAATTGAGGTTCTTGCTGCGACTGTTAGAGTAATATCCGATGCTTTATTCACTTTAGCCCTTGTCGAGGCGATAGATGAAGTTCAGGCAGAGGAACAGGTAAATACAAAGAACCAATCAAATAATAATCGCCAATTGAAAAATATGCAAAAACAATTAGACTTTATAGTTGCTCAAATAGCAAAAATTGAGCGAAAAATTGATAGAAACTAAATATTACATGTACACATAATACATACTTTACTCAGCAATAGCATGTAAAAAGCCAAGCCTGAAGTATAAGCCTAGCTTGGCACTTTTACTATTTTGTTAAAATACTATTGTAATTACAATAACTTACAAATTACTTATAGATAAAGAAGCTTAAGTGGATTCACTGTTTTACAGTACGCCAACTAATTGCAGGAACTCCAAAATGTTTTTTAATATTTCTTTCGACGTTCATAAATGTTGCATCTAGTGGATCGTTGTTTGTTCCTTTTATGCAACGTGATGTGAACATATGGCAATTATTTCTGATTAGATTGTAACCATTGTGTGTATTTTTTGCTGCTATTGCTCTTCTAGCGATGGCTGGGTCATGCAAGACATTACCATTCATATCGCAAGCTACATATAATTCTGTTCCAGATCGTACAGATGAGCCATTTAAAAAGTTATAGTAATTTACTTCTATTATTTTTTCGTTACCATTCAACTCTATTATTCTTTTTCTACCAACATAGATGCCGGTATGATCAGGTGTACCTATGATTTTATTTGGAAGTCCTAGTAACTTACAATAGACAATACTACCTGGAATAGGTTCTACATGTTTGAGTAGGTGAGAGCTTAAGAACCTTCTCCACTTCGGATTATTAAATGCCATTAAACTTACCCCCTTCGAACCAAAGTAAATTATTAATAATCATATGATTTATCATTTTCAGGATTAAATTTTTTTACATATTTTGAGTTTGCTGTCACATAAGTGCCTGCAATTGTTTTAAACATCGCTGAACCATTTACAAGTACTTTCTTTTCTATAGTTAATTTCTCACCTTTTTTTACTTTACCAGTTGGTTTAGACCATCTTGGTCCATCATAGTAATTTAATACGCTTGCCAACACTTGAACTTGAAAAGTCTTATTTGTTATAGGTTTTGAAACGGTAATAATTTGTGTTTTTATGACTAAATTCCTGAATGTTGACCAAGTGTATGCCGCTTTACCACTACGCATTTTAGATGGACAGTTTTTACCACTCCAATGATTGTGTTGAACAACATTACTGATGGGAATTTTTTCATCTTTCATAATTTTAGCAACCAAAATAGCGGTGTTTTCAACTGCTTTTTTGTAGTTTCCGTCTTCATTTACGCATATTTCAATGTGGATTGAATTTGCATTACCGTTGCCATTACCGTCCCCGGCAGCCCAACATTTAACATTATGATTAAAAGATTGTACCGCTTCCTTATCATCTACTGTCCAGTGCCATGAGGCTGCACGACTATTTCCCATTGCTTGTAAACGAGCATGAGCGTTTGCATTGGCAGTTTTTTTAGTATTATCTGTCTCGTGAATAGTAATCCATTTTTGACCGTTTCCAGTCCCGCTCGTTACTTTATTCATGATTGATTGTGAAACTAGGTGTTTTCTAATTTTGACCACTCGTTTTTCATCTCCTCCGTTTTAGATTCTTGTCCCTAATAAAAGTTTTATTGCAGTGTCATTACTACTTATTAAATGCTGAACCTATCACTTTTGTGAAAAATATGAGTTTTAAGCCTATTTGTACCTTATGAATGGTTAAATACTGGAATATCGGGAGTTATAATTTTTGTACATCCCTACGCACTCAGATGGTAGTTCAGATATTACGTGAATATGACAAATCACCGTGTAACCTTTTCCCCCTTACTTGTTACATAGGTTTTACATATATAAAGAAAGATTTTTTTCATAAAAAAATCCCAGATGCATCTAAGCATCTGGGTTTTCTTTATGAATGTAATAATTCCAAATTATATAATATAAGATCTTTTCTATCTGATTTTAATATTTTATTTAGATTTTCCACCTTTTGCTCTTCTATCATTTCACCGGTTACCAAATCATATTTCTCTAAATAATAGACATCTTTTTTTCGATTATTTAAATAAAATAGCGCTTGTCCTCTAAAATCGACTTGCTCAAACTTTGGATGGAAATTTCCAGTTGGTCGGTTTAGTCGAAACTTTTTTTGAATGACATTATTTGAAGTATTGTATGAATATACTTCCCCTAAACCGTTAATATAATATAATTCCTGATTATGAATGTGTGTTGAATTATCAAAGTTGTAAGGTAAAGAGTCTGATACAATTTCTTCACTACGATACTCAGCGAGGTTTTTAACATCTACAGTGAATGTTAGTTTATTTATAGTTGCAAGCAATATATCTTCTTTTGCATCGTTTTCTAAATATGAGAGAACAAAATAATAATTTTCCTTATCTTCTAAAATGGATGAGATTGGATCCAATTCTACTGCATGAGGTAAAGGAACTGATGCTAACTGTTCTATTTTTACTTTGTCTTTTATAGTAACCGATTTTAAATCAAAGTTATCCTTAATAAGGTCTTTTGTTAAAACAATTATTTGATCTTTCATCGTACCTGCAGTAGCCACGTAAAATGGTAGTGATGCTGCTTTAAAGCCAGATGTATTGCCATACCTTACACCTGTGTCATAATCAGCATCATTACTAAATCCGGTGTTATATAGGCTATAAAAGATTTCTTCTGAAGCGATATAACCAGAAAGAGTATTACGGATTTCATCACGTTTCATCGGGAATTGTTGTGCGTTTTTCCCTAAAAGGTAAACACTCTTTCTGGCATCCAAATATAATTGTTCACCATTGTATTTACTTACTCCGAATTCCATTCCCGCCATTTCCGTTGCAGTGGCAAAGCCTTTTTTATCAATAAATATCGCTAAACTTTTCCCTGCTCCTTTTTCTAGCTGTGGTGTCGCTGAAGATGCATAAAGAACTGCACGTTTATCTACTAAGAATTTTGGTTCTTCCATCGTCTTTTGCTGGAAGAATATAGACTTCCTTTGATGTATGGCAGATACATGAAGAATTGCATATAGTCCAGCACCCATCACAACTAGGCATGTGATGACTATAATCAACTGCTTTTTCATCTAAACCTCCTGTTTAACTATGTATGAATCGTATAAATGTAACATTATTATAACTATAGTTTACATAATTAATCATACTAAAATTTCTCACGTTTTACTATTAATAGCGGAACCTATTCCCTAGGGAAGACTTATACATCAATACTATTGTGAATTAATAAGTTGTTTAGCATCAGTTCAATATTAGCAACTGGAATAGAAACCAAATACCAACTATTCTTTTCCTATCAGAAATCAACTTAATCATCATTTTTCATTTCCATGTAAAATAAAGTGAATATATAGCATATTGAAGGTGAAGAAACTATATGAAAACTTTATATACAATTGGAGAAGTGTTAATAGATTTTATCCCTCAACAACAAGGTATCATGTTAAAAGACGTGGCATCTTTTGAAAAAATGGCAGGTGGAGCCCCTGCAAATGTAGCTGCAACTGTAGCAAAACTCGGGGAAACGTTTCCTTAATAAGCCAAGTAGGAGCCGATGCTTTTGGCCAATTTTTAATTGAATCATTACAAAAATTGCAGGTAAATACTGATTTAATTAAATTTACAAATGAAGCAAATACTGCACTTGCTACTGTTTCTTTAACTGACAAAGGAGAACGAGATTTCTCCTTTTATCGAAAGCCTTCCGCTGATTTGCTATATAAAGAAGAATATATAGAATCAGAATGGTTTTCACATGGTGATATTTTGCATTTTTGTTCGGTTGGTTTAGTGGAAAGTCCGATGAAAGAAGCTCATAAAAAAGCGCTTTCCCTTGCACGTGAAAATAATACTTTGATAAGCTTTGATCCAAATGTTCGACTTCCTTTATGGGCTTCAAAAGAAAATTGTAGAGAAACTATTTTAGAATTTTTACCTCTAGCAGATATTGTGAAAATTTCAGATGAAGAACTGTTTTTCATTGCTGGTATCGAAGAGGAGGAAACAGCAATCGCATCATTGTTTACAGGTCATGTAAAAGTTGTGATTTATACAAGAGGTGCTAGTGGCGCAACTCTTTTTACAAAGGATACACCCTTTAGTATTCCAGGTTGTGATGTTATGGTACAAGATACTACCGGAGCTGGTGATGCATTTATCGGTGCATTCTTATTTAAGCTTTTAACAAATAACGTCGAGCTAAATGAATTAGCTAATTATTGTACACAGTTTGCTTGCGAATTACTGTCCTTTTCTAATCATTGTGGTGCTCTAACTACTACTAAAAAAGGAGCATTTTCTGCTCTACCAACATTAGATGACATTCATAAACTTTTAAAAAGAAAAAATTAGTGAAAAAAGAGGTTGTGTAAGATGATATTCAAAATCATACTTACACAACTTCTTTTAACCGTTTATCTAACTTAATTTGTGGAGAAACAAGTTGCCATGCTATAGGCAGTCCCATAAATTATTTCAAAACAACAGCGCTTGAGAAGCCTATAGATTTTTCGTTCTGGATATTTTATTAATATCCTTTATTAGAATTTTCCTTTTGAACGGTCCACCTTGAATGATAAGTAACTCGTTAGAGATTCTACATCCGGTAGTAAACCAACCCCAACATAGAAGAGATCACTTATTGACTTTTCTACTTCTCTATATAATGAAAGTAAAAACGACTCCTACTATAAGGAATCGTTCTTTTTAACTATTCGCAACTTTACCCAAATATTGAAAATGGTACCACGCTTGAAAATCGTCTCGTTTAATGACATTTAAAACACATAGCGTTTTTTCTTGACGTTCAATTTTTTTAAGTTCTTCAGGAAAATCTTCTTCAACTGACAATGTCATATACGGAAGTTTTGCTTGTGCTTTTTGAGAACGAATGTTTTCTACTCTAGCACCCGCAAATACATAATCTAAATTGAAGCGATTAAATGCTAATAACAGAATCTGTTCTTTTGCTTGCTCATTATATCCTAATCCCCAAAAAGGCTCAGCAATCCATGTACCAATGTGACATAACTTCTTTTCATGATCTATTTCTTTTAGAGTTGTAACACCTACTATTTCAAAAGCAGAATTAATAATAACACGAGATAATTGTTGATTTTCTCTTTCAGCAAGTTGCATGCCACGTATAAAATTGAGTACCCCACTGACTGATGTTTGATAATCATTCATACCTAGTGCACTTTTCACTAATTTCGAACTGATTAATGGTGATATTTTTTCTGCGTACATAACATCATGAGGTATAAGTCTAATTTTATCCATAGACAATCTCCTTTCTATACAATCTTATTGATATTTCGTTAATACTAAGTGCCTTTATATAGCTTTTTAAACATATAATTATCAATACTTTTTTATTTTTGACAAATTCTTATCCATTAGCTTATGCTAAACGATCTACATGTATTAGGAATGTCATATTTCTTTTTCTTCAATGAATTACGAAAGTTTTAATCAAATTCATTTTCTTTTTAAGAAGACTCTAAGTCACTTTTTTTCTTTTATATTTATTATTAGTACAATTATAAACAATTGTTCACAAATTTTTCAATATTTTTTCATTTTTTATATTGATATTCCAAAAACCTTTTCAATTCTATTGATTCCCAAAAATGGCTTGTGAATTTTTAAAAGGAGACTTTACTTTTATTCATTAAGATTTTAACAATTATTTTTTTATTGCGAGTGTATAGAAAGATTGTAGTGTGAGAAAAATACATTAACAATCATAAGTAGTATTAAAAAGGAGTTTTGTTGATGAAAGATGTCAATACAGCTGTCTTCTTTACTGTTCTAGGCATCTCACTATTTGTATTTTCAATCGTAGCACCTATTCAAAGTCCCGTTGTTCGAGTAATCATATTTCTATTATGTATACAGTTTATCTATCGTAGCTTGCGCATATTTTCATCCAAGGAATATAAAAAGCGTAAAGTATTGAACTAAAAATAAATGATCAAAAAAAGGACTTCCAATTTCAGAAGTCCTTCTACAGATATGTACAAATTATTTTATTAAATCTCTTCAAATGAAATATTATGTATACCTTGTAAATGACTATTTTCTGATGCATATTGTTGCAGTTCCATTCTGATAGAAGGTGCTAACCATACATCACAATCACAAAGCGCTGCAGGTATATTTTGAATATGAAGTTCTCCACCGTGAAGGTTGAAGTTTTGCACGACTAAAGCTGGCTTTTTTTCACAATCGCATTTCCCACAAATCATATAATCTCTCCCATTCTTAATTTCACTACTTGATAACCCGCATAAAGCCTTTAAATCCATTCACTATTTCTTTTTACATAACTATACCATTATACTATAGAGAGACAAAAGTCACACTATAAATATAAAATAAAATATAAAGGAACTATTTTCTGAAATTGATTGTTGATAAAAGTGCCCTTTGTATTTTTTCGATTATCTGCATTAAAAGCTAGCAATATCTCCCCTATTTAGGTAGTTATGATTGGATTGAAATGGAACTACATTCTTTTTCCGATGCTTTAGGAATTCATATTGAAACAAATACAGAAATCTATAATAGAATACGTAAATTTCTTGCAAACTTCACTTTTAATATTATTTTTTAGTCAAAAAAATCAGCAACTTCTATTCTAATAGAAGTACTGATTTTTTTTGCTCACTTATCTATGATATGGTTCTTCGTGACTGATTTATGTGCGGTTTTATTATTCTTCATTCACTACTTACAATACAATCAAATTGTATTCATTTCTAATTTAACAAATTGTTGGATTGGTGCTCCCGATATAAGATAAATTCGCCCAATTTCGGATTCTCACATCTTCTATTTTCGTACTTCTGGTGCAGGGTAGTCAAAGCCCTTCGTATCCACTTCTACCTTTTTCATTTGCTGATCTTCTAACGGTTTATCTGCACTATCTCGTTTAGCGGCAACGATAGTATCTACTGTTTCCATGCCCTCAATTACTTTCCCAAAAGCAGCATATTCTCTATCAAGATGTGGCGATTCTTCTGCCATAATAAAAAATTGAGACCCCGCAGAATTTGGATCATTAGACCTTGCCATTGAAATGACACCACGTTCATGTTTCAAATTATTTTCAAAACCATTTTCAGAAAATTCACCTTCAATAGAATAACCTGGTCCACCTGATCCATTTCCTGAAGGATCTCCTCCTTGGATCATAAAATCAGGGATAACCCGATGAAAAATTAGACCATCATAATATCCTTTTTTAACTAATGAAATAAAATTAGCTACCGTATTGGGAGCTTTAGAAGGCTCTAGTTCAATAACGATTTTTTCATTATTGTTCATCGTAATCGTCACAATTGGATTTTCTTTCACAGCTGATGAATAATCCTTTTTTTCGTCCGATTCCTTTACCACTTTTCCCTCTGACTGTCCACTTTTTGTTGAAGTTCCACAACCCGTCAAAACAAAAGCTACCGCTAGCAGGCTAAAGACTAAATAAAATACTTTATATCGCGCGAACATGTTCCTTTTCAACTCCTCTATATAATCAGTTTATTAATTATATAACTATATGATAATTTACGACAACTCATTAAAATGTGCATTGTATGCAAACTTTATCTTCCTAATTTAGAAAAACCGCACCTATAACGCTCTTTTAATCGAAGATGCATATTTTAGAGTACATTAAACCTTTTTACCCATAATAGTTTTATGATATTAATTTCCACATCTAATTCTTCTTTGTATTCTCTTTTTAAAGCTTCCATAGTGGTTTCGTAATCTACACCATTAAACTCCATAGCTCCTCCTGGTAAAATCCAGAAGTCGTCCATCTTATGTAAAAGTACATGTTCAAATATTATACCAAAAACTCCCTTTTTCAATAGGACAGTACTAAATTTCTAATATAATCTGCTAGTTCTGAACTTTCTTCTTTACGTAACTTTTTGTTTTCATCTGTCAATTCTTTTATTCTAGCTTCTGATTTTTTGGCCTTTGTCACTTCTACAGAAACATAACCGTTATGATCTTTACCCGCTGTGATGAGATCATAAGTGGCAGCAATACCATTTACCTCCCTTTTTACAAATAATCTATTATTATTTCGCTTTATTATATAAAACCCTTTTATATCTTATTCAACTAAACTCCCTCTAACAAGAATTATTTTTTAATGATTTTAATATGTAAGAAAAAGAGAATATATGTTCATTTGTTGAACATAATATCCTCTTTTTAGTTTATTCTATTAAATTTTTAATCCCAGTGTCTTTTTATTATTTACTTAATCTTTTTTGAAGCACGTGCTTCTGTCATTTGTTTCCAAACAGAACCCTTTGCTTCCTCGCCTTGTGAAATACGAGCGATAGCCATTTTCACTTGTAGTTTCACTTCAAATTCGCTGTCATCACTTGCTTCTTCAAGAGCTTTAAGTGAGGTTTCTGTACCCGTTTCATACAAGTACATGGCTGCACGCCAGCGCACAAGTTTGTTACGGTCTTTAAGCGACTCCATCATTGCCGCTTCAAACTCTACAAAGCCAAGATCACTTATACAATCCCCTGCAGTTCGACGTACAGAAGAACTCTTATCATTTAGTGCTTGTACTAATAGGGGTACAACTGCAACATCTTCTACCATGCCTAAGTAAATAGTTGCTAGACGACGAATAGACATTTTCTCATCTTGTAAAGCTTTTTCAAGTAAAGGTAAATCTTCAACTTCTGGATCTGCCATTTGATCTAGCAGTTGGAAGCGGGTTGCCCAATCATCTACTGAAAATTCTTCTAATGAAACGTTTCGTTTACGTGTCTCAACAACGTCTTTTTTCTCTTTACTTGCCAAAATCAGTTCATCAATACGCTGTTTAGGGAAAGATGCCTCAAGTTCTGCAACAACGCTATCACCAATTTCCTGTTTATCACCGTAACGGACACCATAGTCTACCCATTTGCGTTCATAGATATAGTTCTCATCCGTACTCATCGCTTCATTAAAAGCATTGATAAAACGTTCTGCTAGGCCAAAACGTTTTTCAGCAATACTATCAAACACTTTGACTTGTAATGGGATACCTTTAAACATTTGAACATGTACATATACTTCTCCAAAATGTTCGTCTACCTGTTCTTCACTATTCTTTACTTGCTCATCCTCACCAAATGCAATGCGAACAGCTGCTAAGATACTTTCCCAGTCATACTTTGCAATACGTTCTACCGCTAGGAAATCTGCTACATGATAGACTCCTTTGACACCTTCGATTGTTAGTATGTCTTGTACTTCTTTTGGCGCATCAGATTTATTGGCTTCGTTATAGTTATATGCTTTGCCAAAAGGTAATTCATGATCTAAAACGATTTTCATTGTATTTGGACTTGGTGTTGGTTCTATAGTTAAAATGTTCATTTGTAATCCCCCTCTTATTGGTTCACAATGTCTTGTAAGTATTCCCATCGTTCAATAAGGTGCTCATACTTCGCGTTCAGTTCTTCCAGCTCCGCTGTTAATTGTTGAAGTTTTGTGAAGTCAGAACCAGCTGTAGATACACCTTCTTCTGCTTCCATTATCGCTTCTTCTAATTTTGCAATATCAGCTTCTATTGTTTCCCACTCTTTTTGTTCTTTGAATGAAAGTTTTTTCTTTTGAGTTTTCACTTTTTGTTCTTTTGGTTTTTCAACTTTTTCTTCTTTCACAGGTGCAGGTACTGCTTCAAGTTTTGCTAAATAATCACTGTAAATGTCGAGACTTTCGTCGATTCCACCTTGCCCATCCAATATCCAGAGTTTTTTCGCAATACGATCTAAGAAAAAACGGTCATGGGAGATGGTCACAACAACACCTGGGAATTGTTCGATAAAGTCTTCTAAAACAGAAAGCGTTTCGATATCTAAATCATTTGTAGGTTCGTCCAGTAAAAGAACATTAGGTTGCTCCATTAACAGTTTCAATAGATATAGTCGTTTACGTTCTCCACCAGACAACTTGCCGATTGGCGTTCCATGCGTATGCAATGGAAATAAAAAGCGTTCGAGCATCGATGCAGCCGAATGATGTTCCCCTTCTGAATCTTGAATATCATTAGCTGACTCACGAATATACTCAATCATTCGTTGATTGTCATTCATTTGCGGCAGTTGTTGTGTAAAATGTGCAATACGGACCGTGGAGCCCACTTCTATTCGCCCCTGATCAGGTACAACCTCACCAGCAAGCATTTTCAAGAGAGTACTTTTCCCTGCTCCGTTTGCACCAATAATACCGATGCGATCGCCTTGTTGTAAAAGGAATGAATAATCCTTAATTAAATGACGTTCACCAAAAGATTTTGTGATACTTTCTGCTTCCAACACTTTTTTACCTAGTCTTGATGTTGCTAAACCAAGTTCAAGACCTCCAGCATCTGATTTACGGTCTATATTATCAGATAGTTCTTCAAAGCGTTGAATACGTGCTTTTTGCTTGGTTGAACGGGCCTGTGCTCCGCGACGAATCCATTTCAGTTCTGATCGATAACGGTTGTGCATTTTTGCTTGAGTGGCAACAGTCATTTCCTCACGAATCGCTTTGGATTCTAAATAGTCTCCGTAATTACCTTTATGTTTGTACAATATTTGATTTGCAAGTTCATAGATATGCGTCGAAATTTCATCAAGGAAGTAGCGATCATGGGTGATAAAGATGACAGCGCCTTTTAAACGTAGCACCATTTCTTGTAGCCATTCAGTTGATTGCACATCCAAATGGTTGGTTGGCTCATCTAGTAAATATAAATCTGCAGGTTCAATTAGTACTTTTGCTAAAGCGACACGTTTTTGTTGCCCTCCAGATAGATTAGTAACCTGTTCATCAAACATTTCAATACCGAGCTTTGTAAGAGCTGTTTTCGCTAATGCGTTAATGTCCCATGCTTGCTGTGTATCCATTTCTTGTTGTAAACGGAATAATTGCGTCTGTAATTGAGATGATTCTGGATTTTTCCCTAGTAAAGAGAGTGTATCTTCATAATCACGGTTTAATTTTAGAATCGGTGAATCACCGGAGAATACAGCTTGTAATACTGTTTTATCTTGAGCAAATTCTGGATTTTGAGGTAAATGTGCGATGCGGTATTTGTTTGGGTGATCTTTTTCAATTTGGTCTGCGTCTAGCTCTCCAGCTAGTATGGACATAAGCGTTGATTTACCGGTGCCATTAATGCCAATTAAACCAGCGCGTTCACCGCTATAAATAGTAAAGTCGATATCTTTAAATAGAGTTTTATCTCCGACTGTTTTTGTTAGATTAGATATAATTAAATGGCTCATAGTTCCCCGTCTCTTTCATTTTTAAGCTGTTTTAAAAAGCATACCATAAATTCATGTCTTTCTTTAGCCATCTGCTTACCTTTTGTTGTTGTCATTAAATCTTTAAGTAGTAAAAGCTTTTCATAAAAGTGTGTAACAGAAGCTGTTTCTTTATTTCGATAGTCTTCAACAGACATATTATGGCGTGCTTCTTCTTGATCATCATAGAGTTTACGACCTTTCGCCCCTCCGAAAGCAAATGTTCTTGCAATTCCTACGGCTCCGATTGCATCTAAGCGATCTGCATCTCGTACAATTTGCGCTTCAATTGAAGTAGCTTCTAATTGATTGCCACCATTGTAAGAAACAGAAGCAATGATATCTCGAATTATTTGTTGCTGTTGTTCAGATATATTAAGCTGTTGTAAAATACGTTGTTCATTTTCTTTTGAATCTGTATATTTCGAATCACTTACATCATGTAATAAAACTGCAAGTTCTACTAATTCACCATCTGCTGTTGGTTCCGTTTTCAAAATTGCTTGTGCATTTTGCATAACTCGTTCTATATGTTGCCAGTCATGACTAGCATCAAACTGATTATAAATATCCTTTACCATTTGCTCACATTGTTCTACAATTTTCATTTTTGTTCCTCCTAAATAAAACAGCTACCTCTATTATAAAGGTAGCCAATCACTTTGTTTCATTTTATTTTATAACAGAGCTTGAGCTAAGTCTTCTAGTAAATCTTCTACATCTTCAATACCTACGGAAATACGTACAAGTCCATCTACAATTCCAAGTTCCGCACGACGATCAGTAGGAATGGAAGCATGTGTCATACGCGCCGGAATGGATATCAAACTTTCTACTGCACCGAGGCTTTCCGCTAATGTGAAATATCGTAATTTAGAGATTACTTCTTCTGCCTTCTCTGCACTTCCAACATCAAAGGAAATAATACCGCCAAAACCAGTTGCTTGTGTCTTTTGTAATTCATGACCTGGGTGATTTATTAGTCCCGGATAATACACTTTGCCTACCTTGCTATTTTGTTCCAAGAATTCTGCTATCCTTTGAGTACTAGAATTTACTTCTTCTACTCGAATTGGCAAAGTTTTAATCCCTCGAATTAGTAACCATGAATCTTGAGGTCCTAATATTGCTCCAACTGAGTTTTGAACATAATGTAATTGTTCTGCCAGTTCTGCATTATTTACAACGACCAAACCTGCTATGACATCACTATGTCCACCAATATACTTTGTTGCACTATGCAAAACAATATCTGCACCAAGTGTGATTGGTTGTTGCAAATATGGGGTTAAAAAAGTGTTATCTACGATTGTTAGTAACTGATGTCGTTTTGCTAAAATACTTATCTGCTTAATATCTGTAATTTTCAATAATGGGTTCGTTGGTGTTTCTACATAAATTCCTTTTGTATTAGGTTGAATTGCATCTTCTACGTCTTGAATATTAGCAGTATCAACAAATGTTGCCTCAATACCAAATCGATTTAAAACTTTTGTAAAGACTCTAAAAGTCCCTCCATAGACATCGTCGGTTACAATAATATGATCACCCTGTTTGAAAAGCATAACTACAGAGCTTACAGCGGCCATTCCTGAACTAAAAGCAAATCCAGCATGTCCATTTTCAAGTTTACTAATTAAAACTTCTAATGCATGGCGTGTTGGATTTCCTGTTCGAGAATATTCATATCCACGAAACTTTCCGACAGCATCTTGTTTATAAGTACTTACTTGATATATAGGAGTTGATACTGCACCTGTTGTTTCATCACCAACAATACCAGCATGAATAAATTTTGTTTTTGCTCTCATTTAAATAGGCTCCTCTTCAAATAATTCATATATAGATTGACTTAAATAACGTTCACTAGAATCAGCAAAAACAGTAACAATATAACTTCCTGGCTTTGCAACTTGTGCTTCAAGTAGCGATGCATAGAAAGCTGCTCCTGCGGAACTTCCTACAAGTAGGCCTTCCTTTTTTGCTAACTCTTTTAATGCGTGGAAAGCATCCTCATCTCTTATAGTATGAATTGCATCAAAATACGATTTTTCCATATAACCAGGTAAAAACTCCATTCCAATACCTTCTGTAACATGAGTTGATGCCTCTCCTCCATTTAAAATGGAGCCAACTGGTTCTACAATAACTGTTTTCAAATTTGTTTTTTGTGTTTTTAAGTAACGAGCTGTTCCCATAAATGTACCTCCAGAACCTGCTCCTGCTACAAACACATCAATGTTTCCATCTAAATCTATCCAAATCTCTGGACCTAGTGTTTTTTCATAGGTTGCTGGATTTGCAGGATTTGAAAACTGACTAGGTGAAAAAGAGTCCGGAATGGCTTCAACAAGTTCTTTTACTTTTTTTATAGCACCTTTCATCCCCATTGCTGTTGGTGTATTAATAATTTCTGCACCTAAAGCTTTCATTAATATTTGTTTTTCTTGACTGAATTTTTCAGGTACAACGAACATCACATGAAAACCTTTACCTATTGCTGCCAGTGCTAAACCAATCCCTGTATTACCAGCAGTCGCCTCAATTATTGTACTTCCTGGTCGTATTACTCCTCGATTCTCCGCATCCTCCAATAAAGAAATACCCAGACGGTCTTTCACACTACCACCAGGATTTAAATACTCTAATTTCGCAAATATACGGCAATTATTAGGAATCTCAATATTGGTAATTTCCATTAAAGGTGTATTACCAATTAATTGTTGAACCTTATTATACAAAGTCATATTCATGCCACCTTTTAAACTTTATAAATCATTTATTATTAGGTGCTTTTCTTGATTGCTTCCATATACCAAACATAATCGTTTAATTGTTCAAATGAGACGTCAAAGCTTGCCTCTTGAAACATTGTCAGTAATTTTGTTATCGTAGTATAATATTCACGTTCTAAATCATCCGCGACTTCATGGTAGCCACGAGATCTCTCCTTCTTTATCTGTGCCTTTTTATGCTCTTCAGATACAAATGCTGTATCTGCAAAAATAATTTTACCGCCAGGTTGTAATAGCTTGGCATATGTTTTTAGAGCTTCTAGTTTTTCCTCATCAGTTAAATGATGAAAAACATAGGTGCTAACGATTGAATCTATATGCTTATTTTCGACTGTGAAGTTTTGCAAATCACCGTCAACAAGCTGAACATTAGGGCATCGTTTACCCGTAATTTCACGCATAGTCTCATGAGGCTCAATCCCAATTACCTCTCTCCCTGCTGCCTCCAATTTAAGTGTCAAATTTCCAGTTCCAGTTCCAAATTCAATAACTGTACCTATTGAAGCATTTGCAACTTTTTCTAATATACTTTCGTACCCTTCGAAAACATCACGATATTCTTTATGCTGACCAGTTACTGATTCCTCATACGACTTCGCCCACTCATCAAACAGGTAAATAAATTCTCTTCCCATTCTTACTGCCCCCTATTATAATTAACCTTATTTGCATACTTGGTATTGAATTGTAGTTTAGTGTTAAATTCAGTCATGACTCTTTCCTACACTATATGACCCCCTAATCTTATTGGTGAAAACTTTTTTCGAAATGAAGTAATTACTAAGAAAGAGCTGCCTAAAATTGATTTTCAAATCAATAATTAGACAACTCTTCATTCAATTCACTAGTTAAAATAGTCCAACCGCATTACCTTCAGCATCGATATCCATTTTCAATGCTGCTGGAGTTTTTGGCAAACCAGGCATTGTCATAATATCTCCTGTTAAACAAACGAGGAATTTAGCACCTAATTTAGGGATAATTTCTCGTACTGTTACTGTAAAGTTTTCTGGACGACCTAATAATGACTGTTGATCTGATAAAGAATACTGTGTTTTCGCCATACAAATCGGTAGTGCATCCCAACCAAATTTTTCGATTTGTGCCATTTGTTTTAATGCTTTATCTGTAAAGTGAACACCAAGTCCACCATATACCTTTTGAACGATTGTACGTACTTTTTCCTCAATAGGTGCTGAAACATCATAAAGTGGTGCAAAATTATTTTCTTCGTTAATAACAGATAGTACTTGTTTGGCTAATTCAATGCCACCTTTACCGCCTTCTTCCCATACATTCGTACGAGCTATTTTAACGTCATTTTCTTGGCACCATTCTAAAATAGTAGTAAGTTCAGCTTCCGTATCTGTTATAAAGCGATTTAACGCTATTATTGGTTCAACACCGAAGTTACGAATAGTATCCACATGCTTCGCTAAATTTTCAATTCCTTTTGTAATCGCCTCTACATTTTCCGCTTTCAACTCGGTTTTCAAAGCACCACCGTGCATTTTCAAAGCACGTGCAGTGGCAACAATTACGACCGTACTAGGTTTAAATCCGCCTTGCATTGCTTTAATATTCATAAATTTCTCAGCACCTAGGTCTGCCCCAAATCCTGCTTCTGTCACGACAATATCTGCTAACCTACGAGCTGTATTTGTTGCTGCTATTGAATTACAGCCATGTGCAATATTAGCAAATGGACCTCCGTGAATAATAGCTGGGGTTCCTTCTATAGTTTGAACTAAATTAGGCTTGAAAGCATCTTTTAACAATAGAGTTAGGGCGCCTTCTACTCCTAAATCACGAACAAACACTGGTTCACGTTGATATGTGTAGCCAATGACAATATCAGAAATACGTTTTTTTAAATCTTGTAAATCTTTTGCTAAACAAAAAATAGCCATTATTTCTGAAGCTACTGTAATGTCAAAACCATCTTCTCGTGGTGTTCCTTGCACGGGTCCACCTAAACCAATAACAATGTTCCGAAGTGCTCGATCATTCATATCTATGCATCTCTTCCATATAATACGTCGTGGGTCTATTTGCAAAACGTTACCTTGCTGAATATGATTATCTATTAATGCAGCAAGGGCATTATTTGCAGTGGTAATTGCATGGATGTCTCCAGTGAAATGAAGATTGATATCATCCATAGGTAATACTTGAGCGTAGCCACCACCAGTTGCCCCGCCCTTCATACCCATAATTGGGCCAAGTGAAGGTTCTCGTAATGCAACGATGACTTTTTCATTTAGCTGGTTAAGTGCGTCAGCTAGTCCTACGGTAACAGTAGATTTACCTTCGCCTGCAGGTGTAGGGCTGATAGCAGTTACAAGAACCACTTTTGCTGCAGTTGTATTCTCAATTAATTTTAATGGATTGATTTTTGCTTTATAATTTCCGTAAAGTTCTAACGCTTCTAATGGAATACCTGCAATCTCTGCAATCTCCGTAATGGGACGCATTGTAGCACTTTGTGCGATTTCTAAATCTGATAATGGTTGAACGGTTTTAGACACAGCAGATCCCTCTTTCGTTTACTTTAATCATTTTTTAGTATTGAAGGTAATAAGATGTATTCTTTATATTTTTCTACCCAAGACTATTATATAGTACTTTCCCCAGCAAAACCTACGCTTATTCGACAATCAATTGACAATATAATTTGTGGTGTTTGGATAAAATTTCATCACATGTCATTCCTATCTTTACCGTACTATTTGCTAAAAAATATTTTGTAATAATTTTAAGTACATTTATTTTCGGCACCACAAATGTTTAAGATAAAAACCCGAAAGTGTAAAACAAAAAGAGTAACGCCATCATCGGCTATCACTCTTTAAATTTATCATTTTTCTTAATATAAATGAGGTTTCTCATGATATATCATTTGAATACCTCATCTAATTATTTTTTAGATTTCAATAAAGCATCTACAGAAAGTGGTGTTGGCGTTGCAAAAACAAAGTACACTGACATTGCCAGTAAAGCTAACTCAAATTCATATCCAGCCATACCATCAGCTCCTAACAAGCCTAAAGACCATTTTGCTGTCATGATGGCACCTAACATAATGATTGCAAATAATGCACCGATAATTCGGCTACCTAGACCTAATATCATGGCTACCCCCCCAACGAGCTCAACGATTGCAACAAAATGTGCTAGAAAGCCTGGAATACTTAAGCTATCAAAGTAGCCGACTATATTTGAAATACCTCCTTGGAATTTCATAAAACCATGGATGGCAAATAGCCCTCCTAAAATCACTCGTAAAAAAACTGGTCCAATCTGTTGCATAATTTATATCCTCCATATCTCTTTTACTTACTTTTCGTAACTTAGTATATTTTAATTATCTAGTAATGTCAAGTAAGTTTATAAAATTAAAATTAAAATTAGCTGTCCTAAACAAAATCCAACTTTTAGGACAGCCATTTTCTATTTTTTCACTTATCCTAATTCCCAGATAACCTCTCGATATTTGTAATTTTTTCCACCCTTCATCTACCCGGGTTCTTAATGCACCCTTATATCAAATAGAAGTAAAACGAAGTGCTTGAATTAAACGGCGTCTCCTGCAAAAGGTAACGTCGCAAGTAAAAAAAACAGGGAGTGGATAAACGTTTAATATTCTTAAATTAAAGATGTTGGATTTTTTAAAGAATAATAAATTGCATTCTGTAGATATTAAGACATCGTTTCCTTTTGAAAAATTAATAACCGATGGTAGGTGTTGTTTTGAGACTTAATCATATATTAGTTTTAACTTTATGTATTTTAATGGTCTCTGTATTTTACGTTGGCTTTAGTACAGCTTCTGATAAGGGGAGGCGATACTATGAAGAAAGCGGACAAATGCTTTGGGATATTAATACGGACGAAAAAATTGTTGCTATAACATTAGATGATGGTCCGCATCCCAGATACACAGGACAAATTTTAGATTTACTGGCAAAATACAGAGTAAAAGCTACTTTTTTTGTTATTGGAGAAAATGCGGAAAAACATCCAGAGTTGGTTCTTCGGACATATAAAGAAGGACATGAATTAGCAAATCATACGTATACACATAAGTATAATCAACCTATTAATGTTCTAGAAAACGAATTAAAAAAAACAAACGATATTATACACAGTATTACAGGCTTCTATCCAGTGTTGTTTCGCCCTGTAGGTGGGCAATACACTGATAAAATGATAGATGTTGCTACGCGAAACGGTTATAAAGTAGTAATATGGTCTTGGCACCAAGATACTTTGGATTGGAAAGAAATTAAATCTCAAAAAATTATAAACAAAGTAGTAAATGGTACAAGCCCCGGTAATGTAATATTGTTCCACGATGGCGGAGGGAATAGAACTCAAACGATAAAAGCACTAAAAAAAATAATACCTGAACTACAAAAGCAAGGCTATAAATTTGTAACCGTATCAGAGCTTATTGATATTAACGAAGATCAGAATGATGATGATATTTTAAAGGATTTCAAATAGCACCCCATTTAAGAGGAAAGTATGCAATGTGTTAGAAATCCTTTTATGTTAGATTAAGCATTCATATTTCCACCTTATTTGGGGATTATAAAAAATACCTTAAGGAGGTGTGTATATGTTTAGCTTTATTTGGTTTCTAATTATTGGTGGTATTCTAGGATGGTTAGCAAGTTTGATCATTGGTAAGGATATCCCAGGTGGAATTATTGGTAATATAATTGCAGGAATTATTGGGGCTTGGATTGGAGGGAAATTATTAGGTCGGTGGGGTCCTACGCTAAGTGACTTTTATATTTTCCCAGCTCTAATTGGTTCCATCATTTTGATTCTTATCGTAAGTTTCATTTTGAAATTAATGCATAAGGATTGATGTAGACCTGGGCAATTGCTCAGGTTTTTTGTATTTCCCTTAAATATTATAACCTCATTCCTGAACGAGATAATTATGCTCAAAAGCATTAATCCAACTGAAGCTGCTTATCGCTGGAGCATATCTTCTTACACCTTACAAGAACGTTTGAAAGCAAGCAGACGTAATACGTAATGAAGAAGAACTACAGACATTTGTTAAGCATGAAGGTAAACGTGGTGAATGGATAATTGCAACCACAGCTATAGAGAAGTGATATGGTGAAAATAATTGTACTCCCGTCCTAAGTTTTATTTTGGGACGGGATTTTTTTGCTGTTTAGAGCATACATATTAGTCTTTTTCTATTAGGCTTTGTAATTGCTTAAGTACATCAGTAAATTTTTGTTCATTTTCATTTTGTTGAAAAGTTTGGAATGGATTACCCATCTTTTTAATACGTTCTAAAACAGCTGTTATTGTAAATATACCAGGGTTTAAATTCTCATTCAATTCATCCCATAATAAGGGTGTTGCTATTAAGCCTTTTTCGTTGCCTCTTGGAGAGTATGGAGCAATAATTGTCTTTCCTTCACGGTGTTGGACATAATCCAAATACAGTTTATTATTACGGTTCTTTTTCAAGCGTTCTGTCGTAAACCATTGTGGATCCTGCTCAATTATAAAGTCACATACAAACTTAGTGAATATACCTGTCTCTTCATAAGTAAAAGTATCTTTCGGCAATGGAATATATATTTGCATACCTTTTCCCCCAGAGGTTTTGACATATGATCTCAACTGAAATTGGTCAAAAATAACCTTCATATGCAATGCAGCTCTGACTGCTAAATGAAATTCATTTACTGATGGTGGGTCCAGATCAAATACAATTTCAGTTGGTTTATTTGTATGAATGGTTTGAAATGGAATGTGGAATTCTAAAGCTAATTGGTTTCCTAACCACAGAAGGGCCTCAATATTATTACATATAATAAAGTTCGTATCTCCAATTTGTTTGGTTGTAACAAAATCAGGCGTATTTTCTGGACTGCTTTTTTGATAAAAGCTTTCGCCGGTTGCGCCATGTGGAAAGCGAATAACAGTTAAATTTCGGTCACGTAAAAATGGCAGCATGTATGGAGCTACTTGCTGTAGGTATAACAAGTAATCTTCTTTTAAAATATTTCTTGCCGGCCATATAGGTTTATCTGGATGTGTAACCTGAACCGATTCAGGGAATGGGAAAAGTTGGCGTTGCATTTGCTTCCAATTACAATCCTCTATTTTCTTCTCGAAATTGAATGAATGAAAGCTTGGTTCTCTTAATGTTTCCCCCATAAAATCAATGCACGCTATTTCTACGCAGATAGACGGTGCAATTCCCCAAATTCCTTTCCTTTCAGTCCCATTTGTTTGGAATAGAGTTATCAAAGTATGAAGTTCTTCTTCATTAAGTCCATGACGAAAAGTGACTACCTCCACAAGAGATTCATTTCGATAAATAGCACCAGAGAAAAAACCATTGCTCTTATTATATTTTATTAAGATTACACTCACATATCTCCAATTCTTTATTTTTAACCAGTTAGTTGTTCGCTTATCGCTAATCCATTTACTATTCTTTCTTTTTGCAATAATCCCTTCCCCGCTGCTAATTAAGATTTCCTTCCATAATAACTTACTGTTTTGAAAAACATCAATGGACTGGATTCTATTTACATCTTGATAATTAATGGAAGTTGGAAGGTTGAGCATTTCAAATAGCTTTTGCAAGACTTCTTTACGCTTTTTCAAATATGAGTTTGTCTGACTTTTCCCCTTATATTTTAAACAATCAAACACAACATAATGACAAGAGAAAGCATCAGCATGTTTGTTAATGGTATTTTGGCAACGCATTCGACCTCGCATTTGAACTACAGAAAAATTACTTTGAAAATTATTTGTTAAAAAAACTAATTCACCATCTAAAGTTAATGGTAAAAACGAATTTATTTGTTCTTTTATTTCAAGACAATAATTAATGATCTCGGGAAATTTCTGATTAAGTATGTTCCCGTTCCTGCTTTTTAAAATAGGTTCATTCTCCCACTCTAATTCACAACGGAAGCCATCATATTTTGCTTCATATAGCCACTCATCCCCTTGAGGTATTTCTGTTGCAGCAGTTATTAACATGGGTTTCATTTTATGCCCACTTTCTTTCTTTTTTCTATCTAGTTTTTGATTAATCCTCTTCACTAATACATAAAAACTGTGAAAAGATTAATAATAAGAAGAAGAAAAGAGGTGCCTTGAATTTGCATACAGTCTGGAAGGGTAGCATTAGTTTTGGATTGGTTAATATACCAGTTAAACTCCACTCAGCAACCGAAAATAAAGATATTAAGTTGAGACAACTACACAAAGAATGTAATACACCAATTAGTTATAAAAAAGTATGTGAGGGTTGTAATAAAGAAGTTAATGACGAGGATATTGTAAAAGCTTACGAATATGCAAAAAATAAGTTTGTAGTATTAGACGCTGAGGAATTAGAGAACCTGAGAAAAGAAAATGAGAATAAGGCAGTAGAAATAATCGATTTTGTGAAGATAGAAGAAATTGATCCTATCTATTTCGATCGTTCTTATTTTTTATCTCCTGATACCACTGGCAGTAAAGCTTATTCCCTGTTAAGAAAAACCTTAGAAGATTCAGGTAAGATAGGCGTTGCGAAAATCATAATAAGGTCAAAAGAACAACTGGCAATAGTACGTGTTTATAAGGAGTCACTAGTCATGGAAACAATTCATTTTCCTGATGAAGTGAGGAGTGTTGCTGATGTCCCTAATCTTCCAAGCGAACAAACTGTAGTTAAGAAGGAACTTGATACCGCGCTGTTGTTAGTCGACCAACTAACAACAGTCTTCGAACCTACAAAATACACTGATGATTATCGTACGGCATTAATGGAATTAATCGAAGAAAAGAAAGCTTCTAATACTGTAACAGCAAGCGATAAACAACCAATACCTAATAATGTTACCGATTTGATGACAGCACTTCAAGCTTCATTAGATAAGACTCAAACTACTAAGAAAAAAACGACTACAAGAAAGCGAACTACAAAAGCAAAGACCTCCTAGTGAAGTCTATCCTTTCCCAAACTAATACAATGATTTAGTAATGATCCAAATATTAGATTAGACTACTAAGAAAAGACAAAATAAAGACCCCTTAATAAAAAGCCCCGTCCAATTAGGGAGGGCACTGAAACAGTCCATAAAGTGAATTTTAGCCATGGCGGAAAAGATTAATCGTTTCTGCCATGGCTTTTTCTTCGATGCGTTAATTTTTTTCCGTTCCGGCGGACGCTTTCCTGGGAGCGATCCTTGAGCCTCCTCGCCGCTAACGCTCTTGCGGGGTCTCAAGATGTTCGCTATTTCCCCAAGGAGTCGCCGCCTGTACTAGTTTTATCGTTTTGCTGAGTTTTCATTTTTTCCGATTCAGACCTAACCCTCAATAATAAAAGAACTAATTCAAGTTGGTGCTGTCCATGATTTCCAAACAAAAATATTCACTCTAAGCCCTTATATGGCGTTTTACGATTTAATTGTGCTTAAAGAGAATATACTTCGTCAAATCAAGGAACTCGTTATATATTCGATATTTATGTCATAAAGAAATGTTGCATGAGAGCATTTGAGATAACGTATGGTCAAATCAAATACTAAAGAGTCTCTAAAAAACCTGAAATATAAGTATTAAAATTCCTAAGTTAAGCTTGACATACTTTGTTCGAGCGTCTTTTCTCACTAGCGTTAATCCTGCTTCACGTAAAGTTTTAAAATGATATGAAGCAGTAGTTTTGTTTATCTCACACCTTTCACCTACCTCTCCACAACTTATTTCCTTATGGCTATGATAAAGCGCACGAACAATTTTTAATCCTAGATTCATCAGCAAGTGCTTTAAAAATCCGACTTGGTACTGAACTTCTCAATTCATGCTGCTATCCCCAACATTCATGTTAGATGAGCTCTATAAAATACATCGATAAAAAAAGACTACTACCTATTTTCTCTGATTTGAAAGTTAAGGGTATTACCCAAGAAATGTTTCAACAGTTTTTAAGTAAAGAAAGCAAGAAACTTTCAGATAATACTCTTTCAGGTACACATGGAACTGCACGTATGATATTTATATTCGCTCAAGAGTTAGAGATAATTCATACAGATCCAACAGAATTCGCCAAAATACTAAAAATAGTAAAACTGTTGAGGAATTAGAAAATGAAGTTGTAACAGATGTTTATTTCTAGAAAAACGAATTAAGAGAATTTTTGGATGCTTCATTAGCTTATGAAAAGCTGGAGATCACTTTATTTTCAACATGCTTGCATGGATTGGACTACGTTTAGGTGAATTATTAGTGTTAAAATGGACAGATATCGATTATAATAAAGTTACAATAAGTATTGCGAAAATATTGTATAATCCGAATGGAAATACTCTTAAGTATGAGATTACGACACCAAATACCAAGGGATCTATGCATGTTATCGACATTGAGTCAGAATTTATTGTGTTAGTTAAAAAATATTACACTTCTTAATTAGCTGTGGCAAATGTTCCACTCGAACTAATTGGCTCTAAAAGGGCATGAACTGACGAAACTACATCTATCTTCTTTTACTAAAGATAGAAAGAAAGTGGCTTCATAAAAATTCGGTGAATAAATGAAAAACCTCGAAACTTCATGGTAATTTTTATTTTTGGCATCATTATGGCATCAATACTTTATTAATATTCTTAAAAACCTTGTTATATCAAGATTTTTAAGAATATTCATCCATCATTTCACATATAATATGTGATGGATTTCATGCTTGAACATTCTGTTTCATATGGGAGGAACCTACATGCAACAAGGAAAAGTAAAATGGTTCAATAACGAAAAAGGTTATGGTTTTATAGAGTACAATGATGGTGAAGATGTATTCGTCCATTTCACAGGCATCCAAGAGGAAGGTTTCCGCACCTTAGAAGAGGGACAAGATGTTAGCTTCGAGATCATTGAGGGTAATCGAGGCCCACAAGCAGCAAATGTGAGTAAAATATAATGAATACAGCTATTCTACAAGTTTAACTTGAGAATAGCTTTTTTTATTTTTTATTGTGAATATATTATTAGAGATTGCTATCCAAATACGCATACAGTTAGTTAATTAAGAGAATCAACAACATACTTCTCGTACATTCCCTATTAACTTTTGGTGAATCCATAAAAAGTTCTTACAAAATTGGATTTATGTTTGTTCGTACTATTTAAACCCACAAAGTTAAGAAGAGGCAGTTTCAATCCCTTTTAAAAATACATATTAGTATTATCTGACTGCAATATAAAAAGGCGTTTCTAAGTTTTAAAACCACTTTAGAAACGCCTTAACATTATAAAGCTACTTTTTTCACTTCGAGTCTTACAATTTGATGCATATTAACATCTTGAATGGTAAATTCATAGCCTTCAGCTTCATGCTTCTCACCTTTTAAGATGCGATCATGATTTGTCATAAACCACCCTCCAATAGTATCGATATCTTCATCATTAATATCGATATTTAAGAGTGTCTCTACTTCTTCTAGTCTAAGCTTTGCATCTAAATTATAATGATTTTCTGCTATTTTTTGCACTTCTGGTAACTCATCATAATCGAATTCATCTTTAATATCACCAACAATTTCTTCAATGATATCTTCGATTGTGACAAGACCGGATGTACCTCCATACTCATCCATAAGAATCGCCATATGAATGCGCTTTAATTGAAATTTGAGTAATAAATCACTAATTGGAACCGTTTCAATAATACGAATCACAGGTTGCATAAAGTGAGTTATCTGCTTTAAAGCGTTCTTTTCATCTAAAATAAAAGCTGTTAACAGCTGTTTCATATTAACAATGCCAATAATATGGTCTTTATCTCCATCCACGACAGGATATCGCGTATATTGCTCTACATTAATCACATCAAATACTTCTTTAAGTGTGAGATGCTGATCAAGGCTAACAATTTCCGTTCGAGGGACCATAATTTCTTTTGCAATGCGATCATCAAATTCAAAAATACGGTTCACAAAACTATACTCAGAACGATTAATCTCACCACTTTTATAACTATCTGACAAAATCATCCGCAACTCTTCTTCACTATGAGCATCATCCGATTCTGACTGCATTTTCAAACCAAATAATGCGGTTAAGCCTCTTGCAGAACCATTTAAAATTTTAATGACTGGATACATAATATTGTGGAATAAAATAAGTGATCCAGCTGTTTGCAATGTGACGGTTTCAGCTTGTTGAATTGCTAATGTTTTTGGTGCAAGCTCTCCGACTACAACATGCAAAAATGTTACGATTGAGAACGCAATAATAAATGATACCACTGAGGAAATACGAGCATCTAAGCTGAATATTTCAAACAATGGTTTCAAGATAGCTTCAATAGTCGGTTTTCCCAACCATCCAAGCCCTAATGCCGTAATCGTAATGCCAAGCTGGCAAGCTGATAGATATTCATCTAAATTATTCGTGACCTTTTTTGCTCTTAAAGCCTTTTTATTGCCTTCAAGTACAAGCTGGTCAATTCTAGTTGATCTCACCTTTACTATCGCAAATTCCGCAGCTACGAAAAACGCAGTAAGTGCAATTAGTATTACGAAAACAACTAACTTAATGGCTATATCATTGTCCAATCATGTTCTTTATATCTGATCTGATCCTTATTTCAGATTCAGAATAAAGAATTCACCTCCTGTAAAATAAGTTACTATTACTAATCTATATGAAAGTATATGTAAATTGCAATTAAGAAGATGATTATTTTTAAAATTTTTTCATTTATCTGAACCTTCATTGATTTTATTTACTAAAATGTAGACGTTATATCTGCTGATAAACTAAAAAAATTCTTTATTTATCATAGTTTTAAATGATTCTGCTCTCTATTAGATATGAGATTACTCTTTGATTTAAAACTGTTTGCTTAGAGTATAAATTCACATTGTTTTTTAAAAAAAGAGCGCCTATAAATCGTTTAATCGACTTAATGGCGCAACTTCAATTAGATATTATGTTAATACTGAAGCTGAAAGTGCGAAAAATTCATTGTATAGTGCTTGTAAAATTTTGTTTTCAAATTCTTTACGCACACCAAATACGAGACTAACTTCTGATGATCCTTGATTAATCATTTCAATATTAGCCCCAGTTTTTGAAATGGCTGTTGTCGCACGCGCTGCTAAACCTGTGTTGTTATTCATCCCTTCTCCAACGATTACAAGCATTGAGAAATCATGGCGGAAGTGCACGTCGTCTGCTTGTAATTCAGTTTCAACACGTTTTACGATACGATCTTCTTTATCAGGAGTTAATTGGTGACTTCGAATAATTACTGAGATATCATCCAAACCTGATGGAGTGTGCTCATATGAGATATTCTCGTCTTCTAATATTTGTAGTAATTTACGACCAAATCCGATTTCACGGTTCATCAAATATTTACTCACGTATAAAATTGAAAACCCACTGTCAGCAGAAATCCCTGTTACTGGACTATGGTTTGACTTACGTTCAGATACAATTCTTGTGCCCAGTGCAGATGGGTTATTTGTATTTTTGATACATACTGGTATACCTACTTTATAAACAGGCATTAATGCTTCATCATGGAAAACCGAGAAACCCGCATAAGATAGCTCACGCATTTCGCGATATGTAATTTCTTCTATTTCAACTGGACAATTTACGACTTTAGGATTTGCACAAAACACTGAATCTACATCAGTAAAATTTTCATATAGCTCTGCTTTTACAGCTGCTGCCAAAATTGAGCCTGTAATA
Source organism: Viridibacillus sp. NPDC096237 (assembly GCF_050278625.1). Classification (NCBI taxonomy): domain Bacteria; kingdom Bacillati; phylum Bacillota; class Bacilli; order Caryophanales; family Caryophanaceae; genus Viridibacillus; species Viridibacillus sp. NPDC096237. The sequence goes on along the minus strand of NZ_JBNNTI010000033.1, from coordinate 10,877 downwards.
TCTGAGCCTCCACGCTCAAATGTACGTAAAACTCCATCTTCTGTATAACCAAAGAAGCCTGGGAATACGACGATCTCTTGTGAATGTTTTAAGTCACTCAAATTATCAAATGCTTTTGGTAATGCTTGTGCCCGAGCCGGTAGATCATTAACAATTAAGCCACCTTCAAGTGGACTCATATATTTTGCTTTAAGACCAATACTATTGAAGTAAGCTGCAATCATTTTCGCATTATTGTCTTCTCCACTCGCTTTTAAGCTATCCATCAACAATTCGTCCGAAATCGAACCCGCTTCTGCAATACGTTTACGTAAATCCACTTCAATGACGTCACAAATAGCATTATCTAAGCCCAGTCCATCTGCGTTATTTTTATAACGCTTTACAACATTTTTTAATTTCTCTTCTACCGCACCTTGTTGCAATGCAGCATTAGCTAATTCTATTAATAAATCTGTTACTTTTGTGTCATCACTAAAGCGTTTACCTGGAGCCGAAACGACAATCAGGCGTCTTGAAGGATCAGCCTGTACGATTGCTCCCACCTTTTTAATTTGTTCTGCACTTGCAACAGATGTTCCTCCAAATTTACATACTTTCATTTTATCATATCCTTACATTATTTATTTACTCATTTGTATCTCCTATAAAAACATTTGTCTATTCACAGTGTACAAACACTATCCGAAGTAGTCAATATTTATTTACAAATTTACACAACAAATTGTTCAAATAGAACAATTATTGTAATTATTCAGTAATTGTTATCAACATGTTACTAGCATCTGTCAGTTATTTCAACTACAAAAAAAACACCAAGAGATAAAACTCATGGTGTTTTTAACATAGGAATAGGTTATTTTGTATAAACTTTTAAAAGTTCTTCGCCTAAAAAGTGTAACTGCTCCCCAATCGTACATGACTCAATACAGAATCGGTGGGCACCAGACTTCCCTCGGTCTTTCCGAAGTTGATTTTTCACGAAGCAACCTTCACAATAATTTTCCACAATTTCGTCAATTTCTTTTATGACGGTTACTTTGTCCATCAATTCGATTCACCTCTAAATTTCAATAATTTTTATTGTACTACTTGGAGCATTTAGTTACAATTATTTGCTTTCTATAATTGCTTTTTAGTTTACGCTATTCAAACTAGTCCTATTCCTCTTCTTTATCTTTGCATATTTTGCTACATCAAATATACTAGAGTAATAAATATGATGTAGCAGGTGACTAAATGATTGAATTATATATTGATGCAGCAACTGCTGGAAATCCTGGACCTAGCGCAATAGGAATCTTTATAAAAGGTGAAGGTCAATTAATTAAAATCGGAGAGTCTATTGGGGAAAGTGATAATCATTCTGCGGAATTCATCGCACTTGTTCGCGGATTAAAAGAAGCATTCAAATTATCAACTGGTATGATTTCTGTTCGTTCTGATTCTAAAATTGTCGTCGCCTCTATTGAAAAGGAGTATGTAAAAAACGAAGCATATAAACCTTATTTGGAAGAAGCGCTCGAGCTTTCAAAGAAATTTGATTTATTTTTTATTAAATGGATTCCTAGTTCGGAAAATCGTGCAGCAGATACACTTGCAAAAGAAGCATTAAGAAAAAAATAAGCATTATACTAATCATCCTTAACATTAGAAAAAACGCTATTCTTTGTGTAATTAGAATGGCGTTTTATTATTCTTCGATTACTGGTAAGCAGCAATTATTTTTCAAAAGTATTACAACAGAGGATTTGCCATAGAGAAGAAAAGTAAACCTTCAAATTCTTGAAATTCTACTTCTATGTCTTTAACTTTATACTTAAATTGAAATCCCAATTTCTTTAATACATGGATAGAGGCTAGATTTTCAGGATAAACAGTAGTTACGACATTTTCTATCCGTAAAACTGAAAAGCCATATTTTAAAAGAGCCTTTGAAGCTTCTGTAGCATATCCATTTCCCCACTTATCTTGTCTTAATGCATAATATAATTCTGTTGATGACGGGGCAAAGTCTAACGGGCCTAATCCACAATAACCGATTATTTTTTGAGATTCTTTTTCTACTATAGCAAGATTGAATTTTACAATATTATTTACAGTGTTCTTTTTGTTTGCAACTATACTCCACTTAATAATATTCTCCATTTCTTCCAAAGAATAAATTGGTTCTGGAATAAATCGGTGTACTTCAGGATCTTTTTGTAAATTATATAAACTCTCCAAATCATCGAGTTGGTAAGGCCTAATAATTAATCTTTCAGTTTCAATACAAGCATTTGTAAACATAACACACCTCTATTATTTAATATTAGGAATATTTTCATACCTTTTATTAACCTCTATTTTGTATTTCGACACCTTCAATTATTTTTCCTTGTTCAACTAACCTCCCTCTTTAGTTGAACAAAGCATCTCTTTTTTTATCTCCATTGTGATTTTTTATCCAAACAATATCATCTAATTCGTATTATTCAAAACGTGATGAATACATGGAAAGCATTATTCAAAATAAATCTTCTACGTAATTTAAATACACCCATTCGCAATTCATCTTTATTATTAATTATTGAACTTTGTGATAAATCATAATCTTTTTTACAAAGCTACAGTTCACGAGACGTTTGAACTAATGAATGAGTAAGTCTATAGTGACCTTTCTAACTTCGAGTTTTGGCTAGATCAAAAAATAAAAACGTAGAATGATAAAAAATTCTTTTCATTAGGACACGAAACAGTTATAATATTTTAGTTTTCAAGTAAATGGGGTGCATATTGGTTAAACTCAATATAAATAACCAATGATGGGGAAAATGTTAGACAGAGGACGTTTATGTTATAGAAGATAGACATGAAAGGAGTTTGTTGGCATGAAAGAAACATCAGGAAGTACGATAAAGTGGGTTCCTTTCTTCATTACCATTGCAATTGGCATTATTATTTGGTTTATACCAGCACCTGCTGGAGTAGAAGAAAGTGCATGGCATTTGTTTGCTGTGTTTGTTGCGACAATTGTCGGTTTTATTTCAAAACCATTACCTATGGGAGCTATTTCAATTATTGCTATGGCAGTGATCGCGGTGACTAATACGCTAACAATTGAAGAAACGCTAAGTGGGTTTGGTAATTCGACGATTTGGCTTATCGTTATTGCATTCTTTATTTCGCGTGGATTTATTAAGACGGGGTTAGGTGAGCGTATAGCTTATGTATTTGTTCGGTTATTTGGAAAGAAAACGTTAAGCTTGTCGTATTCTTTATTGATAAGTGATTTAATTTTGGCGCCTGCTATTCCGAGTAATACGGCACGTGCAGGTGGTGTGATTTTCCCTATTATCCACTCCTTATCACATACATTTGGTTCTAAACCAGAAGATGGTACAGAACGTAAAATGGGAGCCTTTCTTTTAACGGTTGGATTTCAAGGGAACTTGATTACATCTGCTATGTTTATGACAGCTATGGCAGCCAATCCTTTAATTGTTAAGTTAGCGAGTGATACGGCTGGTGTGACAATATCGTGGTTTGGGTGGGCAACTGCTATGATTGTTCCAGGATTAGTAGCATTGATTGTTGTTCCATTTATTATCTATAAGATTTTCCCTCCAGAGATTAAACAAACTCCAGAAGCAAGTCGAATTGCGAAAGAGAAGTTAGATGAGTTTGGGCCATTAAAAAGCTCTGAGAAACGTATGATTGCAGTGTTTATTGTTGTTTTAGGACTTTGGATTGGTGGGGATTCTTTAGGCATTGGTGCCACAACAGCTGCTTTAATAGGGCTTTCCTTACTTTTATTATTAGAAGTACTAACATGGTCAGATATTAAAAATGAACAAGGAGCCTGGGATACGCTTGTTTGGTTTGCGACGCTCTTTATGATGGCCTCTTATATGAATAAGCTTGGACTGATTCCGTGGTTTAGTAAAGAGGTCAGTTCGTTTGTGTCTGGCTATAACTGGATGTTTGCGGTATTGATATTAGCACTTGTCTATTTCTATTCACACTATTTCTTTGCAAGTTCTACAGCGCATATTAGTGCCATGTATGCCGCGTTTCTATCTGTTATGCTTCAAGCGGGAGCACCAGCCATGCTTGCGGTGATCCTATTAGCAGCATTCAGTAATTTATTTGGTGCCACAACTCATTACGGTTCTGGTCCTGCTCCTGTATTCTTTGGCGCAGGTTATATTGAACAGAAAAAATGGTGGACGGTAGGCTTTATTGTCTCTATCGCTACAATTCTCATTTTTGTTATAATCGGTGGCTTATGGTGGAAGCTACTTGGCTATTGGTAAGATAGGATTGAGCACGGCTACACAAGTGATAACAAATCTTTTTAGCCGTGCTCTATTCCTCTTTTAGAGTCTCCTTTTAGCTTCGCCAAATCCCAGATAGTTTTTGTTTTCTCAATATTTTCTTCACTAATTGTTACGTTTCTGTTTTTGAAGCAATATTATCAATATCTACAATTGGCTTTTATATCTCTTTTACTCTGAGTACAAAACTATCGAACGCTTCTTCCGCCTCAACTCGACGTCGTGCTGTACAAATTACAGGATATGTAGGACCAGTTGTAACAACTTCTCCTGTTCCATTTCAATAGGTAAATCACCATCTACCTTTACATCCTAAGACCCTTGCTTATTCTTATATGCAACAGCTAGAAAATCACTTTTCTCATCTCTGTTAAAATAGATATGCCAATGACGTCCAGGTAAATGCTCTTCAATTTCCTTCACATAATCGCTATAAGATGTTTTAATAAAAACAAGTTCCATCTCTTCCGTCACAAGATTAGCAGGAATGGGTGCCTGACTTGGTAAATTTTCATTTTCATATAGAGCACCAGCTAACAAATAAGCTAAAGCCTTCTTTGCATTTTGAATTGCTTCCTTTTTCGTCGGACCCGAGCTTAAGTTAGTCTCCCAGCCGTAATCTGGAAGCAATGTTGGGAAATGAATACCGAAACTTTCTTCTTCTTGCTTTATAAATGCTGGATAAACTATATTCTCAAATGCCATATCAACTACACCTGCTCTTTATATATTGGTAAAATTTCAAAATTCAAAAGTAATCTTGTTCAACTAAACTCCCCCTTTAGTGATAGATTTCCTCAAATTCCATATCTTTTTACCGCTTTCACTTATATAAATTCTGAAAGCTTATTATGTTACAAAAAAAATTCAAAAAAATAAAACCGAAAGATAAGAGATCTTCTACTCGGTTACAAACTTTGAACTAAGCTGCTTCGTTAACACAAGAAGCGATTGCTTTAATTGAACAATCGCCCCCGTTTAGTTGAATAAGGAAAAAGTGATATTTATGGTTTTTAAGTTAACTAAATAAGGAGCGATAATAATTCTACATTCAATATTTCAGTTTTTTGACAAAAAATAACCATACTAATTGGATAAACATAATAATTACGAATAAAATCCCTACCATTATGAATGTTATAGTTTTTATTTCAGGAGTTTGAACTATTCCAGCTCCATCAACTTCCCTTAAACCAATAATTATTGCACCTAATGCAAAAACAACCAACCAAAAAATATTTGCAAACCACCATAATTTCATCTTATTACCCTCTTTCTTCGAAACACATTGTATCAGTAAATGGGAAGAAGATCAAAAATAACCATATCAGTAAATACTCATACTTATCGGAATCATTTTTACTAATATTACCAGTTAGTACAATAAGTCCAAAAAATAGAGCGTAATCCTTCTTGGATCAACGCCCTTGTTAGTTTAATAAGAATTACTTGGAATTTATGTAATAGACCAGATGGTCAGTCCACTCTTCATATTCATATATAAATCCTTTACGCACACATTCAAATTCCATACCTACACTCTCTGCTAAATTTATAGAAGGTGCATTATCAACGTTTATATGTGCTTCAATCCGATGAAACTGCAAGTCCTTAAATGCAATATTTAGTGCACCTGTTACCGCTTCTTTTCCGTACCCTTTTCTCCAGTACTGATTATGAATTGTGTATCCTATTCTACCCCATTGAAAATTATTTCTTTCTAATGTGGAGAAGTCTACCATTCCCAAGTGTATACCATCATTTTTTCGAAAGATACCGAATACGTTAGCTGTATCACTTAATGCTAACACCTTGTGTTTCTTCACCAAATTATGAAACCATTCCTCAGTACATTCACTCATATCAATTTTCCCTATATCGTGTCTATGCTGAGAAGGAAATCTATTATTAAACTCGTTAAGCCAATTATGATAATCGTCATTTTTTAATGGTCTTATTACTAATCTTTCTGTCTCTGAAATACAATCAATTGTTTTTTCCTTCTTAATCAATGTGATATCTTCCCTTCTTTAACCTTTTCCTAGAACTACTTGTTTACCTATATGATTAAATGTATTAGCGAGAGAGTGTCGTTTCGAATCATATCTATTTTCGTCCCATGATCAGCGCAGCTTGCTTTAAAATATCATTCTCCATTCGTAAACGTTGAAGTTCTTTACGCATTTCTATCAGTTCGTTTTCTTCAGGCGAACGAATATACAAGAATTCACTCTGGAAATTCTTGGCGTAATGCTTCCAAGAATATCTCAGCTATACCATTAGGGTTTCCATTTTTCGTTGTTTCTTCTGAAAACCAAAAATACTCCAAATCGTGAATAATTATGGGTATTTCTCTTTTAAAAGTATTAATAATAACTTTATTTTCGTGTAATCTTTTTGCTACATTAGAAACTATCTGTAATAACTCATAATATCCGTTTGGTCCTTTTCCTATATAATTATAAGTCTCATCATACATTAATGTTTCGTCCTCGTACCCAATATCTTTTATGCTATTTCCCTTAAACCATTGTAATAAAATGGTTGTTGATTCTTCATCGCCAATAATTTCATTTTCATCTTGTCTCCAAAAGGCATAATTCCATCTCTGCTCACTGGGTTAACTTCACTAAGTTGTGGTCATGGGGCGACATGCTCGATTCTTATTTAAATATTCTAAAACAGCACTGGACAGATAATCCATACACAACCTAGTATTTATTGATTATGTATGTCTTTTCCTCGTTTTAGTTTTTTTAATAGTTGGACTAAAGTATCGAAAACAAGAACGCTGCTAAAAAATTGAAAATTCCATTTTACACCTCTCTTTACACGTATGGACCGATAAAAATTAAGATTCAAGCTAAAATTGTACCATTAATAATAGTAAATACATATTACCTACCCCTTATTTTACATTTATTCCTTGTTCAACTAAACTGCACCGTTAGTTCAATAAAGAAAAAAGAGCTGCCTATGCAACTCAATGATCTTTAATTTCTTTTCTTATTTGAATCTATAATTAATATTAAAACTAAGATTATAAGACTTATTCCAAGTATAATTGCACCTATCAAACTTACTCCCATTCCTGCAAATCTCCCAATTAACCTTACACCAACAAAATGCGTTATGATACCTAAATTTACAAGAACCAATGGAGCAACATATATCTTTCTCTTGTTCTTGATTACCCTAAACAAACCCCAAATACTTAGTAATGAAATAGCAATAGGTAAATAAATAGAACTGAAGCAAACAAGTTTAAACCCCCGATATATCAAAGGCTCTTTTCACTTTGACGGGCTACATGGGATGTGGAACACTCCATGAATGGTCGTTGCGCAGAACAAAAAAACTTAATTTTTGTGTGTCCAGAATATTGACGTAGATCAAGTATATATATCTACTCTTTTAACTTAAGTATATAAAAATAGCCAATACAAAATGTATTGGCTTTATAATTATGATCTTGTTTAACCTTATTTTTAGATGGAACAAATAATGTTAATACAAATGCAATTATAGCTAAGATTGTCATGAAATAATATGCATCACTTGATCCTAAAATTGAAGCAAGTGTGCGAATGCTTCAACAGTAGCATTTGGTGTTTCTCCTACAATTAGTATATAAAAGACGATTGGAATAAGGAACCTCAATCCTATTAGAGCGTTACTATATACGCTGCCAGATTGACAATGTGTTATTGTGTATCATTGTTCGCTGGATCGCCTACACTATGGACACTTGCAACACATATAGTCAAATCCCCATATTGGAGGTTTTTATTCATTGTATGACATTTTCAAAAAAAGATATAAACAAGTTTCAATTTATATTCTAATAGCACTTTGCTTCATTCTCTCTGTTTTTTTCGTTAATAACAATGAATCATTTTATGACCGACCAATCGCTGAAGTCGTTAAGACAGTATTAGAAGATACAACTCCCTTAACAAATATGTATAATCATAGTGATAATTTGTTTACTCAGCGCATTACAGCCATATTAAAGAATGGCGAAGAAAAAGGTCAACTCATCCATTTAACGAATGAGTATTCATCTTCTGGCGCATTTGACCATGAATACAATGTTGGTGACAAATTATTTATTTCAATTGATGCAAGCACAGTTAAAAACACAGAATTGACCGGAACGATTATAGACGTGAAACGAGATCAATTTGTATTAATGATGGCCTGGATTTTTATATTTGCTTTAGTAATCGTAGGCAAAAGACAGGGATTGTTTTCATTAATCAGTTTGATTGTTAATACTCTTGTATTGTCCTTCGCGTTGGATTTATATGTGAAGTACTCAAATATAAATTTGTTATTCATATGTGGTGTATGTGTTTTTTTATTTACGGTTATTTCTTTGTTACTCATTAATGGTTTTAATGAAAAAACTTATGCAGCAATCGTTGCGACACTCATAGGAACCTTTATTTCGCTCTTCATTAGTTATTTTGTGATGTGGTTAACATCCGAAAATGGACTCCGTTATGAAGAAATGCAATTTCTAACTCGTCCTTATCGATTGGTTTTTATGGCTGGATTATTAATTGGATCATTAGGGGCTGTGATGGATGTAACTATTACAATGTCTTCTTCAATCTTTGCTTTATTTGAACAAGATAATAATATTACTGTCAAAGCACTGAAAACCTCAGGATTAGATATTGGAAGAGATATTATGGGGACTATAACAAGTATTTTGTTTTTTGTGTATATTTGCGGTTCATTTCCAATACTTATTTTATATTTGAAAAATTCTTATGCATTAGGACAAACACTTTCAATAAACCTATCATTAGAATTAGCTAGAGCACTCTCAGGTGGTATTGGCGTCGTATTAACAATTCCCATCAGTCTTTACACTTCTATTTTTTTCATTAATCGAAAGAGGGTAAAATGATGAATGTATTAGTGTGGCTCGCAGCCATCTTATTTATATTGATGATACTAATTGGTGGTAAAAAAGGCGTACGGTCTTTTCTTTCATTATTTTTAAACATTGGGGTGCTTTTTGTTACTATCTTTTTTATGACAAACCCAGAGAATAGTCCAATTATAATCACATTCATTTCCTGTACACTTATAAGTTGGATTAGCTTATTCTATATAAATGAAAAGAACAGTAAAACAATCACCGCTTTCATTTCTACGATGATTACCATTGTGATTTTACTACTTTTTATTGTCATAGTAACAGAGAAATCTAAGATACAGGGATTTGGAGAAGAATCAACAGAAGAAATTAGCATGTTTTCACTTTATATAGGAGTAAATTTTGCCCAAATTGGAGCCTCTGTGATTATTATGAGTACAATTGGTGCTATATTAGATGTGGCCATTTCTATAGCTTCATCCATGCATGAAATTTTTTATCACAGCCCATTTATTAGCAGAAAAAGATTATTCACATCAGGATTAAGCATCGGGAAAGATATTTTAGGAACAGATACGAATACTCTATTTTTCGCTTTCTTTGGTGGATATTTAGGATTGCTTATATGGTTTAAAGATTTATCCTACTCGATTGGCGAAATCGTTAATTCCAAAGTGTTTAGCACTGAGATTATTACCATATTTTGCGCAGGCATCGGAATAGCGCTCATTATCCCTATTACTGCTTCAGTGAATGCATATTATTTAGTAAAAACACGTGGAAAATCAGAAAATATTTAAAGAGACTGCCTATTACCTAGTAAAAAGTATCAAGATGATTAAGCACAAACTTAATGGGTAACAGGTGCTATATTGAAAAAAACAATGATTTACTTACGCTACTTTTATTATATCTTTAATCTGTTTTCTCAAAGATTATTACTCAATAAGAAGGTAAATAAAAACAGAATTTTATTTCTACTTGTTGAACTTTTAAACTAAAGCACTCATTCGTAGTATAAGGTCAACCTGAGCAATAAATTGTACCCTTTGTAAAGGACATTTTTGAAAAAGGTCATGCCACATGGAGAAGATGATTTCTGTATTGTACAGGAGTCATCTTCTTTAAGTTCCATTGGTACCTGAAATTGTTATAGTACGTCATATAATTTTTGATTTCTCTTTTAAGTTCTTCAAGCGTATTACACCGCTTTATAAAGGCTTCATCTTTGAAGTGACCAAAGAAAGACTCTTGGGGAGCGTTATCCCAACAATTTCCTCTTCTTGACATTAAATTGGGCAATACAGTGTGTTCTTGAGTGGCTTTCAACATTTTCTTATACGGATTGGCTCTTCTAATAGGACATACAATTTTGTATTTCTTCATAACTCTTCGAATCCGTTTCAAATTGTAAGTAATTTGAAACTGTCCTTCTAATGTCATCTTAATCTGGCGCGCACCCTTTTTACGGCGTTTAAAATTAAAGCCTTTAAAATATTTTCTTTAATGATCAAGTCTTCTTTTTCTCGTTTCTCTCTTCTTTCCTTAGACTCTGAAGAAAAATAGTTATAATAACCTGAGCGCGAGATCCCCGAAATTTCGCATAGGAAACTTACCATCTTTTTGAGTTCGTACTTTTCGATCACTGAACATATTAAAAGAAACCTCTG
>NZ_JBNNTI010000032.1:0-49181 GCF_050278625.1 Viridibacillus sp. NPDC096237 | reverse complement strand
TTGGGTCAGAGCTTTCATTTTAACCAAAAGGGTGGATTCTGTCTTTTTATTTTGTTAAATGGAAATTACTTGAATGAAATTTACTCATTTAAAGTTAATAAACACTTATTAAAAAAAGCATGTTTTAACCACATATGATTTAACCTTCCTGACTGAGAAACACTTATTTTAATAGTTTTCAAAAGAAAGATCGGTTCTCATTTGCATTGAGGTTTCAACATGGTATACGATTTCTTAAAAGGCATTGGTTTCTGGTATGCCAATGTTCTAAAAAAAGGAGAGATTGTTTATGTTCGTAGTAACAAACCGTATTAAAACGAAAAAAGGCTTTGCCGAAAAAATGGCTCCTAACTTCACTCGTCCAGGTGCACTTCAATCATTTGAAGGTTTTGTCAAAGTTGAGGTAGCTGTATGTAAAGATTTTGAAGAATACGATGAAATGAGCGTTAATATGTACTGGGAAACACTTGATGGCTTTAAAGCATGGCGAGAAAGTGATGCATTCAAAGCATCTCACAAACGTCCAGAAGCAAAACCAGGTGAAGCTCCAAAAGAATCTCCAATGCTTGGTAGCCAAATTGTAATTGCTGAAATCGTTTCACGTATCGAAGCATCACAAGCTTAAACTTTTATTCAATAAGAAAGGCTCTAGCTGAAGATAAAAATCTCCAGTTAGAGCCTTTTAAAAGTTTATAGTATTAGTCTAATGAACCGTAGCCTACGATACGAGGTTCCCAATAACTCCCTTTTGCAACACTTTGGTATTGAACTTTATCACCTGCTGCATGTAATACTTTGTTGTTTCCTGCATATAGGCCAACATGTGTAATCGTGCTACCTCCTGGCGAAGCAGTGAAGAAAATTAAATCGCCCACTTCTGGACTACTTACGTTTTTAGTAACAGCACGTTGAGAACGACTATTATGTGGAAGTGTACCGTATCCGGCTTTTTTGTACGAATAAGCTGTAAAACCTGAGCAATCAAACCCTGATGGCGACATGCCTCCCCATACATAAGGCACCCCTAGATATTGACTACCTGCACTAATAACTTTGTTGCGAAGTGCTGAGTTTGAGCTAGAGACTGTTGTTGTTTTTTTGTATTTTGTTAAGTATGAACTCGATACCCAACCTGTCTTACTACTATGTTTAACTTTATACCACGTTGTTCCGCTGACTTTCTTTTTATATGAAGCTGTTACTACAGCTCCCTTTTTTAGCGTTGTTATTTTCCCACTTTTTATTGATGCACTCTTACGCATATTTAGTACTGATATTGTTTTATATTTACCGCTAATTTTAGTTGCTTTTGCAGTAGAAGTTGTTGATTTTTTATATTTTTTTAAGTATGAACCAGATACCCAACCAGTTTTTCCACTGTATTTTACTTTGTACCATGTTGTTCCACTTACTTTCTTTTTATATGTAGCTGTTACGATGGCACCTTTTTTAATCGTTATAATTTTTTTGTTGCTTGTAGATGCACCTTGACGCATATTCAATGCTGCTGTTGTATTATATTTACCTGAGATTTTAGTTGCTTTTGAACTTGATACCATAGTAATTTTATTAGCAGAATCTTGTAAAACATTTGTTGTATTTGTCTGTGTTGGTTGTTGAGGTTGATTATTTACTAATGCTCCAAGTCCAAGTGTTAACGTCAATGTAGTTGCTGTGATAGCTTTAAATACTGTTTGCTTGTTCATGTGAATAATGTGCCTCCTATTTTCTCTTTTATAATGGATAGTATTTTTTCGATATTTATGGATGTATATAACGTTTTTTTATTAATTCCACTATCAATTCTAGAGAAAGTCAGATGGAGAAACAACAGCATTTCATTTACAATGTCATTACGCTTTATTACAAATAACTCAAAATTCTTATACTATATCCACTCTTTAATACAAAGGAAATATAAGAGGATTAATTTCCCAGTTAATAATATGATTCATTGTTACTTTATTTAAAGGGGAGGTTTCATTTTGATTTTCATTAAAATAACAACTAATTGATGAAAAATTAATTTAAATGAAAAAAACTCCCTTATGCTTTAAAAACTAAGGGAGTTTCTGTTTTTATTTGTATATAGGATAGACCAAGTTTTCCGAAGCTTACCACTCGCTTTCCGCGGGCGAGAGCCGAGCCGCTTCGTCGCTACGCTCCTGTAGGGTCTCGTCTGTCTCGCTTTTCCCGCAGGAGTCGAGTGGACCTTCTTCAAACCAATAAAATACTACCTTCTATTTTTCTATTGACTCATTCATTTTAATAGATGTTAGACTGTAGAAAAACTGCGAAGAAATTCGGGTTTATCCACATTCTTTTTTTATATACAGGATAGATCAGATTTTCCGAAGCTTACCGCTCGCTTTCCGCGGGCGAGAGCCGAGCCGCTTCGTCGCTACGCTCCTGTAGGGTCTCGTCTGTCTCGCTTTTCCCGCAGGAGTCGAGCGGACGCTTCTACAAACCAATAAAATACTACCTTCTATTTTTCTATTGACTCATTCATTATATAATTGAAAGTAAGAATAATCTTGAGGTGATGGAAAATGATGACGTGAAACTAAAATCACGAACGCGACCAATTAGAGATAATTACAAATGAACAACTTGTTCCACACGACCTACCTATTTTCTGTCAAATGCCTTGAATATTTTCCAAACCGTTGCAGGATCACTTCAAATTTTCAGCAATTATATCTCTTAGATAATTTTCTGCGTTTTTTATAGTAATCACATTTCCCCTACTTTTTTAAACCGTTGCATAGAAAACGGCGTGATATCTAAATCTGTAGATCCTTTTGTAATAAGGTTACATAGCACTTCCCCAACAGCGCTAGCAAATTTGAAGCCATGTCCAGAGAAACCAGCCGCGATGGCGATATTTTCATGTTTTGGATGGACATCTATGATAAAATCTTCATCTGGCGTCATTGTGTACATACACGTTTTGCCGAATTTCAAATCATGTTCTCTCGGCATAAATTCATCTAGGAACTCCGTTAAATCTTTTGCATCCCCCGTTACCTCACCGAATGCAAGTTTGTCCTCATCTGGATTAATAGTCTCTCCCCCATCATGCCTTCCAACTTTTAATCCTGCACCATCGATACTCGGAAAGCCATAGTAAATACTATCCGCAAGCTCGAAAGTAAAAGCCGGAAAATCGTTTTGATTGTATAATTTCTCGTCTACGTCGTACCAAGCAAATGTTTTGCGGATTGGGTTTAACGGAAGTTCTAAATCTAGCTGAGTTAATAATTCTCCAGCCCAAGCACCAGCAGAAATTATTACCGAGTTTGCAGTGAACATTACGCCATCTTCTGTATAAATTGTAACTTTGTCAGATTGAGGATCAACCTTAACAACACGGCTATCTGTACGAATAGTTGCCCCTGCATTTATCGCTAATTCTTTATAAGCTTCTACACATGATTCTACTCTCAATACCCCTGAAGTAGGTTCGAAACAACCCAGGAAATTTAATGGTAGTTGCAGACCCTCCCACTTTTCGTTCACCTCAGTTGCCGTCATGACTTCGAGTGGCAGATTAAATTTTTTAGCACTCTCAATCACGTTTTTTATGAAAGGAATATTTTTATCCCCAACATTGATAACGCCGGTTTGAAGGAAAATTTCCTTACCTGTTTGCTGTGCAAGATCTTGCCATAGATCACGTGCACGTAATGCGAGTGGTACATACTCCGCTCCTTCACCATATGCATAACGAATAATACGTGTTTCACCATGGTGACTTCCTTTATCATGCGGTGGATTAAATGCATCTAATAGTAAAGTCTTTTTCCCACTCTTTGAAAGAAAATAGCCCGCAGCCATTCCCATTGAACCTGCTCCAACAACAATCACATCATAATGCATTTTCATTGCCTCCTTGGTACTCATTATTATTATTTTACTATGAATTTTTAGAGTATTGGGATACGATTACGTTTATTGTTAAAATGACCTATTTATTATTGAACCAGACTTAAATTTCCCCATTAGTTTCGCAATTTTTGGCGAAAAATGCGATAATGATGAAAACGAATATTAAGGATGACATGATGACAAAAATGAAAACACTTAGAGTGGATCAAAGCTTTCTTGCAGATTTAAAAAGAGGCTATCCATTAATTTTAAAAGAGGCTGTAGTTAATACAGATATGCTACGTGAAGAAGGCGAACTAATCCGCCTTGTAGACCGCGCTAATCGCTACTTAGCAACCGGATATTATGGTAATCAAAATAAAGGAATTGGTTGGGTCCTTACGACAAAAGAACATGAAGAGATTGATGAGGCGTTCTTCAAAACTAAATTGAAAAATGCATTAGATCACCGTGCTGACTTTTTCGAGGATAACCAAACAACGGCATTCCGTGTATTTAACGGTGAGGGGGACGGCATTGGCGGTCTAACAATCGATTATTTTGATGGCTATTATATGGTTAGTTGGTATAGTGATGGAATATATAGCTTCAAACAATATATTTATGACTCACTTGCCGAATTAGTTGAATTCAAAGCTATTTATGAGAAAAAACGTTTTGATACGAAAGGTCAATATATTGAACAAGATGATTTTGTAATGGGTAAACCTGGGGATTTCCCTATCATTATTAAAGAAAATGGTATGAATTTCGCAGTAAATCTAAATGATGGTGCTATGACTGGGATTTTCCTTGATCAACGCGATGTACGTCGTACAATCCGTGACTATTATGCAGAAGATACAAATATGTTGAACACTTTCTCTTACACTGGTGCATTCTCAGTTGCAGCTGCTCTTGGTGGCGCTAAAGAAACAACAAGTGTTGACCTTGCAAAACGTAGCTTAGCGAAAACAATTGAACAATTGAGCGTCAATGGTATCGATTATGAAGCACAAAATATTAAAGTAATGGATGTATTTGATTATTTCAAATATGCCGTTCGTCACAACATGAAATATGATTTAGTAGTACTTGATCCTCCTAGCTTTGCACGTTCGAAAAAAATGACATTTAGTACAGCTAAAGACTATCCGAAATTGCTAATGGACGCAATTGCTATTACGGAGAAAAATGGTATTATTGTCGCTTCAACAAACAACGCAAGCTTCGGTATGAAAAAGTTCAAGACATTTATCGATAAAGCATTTAAAGATTCAAACACTCGCTACAAAATCGTTGAACAATCTTCATTACCAAAGGATTTCCGCGCAAACCGCGACTTCCCTGAGTTCAACTATTTAAAAGTTGTGTTTATTAAAAAACTAAATAAATAATATTTATAACCGCAGTCATCAGACTGCGGTTATATTTTTCACTAAGAACTTCCCATAGATTTAATTAAAAAATGATTTTAAGCCTTCTATGGACAAACCTTACATTTTTCTATGTCAAAGTAATACGTTTGTGTTTGATTTTTACCTACTTCTTTTTTATTCGTTCGCGCTTTTCGAATCGCTTCCATTTGTTATCACCGGATTTAATTTTGATAGCAGTTGAATCTCTTTGTTTGTGCATACTGTAAATTATCTTTTCCTGAATAGTAACGATATAAGGGCTTAGAGTGAATCTTTCTTGTTTAGAGATCATGGATAGTACCACCTTGAATTAGTACTTTAAAGGGTTAGGTGTGAATCGGAAAGAATGAAAAACTCAGAAAAACGATAAAACTAGTTGATTGGAGTGCAGGCGGCGACTCCTTGGGGAACTAGCGAACATCTTGAGACCCCGCAGGAGCGTTAGCGACGAGGAGGCTCAAGGTTCGTCCCCAGGAAAGCGTCCGCCGGAACGGAAATTAACGGCATCGAAGAAAAAGCCCTGGCAGAAACGATTAATAGGTTCCGCCAGGGCTAAAATTCATTTTATGGACTTTTTCAGTGCTCTAAATAATAGCGACCCTTTCTCTTATTTTTTACTTCACTTTAAACTGTTTGATCAATGTCATCATTTCATCAGCATTGCTAGCTAAATATTTACTAATATTGCTTAACTCATCAATGATTTGGACTTGCTGATCTGATGCACTTGCGACTCTTGTAGCACGTTTTGCATTGTTTACTACGATGTCATTCATTTGCTCAGTAGAAGCAAGAACCTCCTCTGAACTTGCAGACATTTGTTCTACGACAGCGGAATCTTCTTGAATTTCTTCATTCACATGCTGTACGGATTGTAAAATAGCATTTAATTTTTTGCCTATTGAGCTGACTGCTACGCTACCTTCTTTCACTTCATGTGAGCTTTCATTCATTTCTTTTACTACACTTTCTGCAGTGCTACTAAAGTTTTGGAGATGTTCACGAATATCCTCAGCAGAATTGCGAGACATTTCAGCAAGTTTACGCACTTCATCTGCTACAACTGCAAAGCCTTTACCTGACTCGCCTGCTCTTGCCGCTTCAATTGCTGCATTTAAAGCTAGTAAATTTGTTTGATCCGCGATACTTGTAATCACTTCAACCATTTCTTCAATTGAGCGGAATTTTTCGGCCATTTCTGTGACATGGTCTGCTGTTCCTAATACCGACTGCTCTACATTTTGGATTTGTTCGACAACCATTTCTGATTCCTTTACTCCTAATTCAACTAGAGTAGTCATATCAATGGATGCTTGTGAAATATTTGATGTGGAATCAGCCATTCTTTGAATCCCGACAACCATTTCTTCCATTGCATTCATCACTTCACCATTATTAACCTTTTGTTGTTCACTTCCAGATGCAATATGTAGAATGCTATCAGCAATTTCGTTATTTGACGTATGTACCGTTTGTGTGGATGCACCAATTTGATCAATAACACTTTTCAATTCCTCAGATGTATGCAGCACCTTTGTAAAAGTACCCTTTAACTTTGTCAATGATTCTGAAAACGCTACTTCAAAATGAGTAATTTCATTATTTCCTTTAAATTTCACAGATTCTAGTTTCTGCTCAGCGCCAACTATATTACCATCAGCAAATTGTACAGCTGCCTCCTGTAAAACAGTCAATGGTTGAAGCGTAAGATTTGTATAACGGCGAATAAAGAATGTTGAAACTACTCCGATGATTAAAGTAATACCCATTACAATTGGCAAAATCGATTGTAATATTTCCGACTTTACTTCTTTTACATCACCGGCTGCAATATCAACACCAATAAGTCCAATTATTTTACCATCGGCACTCTTCATAGGGACAACTGCAGATAGTAAATCACCATAGCCCTCAAAATTTTCTATTCCCGAATGATAGTAACCATCCTTATTAACAGCCTTCATAATGTCATCATTAATTGTTGACTCTTCTGAACCAATAGGCGAATCATCTTCCTCTCTAGGCGAACCGTCAACTAACATTTTCGCAGTTCCACCTTTTTCTACCACAGTCATTGTATATAAATACTGAACACCATTCTTTACACGAATATCATTTAATTCATCACGTAGTTTCCAATACAATTCTGATTCTTCTGGACGATCTAGTATCTCCTTAAATTTCTCAGCATCTAATTGGGACGCAACATTTTCACCGATGCGCACGGTCTGATTCCCTATCGTCTTTTCAACAGAGCTATTTGTATTTGAATATAGAGTTATTGAAAAAGCTGCAATTATTAATACGACAGCAATAACAACAAACACAAAAACTTTATTGCTTAACTTAGACATTCCTTTCATTCCGAACATCCTCCTCCGTTCTTATAATGGAATATTTTAAAAACTCAAAATATACCCTTTGCATTATTTATAATATACTATAAAAAGTTATTTTTGAACTATATACACGGAATCTCCATAGGGATCTTTAGTCCTATCGGCTAGATGTCGAAGAAATTAAGAGAAATTTTAAATTTATCTAAAAATGAAAAAAGCCGCAACTGCAGCTCTTTAAACACCTCGTTATTTCCTATAAATTAAGAACGTTTGCAACGTTTTCAAAGCTTGCATCTCATGCTCACTCACGTCACCTTTCCAGCTAATCAAATTTAATTCCTTTTTCCAGCCCTTGCTACCTTCAGAAAGAATAATACTTTCTACGATTTCGCATTTTAATTCTGACATGATTTAAATTCCTTTCTATTTCTAATTCATAATTTAATTTTAAATCTAAGCATTACAATCTTCATATTCATGATAAAGAATTCTGAGGAACGAATTAAAAAAAGTACCAGCTATAGTTGAATGAGCTAGTACTTCTTTTTTACAAATAGCTATCTTTACGTTTACCTACTTTTTCATGCAAGTTGTTAATGGCTGTTCTAGTATGATCTAAATACTCTATCGTATCATTATATGTACTCGTTGCCACGCACATAAATAATATATCTAAGACATGCAGCTGAGCTAAACGTGAGGAAGTAGCACCGCTTCTTAAAGTGGCTTCCACTTTAGGTGAAGTGTATAAACAAATATTTGCTAAACTAGAGACGAGTGAATTTCCGTATCTTGTTAGACTAATCGTTGTAGCATTTACATTATTTGCAATCTCTAATACTTTAGCTACCTCATGCGTTTCTCCTGAAAAGGAAATACCTACAACAACATCCCCCTCATCAGCATTAACAACCGCTGTAACTCCCAAATGTAAATCCGTTAAAAACATACAGTATTTATTGATACGTAAAAACTTTTGATACGCATCCATTGCGGCAATTGCTGATGCTCCGACACCAAAAAAGAAAATTCTCTTAGCATTTAACATTGCTTCTACAGCATGCATTAGCTCTTTTTGGTCGATTAAATCTGCAGTCTCATGCAAGATTTGCATACTATGCTTTGTAATTTTATCGATTGTTAACTCTAGCGGTTCATTCGGTTCAATATCACGAATGTCTATTTTTTCACGTTGTAAATCACCTGCAATTCTTAGTTTCAATTCTTGTATACCACTTAAATTTAATGATTTACATAAGCGAATGACTGCAGCACTGCTAGTATGACTCTGTTTGCCAATATCTACAGCTGTCATTTTAATTGCTTTAGCAGGGTACTTTAAAATATATTGTGCAATTTTCCTCTCAGAAGGAGGCAAGCTAGCTTCCATTTCAGCAAGTATTAGCAATCCTGAATTCACCTTCTTTATTATTCCCCCTGCTTCTCTATTCAATATTTAAGAAGATCCATTATTCTATTTTCTTTAACTAGAGATCCTTCTGTTGAATTGCTGCACGAACATGCCCTTTTGAATTTTCTAAATATTGTTTCGCCTCATTCAAAGTTGACTGTGTTAATAGCATAACTATCGCAGGTTTCACTTCGTAACCTGTTTTAACTAAAACCTGCTCCGCTTGTTCGTATGTGACTTCAGTTGCCTCACAAACAATTCTTTTTGCACGTTCTTTTAATTTGTTATTACTGGCATGCAAGTCAACCATTAAATTTTTATATACTTTACCTAATTGAACCATAGTAGCTGTAGAAATCATGTTTAATACCATTTTATGAGCGGATGCAGCCTTCAATCTTGTGGATCCAGTTAAGATTTCTGGACCTGTATCTACCTCGATGGCGATATCAGTATATTCACTAATGATTGAATTTGGATTACTCGTTAAACTCATTGTTTTTGCACCAACAGAACGTGCATATACTAAAGCACCTTTTACAAAGGGGGTACTACCGCTTGCCGCAATACCAATTACCACATCATGTTCTGTTAAACCATGTTCTTTTAGACTTAATTGACCCCATTGTTCATCATCTTCTGCGCCTTCTATGGCTAGGACAACTGCATCAATCCCACCTGCTAATATTGCCTGTACTACTTCTGGTGATGTACTAAATGTAGGAGGACATTCCACCGCGTCTAACAAACCAATTCGGCCGCTTGTTCCAGCTCCAACATAGAATAATCGACCACCTTTTTCTAACGAATGATGGACAACCCTTATCGTCTTTTCTATCTCAGGTAGTACCCTTTCAATAGCTTGTGGAATTTTAAGGTCATCCTGGTTCATTAATTTTATAATTTCAGCTACAGACATTAAATCTAAGTTTGTCGTCTCCCTATGATACGCTTCTGTCTTAAGTTTTGGATTTCGCCCCAAAGAAGTTCACTCCTTCCTAATCTTATTTAAGATCAACTTTCATCCATGTCTGTAACAAATCGACTTTCAATTTCTTAGTAATGGGGATGGACATATCAAGAAGGGCTAAAATAAATGCACCAACTACTGGGGACACAGACGGTTTAATTAATACATTATCACTAGAGGCCAGGCTTAGAGTCTGCTCAAATTGTTGAAAGAAATACTCATTTTCAAATAATCCACCACAAACAACAATTGGTAATGTTTTAGCACTTTCTTCTCTCGAGTATAAAACGCTTAATAGGCGTATCAATTGATTAATAGCATTAAATACAATTCGACAAGCAACATCATTACCACGCTCTGCTAGTTCCAAAATAGGCATTGCAATAGATGCCACAATCAAACGTGGTTGATCTTGTTCATATATTTTCGTAATAATTTCTACAGGATTCTTCAGTTGAAGATAATTGAGAACCTCCACTGCAAATTCGTCTAGCCCTTCCTGTAAGTCATAGAGCTGTGAAATATAACGTAACGCTTGAATCCCCATATAATAACCACTTCCTTCATCACCAAAGAGATAACCCCATCCCCCTGCTCGATGAATTTTACGACCATTATCTTGCATTAAATAAGCAATAGAGCCAGTGCCAGCTACTAATACTAGTCCGTCAACTTGAAATGTGCCACTCACTAATGCAGCTACTGCATCATTCTTAACTTGAATTTTACAAGGGTACGATTGGAAAAAATCTTGTATCCATTTATTCCAGCAGACTATGTCTTCCTCACGATCACCACCTGCTGTACATACAAAAACTGAATTGACCTCTGCTTTATGAATAGCTGCCTTTTTTAACAATTGCTCTAATAAAACACCTATTTGAACTTTTACTTTTTCTTTTGGGATGGATTTTATATTCGAGCCGCCACCCGTTACAACAGCCAGAATCTCGCCATCACTAGTGCCAATCACTGCTTGAGTTTTAGTACCGCCACCATCTATTCCAATAATATAACGATTATTTAATTGCACCTGCCGTCAGTCCTTCCATAAACTGCTTTGAAGCTATGAAAAAAAGTAAAATCATTGGTAATGATGCTAGAGTTAAACCTGCAAAAAGCGATCCCCAATCAGCTGAATGTTCTCCAAATAATGACATCATGCCTACTGGAATAGTCATTTTCGCTTTTTCAGTAATAAAAATTAGAGGGAAGAAAAAATCATTCCATGCAGATATAAAATTAATGATAATTACAGTACCTAAAGCTGGTCGCATAATTGGTAATAACACATACCAGAGTATTCTTATATTTCCTGCTCCATCCATTCGAGCAGCTTCCTCTAATTCTTTTGGCATAGTGCGGAAAAAACCTGTCAAAATAAGCATCGTTAACGGAATACCTGTTGCAACATTCATAAAAATTAATGACCAAAGCGAATTAATCAATTCTAAATCTCTCATCAAAATAAATAATGGTACAATTCCTAGCTTAATCGGAATCATCATCCCTAATAAGAAAATAAAGAAAATGGCACTAGTCCATGAAAATTTAAAACGCGCAACATAATAAGCTGCTAAAGAACATACAATGACAATCAGCGCTACGGATGCAAAACTTACTATGACACTATTCATAAAATAAGTAGTAAAAGGAACTTTTGATAATAACGTTCGATAAGTATCTAAACTAAGACCTGTTGGTAATCCTAAAGGATTTTTAAAAATTTCTGCACTCGTTTTGAATGAAGAAAGAATCATTAACAAAATTGGATACAAGCTAATTGTCGCTGCAATAAAAATGACAATATAATAGAAGGGTTTAGTCCAAATAATGCCTTGCTTCACTTTCTCACCTCTCACATCTCAACATCTTTTTTATTCATCAAGCGTAAGAAAACTGTAGTACATATTAAAATGAAACAGAATAAACATGTCGCTAAAGCTGAGCCTAAGCCAATAGACGTTGAACCGGATGCAGTTGAACTACCAAATGCTAGTCTGTAAAAGAACACAGCTAATGTATCTGTAGAATAATAGGGTTCACCCATCGACCCCTGCATAGCGTATATAAGTTCAAAGGCTTCAAATGATTGGATGAACGTCAAAACGCCCATAATCATAATGGAAGGAATCATTAATGGCAAATAGATTTTAGACATCATCTTAAAGCCCTTTGCTCCATCTAATCTGGCTGCTTCAATAAGTTCACTTGAAATCCCTTGAAAGCCAGCCAAGAAAATCAGGACACCAAATCCAATACCAAACCAACAATTCACTAAAATAATAACAATTAGGGCTGTATCCGGATCGCCTAACCAGGCTCTTTGTAAACTTTCTAGCCCAAGCTTTTCAAGCAAAACATTAACTGTGCCATAGTTCGGATTTAAAATAAGTTTCCATAAAAAACCGACTACAATAACCGAGAGTACCCTTGGTAAAAAGAAGGCAGCTTTGAAAAACACTGAACCTCGAATTCTTTTATAGATGATAAAAGCTAAAAAGAATGCGAGTCCATTCATCACAATCATCTGTATAATAAAATAAAGTCCATTATGCTTAAACGCATTCCAAAACATAGATCCGTAAGGCTCTTTTGTAAAAAGTGTAACGAAGTTTTGAAGGCCAACAAAAGTCCCTCTATTCATTCCTTTAAATTCAAAGAAACTATAGGATAGGGCAGCCATTATTGGATATAACACAAACAGTCCATACATGATTAATGCCGGTATAGGGAATAAGTGAATTGTCCACTTTGCCCAATTCCGTTTCTTTTTTAGCGATGGAACTGTGGCATTTGTCATATACCAAAGCCTCCTTTATGTAAATTGAAACAATATACCCTCACCTCTTTTCAGCGAGGGCTATTATTTTTTATTGAAACGGTTTAAACCACGTCCTTGCATTTTCTTGCACTTTTTTCGCCACATCATCTACTTTTACATCACCTAAATACATTCCTTGAAGTTCAGTTTCAAGTACTGTTTTTGTTGTTGGTTCTCCACCTGTAAAATTAGTCACCCACAAATAAGGTGTTGCATTGGACTCCACTGCTTTACTAAGTTCACCCAATAGAGCTTGATCTGAAGAAATTCCAGGCATTGCACTAATCATTGAGAATTCTTTTACAAATAGTTCTCCAAATTCTTTTGTAGTTAAAAATTCTAAAAACACCTTTGCTGCCTCTTTATTTTTTGAATTAGCATTTATTGCAAATGAACCATCAACCCAAGTTGTCACAGTCTTATTGCCTTCTTTAGATGGCATTGGGAAAAATCCGAAATCTAAATCTGGATTCATTTCAGAAACAACTGGGATTTCCCAGCTACCTAATGGGAACATGGCAGCTTTTTCTAATGCGAATTCTGTACGGATATCATCCATCCCTAGACCCTCCGAGTTTTTAGGGAAGTATTTCTTTAGATCATTCATGATTTGAATGGATTCTTTAAACTTTGCATCTGTGAAATCCCTTTCTCCAGCTAAAACTGATTTATAGAAATCATCGCCTTCATATACACCTGGACCGATAATGCCATGGAGTAGAGATAATAACCAACTCTCCTTTGTACCCATCGCGATAGGTGTGATTCCTTTTGCTAGAAGTTTGTCATTTAATATAATGAATTCATCCCATGTATTCGGTACTTCTAAGCCTTGTTCTTGGAAAATCTTCTTATTATAGAAGAATTGGGTAGAACTAAAATTAACTGGTACCCCATACTGATTACCTTCCGCATCTCGAGAAGCTTGTAGTGCTTCATCGGAAAATACATTTAATCCATTCAAATCGTTAATTTTTTCTATAAAGCCTGATTCCGCTAATTTTAATCCCGCAGCATATGGACGTAAATGAATAATATCCGGGCCTTCTCCTGCTTGTAATGCTGTATTTAATACCGTATTATATTCGGTGTTTTTTGTAGGACTGAATGTTACTTTAATATCTGCATGTTCTTTGTTGAATAAGGCGATTACTTTTTCGTATTTTGCTACATCTTCTGTACGCCAGCTACCGATTGTTAGTGACACTTCTTTTGATGAGTCTGAACCATTATCTCCCTTACTAGTGTCAGCAGAATTATCTTTTGAGCTACATCCAGCCAATATGATTGTCAACAAAAGTACAAACCAAAAGAACCACTTATTCAATACCTTCACGTCTGTCCCTCCACCCCAAAATTAGTTAAGTAATTCCTCATAGATCAGGTCGTGAATCTGTCTTCTGATTTCTCTTATCGAATTATTTCTTCCATAATGCACGGCATTTGTTAATAAAACGATAGAAGCTTTTTTTTCAAGATCCATGCAGATACTAGTACCTGTAAATCCTGTATGTCCAAAAGACCCTACGCTCACCCTCTTTCCAAAGGATACTGATGGCTCATCACCAGTCCGTACTTCAAACCCAAGACCCCTTCCTAAAAACGTATTCTTATATGCTGACTCCATCCAATTGAATGGAATAACCGACTGTTGTCGAATACCTAACCAATACTCTGAATACAAAACTAAATCATTTGCACTTGAAAATAAGCCCGCACTACCAGATACACCGCCTAGCAAAAGCGCCTTCTCATCATGTACCTCTCCTTGAACATATTGCCCTCTTACCAGTTCAGTTGATGCCACTTTATGCGTATGATTTTTTGGTAATAAAAATTGCGTATTAGGCATATTCCACGGATTAAATAGGTGGCGTTGTACAAATTGATTTAACGATTCTCCAGTCACGATTTCTATTATTTTGCCTAATAAAATCATTCCTAAATCGCTATAAGCGACAGTTTGGCCTGGATTATAGATCAAATCGGATGCCATTATTTCGCTCATTATATTCCTGTTATGATTCCTCTCTACTTTTGGCACTAACCCTGCAGGTAATCCTGAGCTATGTTGTAATAAATACCGAATTGTCACCTCTTGAAAACGAAATGCCGGTATAATTTCCGACACTCTTCTATCTAGTTGAAGTTCATTTCTGCTAAGTAAATATAAGGCAGCTGGAAGTATAGCAACAACCTTTGTTAAAGATGCTAAATCAAAAAGGGTATCCTCTGTGACTGCATACAATTGTGAATCCTTCCCTATGTAATGACCGTAGCTCTTAGTCATTAATTGCTTCGAATCCTGATGTACACTTATAACTGCTCCTGGAAGTAGTTTTTTTTGAATTATTTGATTGAAATACTCATCTATCATGACAACACCCTTGTAATTTTTTAGATTTCCCGTGTTATTACGATATGAAATTAAATGACAAAAAATAAGCAGATGTTTGAATTTTTTTTACAAAAGACCACATAAAATTAAAAAGAGCTATCCGTCATACTAGCGGATAACCCTTTTGTATTCAATCTATTGAGTACCTCATTCATTCTTTCATCACTCAAAATTGCCTTGACTATAACGTCAGTTCTTGCAACGCCTTCTTCAAAACCTGGACCTCTTCCGAACTTAACGTAACGCCTTTACCCATCTTCGTATGATCCTCAGACCAATCCCTTAGATCATACTTTGGCGCGCGACCATTCCAACTGATTAAATTCAATTCTTTCTTCCAACCTTTAGCACCTTCCGATAGTACGGCGATGTTTTCAACGATTTCGTATTTTAATTCTGCCATAAATTTTACCTCCTTTATTCTTAAGAACTTGATTATTTGGACTAATCAAGCATAAAAACAACTTATTATTATAATAGTAGGCTATTGGCCTAATAAAGAAAATATATACATTGAATATTAGCGAAATCTTTAATTTACTATTTAACTAAAAATGTTTAGATCCCCAAACAATCTCCCTATAACTATCCACATCCGTATCCCCTTCCGTACTAATTAGAAATACTCTAGAATTTTCATTTAATAAAATAGCGTGTTAGCAATTTCAGCATTTTTAATGTATAAGAAAATAATAGAAAGACAGAGCTTTTGGCGTTTACAAAAATAAAAAGAGCATCTTTAAGTCCACAAACAACTTATAAGACAACTCCATTTATATATTTATATTTATTATACGCATAGTATTGAAATTATTTTATATATACAGAGAACAAGTCATTATTAGTCGCGTATAATCCATTGTATCTCATATTACCGCTTGACTTTACTAGTATTTATTTGCAAAACGAATTGCTCTACTCATGACTGTAGGCACGACAGATGCATGATTTTCTTGTGGAGCACAGTAGAATTCACATTCCACATAATTTTGTTGATTGGCGCTTAATTGGCTGAACACTTGTTTTGCATCGTCGACCATAAAGCCTTCACACTCACCTACTGCAATGTAAAGGTTCTTCTTCTCATACTCTTCCGATTGTTTCAGAAATCGTTCCATGTATGTTAAAATTTCATGATCATTCCACCAGATTGATGGACTTAGAGCTAGATAAGTTTGAAATGCTTTTGGTTTTGTAAAAAGCGTCCATAATGTAAAAAGACCACTGAGTGAATGTCCAAACAGAGCTTGCTTTTCCTTATTAATAGAATAGCGTCTTTCTATTTTAGGTTTTAACTCTAACTCGACAAAATCAAGAAATTTAAGTGCTCCTCCGTGGATACCAACATCAAAATCCTTTAGGCGATTTGGATAAACATACTTTTCTGCTGGTGCAGTAAAGTCATAAAATCTTCGTTTGGAAGTATCTTTACCTTCATCTAAATGTCCAATACCTACTATAATGGCCTCATTTACTAAAGTTTTCGGGGCATTCCTAGACTGTAAACTTACAATACCTTGAGCAAATTGGAAGTATGAATTTCCATCTAATAGATAAATAACAGGGTAGCCATCGACAGGTGGGGGTGAACTAGGTAATGATACTTTTATATCATATGAATAATCCATTTCAGCAGAATAGTATAGCCATTGTTCTGTATTGTCTTGCGTAACTTTATTTATTGCTTTCATTGCGTTTCCCCCTATTCCTGTTCTAGGAAAGTATCATATCCAAAACACACTGGTGCCCCATTATCAGGATCGATCATTATGCGTGCATCGATATTGAACACTTGCTTTAGAATGCCCTTTTCTAAAATTTCCTTTGGCGTACCAACAGTAATAATTTCTCCATCTTTCATTGCGATGATTTCATGAGAAAAACGTGCAGCATGATTGATATCATGTAATACCATTATTACGGTGCAATGATGCTCTTTATTTAGACGCTCTACAATCTGCAGTACTTCAAGTTGGTGCGCAAGATCTAAATAAGTTGTTGGCTCATCCAACAGCAAAATACTTGTTTCTTGTGCAAGAGCCATCGCTAGCCACACCTTTTGGCGTTGACCACCTGAAAGTTGAGCAATTTCTCGATCACGAAAAGCAGTCGTTTTCGTTATATCCATAGCCCATTCAATCACTTCAATATCTTTATTTGATAAAGTACCTACATTTTTTCGATGAGGAAAGCGACCGTAAGAAATAAGTTCCTCTACCTTTAATTGTAAAGGTGCTTCTGGATTTTGAGATAAAAGTGCCAGCTGCTTAGCAATCTCCTTTGTCGAAATTGCCTTCATATCTTGATCTTGTAAAAAAACTTGACCACTTTGTTGCTTTAAAATACGTCCTATAGTTTTTAATAAGGTTGATTTACCACATCCATTTGGGCCTATAATTGTCGTAATTTGTCCTTCCTTAATCGTCGTATTCAAATCTGAAAAAACCGTAAACTTTTCATAACCTGACGATAATTGTTGTGCTCTAATAATACTTACCACCATCTATTGGTTCTCCTTTTAAGCTTTTGATTTAACTAATAAATATAGAAAATAAGGCACACCAAGTATTGCTACAATAATACCTACCGGAATTTCTGCTGGGGCAAATACTGTTTTTGCAATGTAATCAGAAAAGATGACTAAAAGCATTCCTACTGCACCGCTCATGGGAATGACATAACGATGTTGTATACCTACTAATTGTCTTGCGATATGAGGTGCCATTAATCCAATGAAAGATATACTACCTGAAACCGCAACACATGCGCTAATCACACCTATGCTACATAAAAGCAAAATCGATTTTTCTTTTTCAATTTTAATACCTAGGCTTTTAACGGTTGCTTCTTCAAGCTGTAAATAGTCCAATAAATAAGCTTTTCTGTAGATTATAGGTACCAAAATCAGAAGCCAAGGTAGCATTGCAACGATGAAAATCCAGTTTGCATTATAGATACTTCCAGTCATCCAAACCGTCGCCATTTCAAAATCACTTTCACGCATTTTTAGTGAGATAAAAATTGAAAGAGCTCCAAATCCTGAACTGATGGCAATACCCGTCAAAATCAGACGCTGTGTATCTAACTTTCCACTTTTCCACGAAAAACTATATATAATAATTGCTGCAATTATCCCGCCAACAAATCCAAACAAAGGCATCAATAAGATTGATAACCAATTAGAGCTACCAGATGCAACTAACTGCATCTGAAAAAGAAACATGAATACTACAATAGAAGTACCTGCACCAGCATTGATACCTAATATTCCTGGATCAGCTAAGCCATTTCTAGTGATTCCTTGAATAACTGTACCCGCAATGCCTAACCCTAGACCTACAAGGGCGGCAATAACAATTCGAGGGAGCCGGAAATGAAAAATAACTAGATCAAAATCATTGTTTGGATTAATTCGCAACAATGTTGTGACAACATCTTTAATCGACATATCGAAAGTGCCATTTGTAATATGGATGTACATAGCAATAAAAATAAACGAGATGGCGACAATAATCCTCATCATAAAGCTTGTACGATATTGTTTATGCACGATGTTCTCCCCCTCTCGTACGAATTAAATAGAGAAAGAAAGGTACACCAATTAACGATGTAACGACACCAACTGGCGTTTCAAATGGATAATTAATAAATCGACTACCAACGTCGCACAGCGCTAAAAAGACACCACCGATAATTGCGGAACAAGGGATGATAAAGCGATAATCAACACCTACAAGAAATCTCGCTATATGGGGAATAATTAGTCCTACAAAACCGATTTTCCCTACAAGGGCCACTGCAGTCCCGGTTAAACAAACGACTATTAATATACTAATAGCCTTAACCCATTTTGTACGCTGACCAAGACTAATCGAAATATCCTCGCCAATTGATAAAATAGTAATTGATTTAGCAATGTATAAAGCAAGTAAAAGACCAACTAAACCAAATGGTAAAGCAAGTAAAAGTATATCGGGGTCAACCTTATGAATTTTGGCGTTATACCAAAAACTCATATCTTGTGAAACTTGAAAGTATGTAGAAAGTGCTGCTGATATACTGCTTAAAAAGGTTCCAATAACTGTACCGATAATTGCCAACCTTACAGGAGATAGCCCATTTCTCATTAGTGAACCAAAACCAAATACAATCCCCGCTCCAACAGCTGACCCAACCATAGAGAATATGATTAGATTAAAATTAGACATGCCAGGATAAAAAATCATACAAATTGTGATTACAAATGCTGAACCATCCGTTACACCCATAATAGAAGGGGAAGCAAGATAGTTTCTTGTCATCCCCTGCATAATAGCACCTGAAATTGCGAGAAATGCTCCTACCAATAGCGCAGCTAAGACACGTGGCAAACGGGATTGCATTATAATATTATGGTCCACATTTCCCGAATCAAATTGTGTAATCGCCAACCAAATTGTAGTAACATCAATATTCTTTGTGCCATATAAGATCGATAATGCAATTGTAAATACAATGAAGAAAGGTGCGGTACCCATGATTAGGATTGGTACAGATTTAGGTTTCTTCATTTTATTAATCATAGATTTGCACATTATTTCGATAGATTTTCAACAGCTGCATTTAAGAATTTTTCTTTACTCCAAGCTGTACCACCTTGTGCCATAGGTTCTACTACATTCACAAATACTTTGTCGTTTTTAGCAGCTTTAGTACTCTTGAAGATAGGATTTTTTAATACATCATCTAATGCAGCAGTTTTCCCATCATTTTCGCTTTTCTCGAATTGCAAGAAAATAATATCAGGATTTATATCAGCCAAAGTTTCAATTGAGATCTCTTCTTGAGCAGCAGTTTTAGTAATTAATTCAGGAACTTTTAATCCTAAATCCTCATAAATAACTGGATTCAAATACACACCAGCGGGATAAACAAACATGCTATTAGCACGGATACGTATTACAAACACATTCTGGTCTTTAACTTTTTCAGCTACTTTAGTTTTTGCAGCTTCTGCCTCTGTTTTGTAATCGTTAATAATTTTTTCTGCTTCAGATTCTTTACCTGTCAACTTACCCATTAATAGTAGATTAGCTTCCCAATCTGTAGAAATATGTGATACGGGGATCATCGTTCCAATTTTATTTAATTGCTCTACTACTTCATCTGGATACTTTGAAGAACCTAAAATAACATCTGGCTTTAATTTTAAAATAGTTTCATAATTCGGTTGCATTTTTTCACCAATTGAAGTTGCACCTTTTAAATCATTAGCAAGATATTCTGGCAATTTACCAGCAGTTGTTACCGCTCCAAGTGGTTTTACACCAAGTATTGCCGCATCTTCCATAGATTCTAAACTTGCAGCGATAATATTAGTTACTTTAGATGGTAAAGTATATGATTTATCTAGATATTGGATTGTTTGCTCTTTTGAAGCTGTTTCTTCTGTTTCTACCGCTTTATTTTCCTCTTTTTTCGGTGTTGTCTCTTTTCCTCCACAGGCTACTAGAAATACCGCTAAACCAAATATCCAAAACTTATTCATTTTCATCTGTTAAATCTCCTTTATGTATTAGTTTATATAAGTAGGCCTACTTATTTAGTGTACCATTGATAATGATTATCAGTATCAGTTACTTTTACCAATATAAACCTTAATAAAAAAAGTGTCAACAGCAATTGTAAGTTCTATTAAATTTCATATTACACTCTTAAATAACAGAAAATTGCTATATTCCTAAGTGGATTTGCTCTATTTACAAGCCTTCTTCACTTATTTAATCTTAATAATCACTATATTTTTGATGTTATTTTTGTTTAGTGAGCAGAGAATCTATTTTAATTTACGCAGGATTTTCGACTTATGTCATTGAATTACTAGACACTACTATTACTTTTACATAAAAGAGGGATTAACCACGATGAAAATAGAAAAGATTCATATAGAAAAAGAAAAAAGAGTTATTATTATTTCAGATATTCACGCAAGTTTAGATTTATTTAAAAGATTACTTAATAAAGTTAATTACACACCAAATGACTATTTAATTATCAATGGTGATATGTGTGAGAAAGGTGAAGATAGTTTAGAAGTCGTAGAGTATGTACGAACGCTATGTAATTACTCAACTAATGTACATGTCACAAAAGGCAACTGCGATGTATTGTTCCGTTATGTAGAAAATGGTGACCAAAGTATTCTTCCTTACATAGAAAAAAGGAAGAAATCCATTTTAAACGACATGTTAGCTGTCCATCATAAATCACTAAATGATTTCGGGAATTTAGAACTACTAGCCCAATATTACCGTCAACACTTTAAAGAAACGTTAACATGGCTTGAACAATTACCTCATGCAATTGAAACAGATCAATTTATAGTTGTTCACGCAGGAATTGAAAATAAAGAAGATTGGCAGCAAACTGATGAAACATTTGCTTTGCAAGCTAAAGCCTTTTTTGAAAAAAATCATCAAGCTGACAAAATGGTGATTGTCGGTCATTGGCCAGTAGTAAATTATAAAGCTAAACAAAGAACTTCACATTTACCATTATTCGATTGGGACAAGAAAATAACTGCAATAGATGGTGGAAATCGAATAAAAGAAGATGGACAATTAAATGCTTTAATTATTCAAGGTAATACATACACTTCATATTATGTTGACGATTTAACAGATGAGGTCATTATCCGAAAAGATCATTTCGATACAACTGGCCGAGTAGGTACTGTTACTTATCCATACTATGAAATGGAAACCATTCAACAAGAACAGTATTTTACACTTTGTGATAACATTAACCTCCAGCAACAACAATGGATTAAAAACGAATATTTACAAAACGTTGATGGAAAATCAATATGCATACACGGAATCAGTACAACATTTCTTTCAGTACAAAAATCAGAAAAAGTATGGCTCTTAGATCATTCTACGGATGGCTATATCCTTATTAAAAATTCAATTGGTGAGATTGGTTGGATCCCTAGAGATTGTGTATTCTAAGCTGAACTAAAGCGTTAGAAATACATTAAACAAAAAATACCCTCTCGTAGTAACCTACGTAGAGGGTATTTTGCTATTTAAGTAGTAATTCACTTTGAAAAGGCTCTAAATCTATCTCAAATCCTAAATCTTCTAACATTTGACGGTCTTTTTCACCTGCTTGTCCTTCCGTTGTTAAGTAGTCACCTAAGAAAATAGAGTTTGCTGGATATAAGCTCAGTGGTTGAAGTGTACCAAGATTCACTTCACGGCCACCAGATACTCGAATTTCTTTAGATGGGTTGATAAAACGGAATAGGCATAATACTTTCAGGCAATAACGAGGGTTTAGTTCATGCGTCCCCTCTAGAGGTGTACCATCTACTGCATTTAGAAAGTTTACTGGAATAGAATCTGCATCCAACGCGTGTAGGCTGCGCGCCATGGCAATCACATCTTGTTTTGTCTCTCGCATACCGACAATAACGCCTGAGCAAGGTGAAATCCCCGCTTCTTTTGCTAATTCAACTGTTCTAACACGATCACCATACGTATGTGATGTCGTAATGTTCTCATGGTGGTTGGCAGAAGTATTGATATTATGATTATAGCGATCCACACCAGCTTCTTTTAATTTTTGGGCTTGCTCTGGCTTCAAAATACCTAAGCATGCACAAATAGTCATATCACTATGTTTTTCTTTTATTGCCTTTACAGAATCTACGACAATATCAATTTCTCGATTTATGGGACCACGTCCGCTCGCAACGATACAATATGTTCCTACATTTAGTGATGCTGCACGCTCTGCTCCTGCGACGATTTCGTCTTGCTTCATCATCGCATATTTTTCTATTGGTGCTTTTGAAATAATTGATTGTGAGCAGTATCCGCAATTTTCTGGGCATAGACCTGACTTTGTATTAATAATCATATTTAATTTCACTTTATTACCATAATAATGATTTCGAATTTTATAAGCTGCATGTAATAAAGGCAATAAATCTTCATCTGGGCTTTTCAATATTGCTAATGCTTCAGTATCTGTCAGTTGATACCCTTCTAGAACTTGCTGTGCTAGTGCTTGATAATTCATCGTGATTGCCCCACTTTCAACACTTTTTTTAATCGATGTCCAAATATACCTGCAAAAACAGCTAAAATTAAATCTTTTGGTAACGGTACCATCATCCAAAGCCATGCAACTTTATATGAAAATACTTCAGGTACTTCTGCCCATAGCACATACGCCGCATACATCCAATTTGTACCGATTAAATATATTATTAATGTCCCGACTATTGCCGCTACAATATACATTTTTTTCGAATGGTTTTTTTCAACTATCTTTCCTACAATATAAGCGCTTAAAATGAACGTCACGATAAAGCCAAATGTCGGAGTTAGAATTTGTGCAAAACCTCCCCTAAAACCTGCAAAAACAGGTGCCCCTGCTAAACCAATTAACATATACACTGTGATCGATATTGCACCTAATCTACTTCCTAATACAAGACCAGCCAATATAGCAAAGAATGCTTGCAATGTAATTGGTACGCCACCAACTACCATAAACGGTGCGAAAGAAGTAATATTCGTTCCAATCATCATTAGTGTTGCAAATAATGCACAATATACTAAATCGACTGTTCTCAATCTACTTTTAGAGTTCACTGTACTCGTTGTCATATTACACCCCTGTATTTATGTATTTATAAATATAGTAAAAAAATATGCAAGTTGTGTCAACCTTATTTTTAGTTAAGGTTAACACAGTTCGTGTAGAAACATATTACAATGCATTGCATTGTCGACTAATGTATTCCGTTGTGTTACAATGGATATATTAGCAGCTACTTACAATTGCTTCTACTAACTAAGGGGGCTTTACATTATGTCAAATGTCAACGTTGTAACTCCAGAGGTCGGCTTACCGGAGCGCAAAATTATTACAAATCGCCTTTTTGAATTTCTTTATTTAAAAGAAAGACAGGTACCTATTCAAGATGTTTATAAAGCCATGGCCAATGTTTTTCAACTGACTATTGAACAACAAAAATTAACCCTAAAAAGCGGGGCAAGCCTTTTCGAAAATGAAGTAAGAAGTGCACATACGGATTTAAAGAAAAAAGAATATACTGCTAGTAATGCAAAACGAGGATTTTGGAGCATTAGCGAAAAAGGTAAAAAAGTTTATCTCCATTCTCGTCTAAAAAAATTCAATCAATAAATCGATATAATCGGCTTCCAGGGGGATAACATATGTCAAAGGAGCAATATCATGCCGGAAACTCATTAACTTTAAGATTAAGAAAAAGTGATGAGGGCATTATGAGATGGGCCGGTGCTCAATCTGAAATCGGAGATTCTATACGGTTCTTGATCGAGCAAGAGATACAGAGAAACGGGTATAAGGATTTGTCTTTGGAGATTAAAAACAAACGTCCTATCCTTCCTACCTCTACAGACATAGAGCCAAATTTACTAGCTTATTTATACAATTGCAACGAACCTGTAGCAATTAGCGATGCTTATGAGGAAATGCGTGAGTTGTTCGAAATTACTGAGGATGAAGCACGTATTACTGTACGTGATGGTCAAGAACCTCAATGGAAAAACAATGTTCATTGGGCTAGTCAACAGCTGAATATTAAAAACTTTATCCGCAAAGATTCTCAGTATGGTTATTGGGAAATCTCTGAAGATGGAAAAGTATATTACGAAAAAGCTAAATA
This sequence comes from Viridibacillus sp. NPDC096237, assembly GCF_050278625.1. NCBI lineage: Bacteria > Bacillati > Bacillota > Bacilli > Caryophanales > Caryophanaceae > Viridibacillus > Viridibacillus sp. NPDC096237. The sequence goes on along the minus strand of NZ_JBNNTI010000032.1, from coordinate 24,251 downwards.
CAACATCACCATGCAAAAAGAGGTTGCTCATAAGCCAATATAGTTGGCTATGAGCACCTCTTTTTTTATAAAAATATTAATTTCAGCAGATTCAAGTACTTGCAGTAAGTCAATAACTGTATATTCTTTCACACGCAAAAATGACATCGTATATTTTCTAATTTATAATTAAAATTAGTATATTTTTTATCTTTTATCTAAATAATATAGACAGTCCGTTTTTAGGAGGAAATACATGAAACCGATTATAAAAGTTCTAGATGTCACATTAAACAACCTAAAAAACGTCAAAAACGGAAAATTTCATATCGATACCAATTTCAACAAATTAGAAGAGGCTAATGTTATTGGATTCTATGGTCAAAATGGTTCAGGTAAAACTGCCGTTGTACAGGCATTTCAAATTTTATCGGCACTTTTAGATGGAGGAAAATATAAAAAACTTCCTCATGTTCATCATCTGCATATTTACTACGGAGAATCGTCTTTACAACTAAATTTCCAATTTATCATCAAAAATGAGTTTGGTGAGTTTTTCTTAAAATATGATGTTTCTCTCATAAATGGTGATCAAAGATTAAATGTACTGGCGGAAAGTTTAAGTTATCGAGAAAATAAACGTGGTAAACGCTTTAAAAATATACTCTCAAAAAACGAAGAGGAAGTTACTATCCGGACTACTAACCTCACCTCCTTAAACGAAAATGGCCGAGTTAAAGTATTAGTAGCAAATCACCTTTCTAAAGAAAATCATTCTTCTTTCATTTTTAGAAAAGAAGTTAGAAATATTCTTCCTAATTATTTAAATGAGGTAGAAATGGCACTCATTCAGAATATTATTTATGACTTCAAGAGAGATTTGCATATTATTGATAATACGCAATTTGGTAACTTAATCTCCAATATTACAATGCCTTTTAATGTTCATCTCGAAAATAAACGTGGCGTTATTCCTTCTAAATTAGAAGATACCACCTTGCTACCAAAAGACATGTTCGATGCAATGAAGGAATTAATAGAACAAACGAATATTGTCCTCAAAATGCTTATTCCTGGTTTACAAATTAAAATTCACGTTCTTCATACCCAGAAAATGACCAATGGATCAGATGGTGTGCTTGTTGAGTTTCTATCGCGAAAAGGCGACATTGAGCTACCTTTGAAATGTGAATCCGAGGGTACATTGAAGATAATTTCTATCTTAAGTACACTCATTGCTGTTTATAACAATCCAAATGCATGCGTTGTTATTGATGAATTAGACGCTGGAGTATTTGAGTACTTATTAGGTGAACTACTCGAAATTATCCATGGCAATGGAGCTGGCCAATTGATTTTCACTTCTCATAACTTACGCATTCTAGAGGTGCTCCCTATTCATGATTTATGGTTCACTACTGCAAATGAAGAGAATCGTTACATGCAGTTGAAGGGTGTTAAAAAGCTTAATAATCCACGAGATGTCTATTTGCGAGCGATTCAGTTAGGCGGTCAAGATGAAGCAATTTATAAAGAAACGAATGCCTATGACATGAAAAGAGCATTTAGAAAAGCGGGTATTATAAATGAGTAAACAAGCAAAAAAAGTTGTCCTGTTGCTTGTAGAAGGTGCCTGTGAAGAAGCATTATTATACGATCGAATACGAACATTATTTACTAATAATGAAATCAGATTCGATATTATTAAAGGGGATATTTTAGGCGATTTAAATCAGAAAAATACTAATATAAAAAATTTAGTTGGTGGTCGAGTAAAAAATTATATTAACAAAATGAAATTAGGTACTTCTGATTTATTAGCCATTATTCAAATTGCCGATACAGATGGCTGCTTCGTCGACGAATCTGCGGTTATTATTAATGAAAAGCAGGATAGACTAACACTCTATAATTCCCTAAATATAAGTGTTCCCAGTAGTAATCAACAAAGTAAAATTATTGAAAGAAACAAATTAAAAAGCAAAAACATTCATACTATGCGAACGCTTAATACCATTATATCTGGCAAAGTACATTATCAAATTTATTATTTTTCAAGAGCACTTGAACATGTTCTGTTTAACGAAGCCAATCCAGAAACACGTTATAAAGTACGTGAGGTTGAGGACTTTCTAGATAATGAGCAAAAACCTATAGAAGAGTTTCTTTCTAATTTCTTACCCATTTCTACTGGTATTACTTTAGATGAAAAGTATACGGAAAGTTGGCAGAACATTTCTGCTGAACTTGCCTCTTTGGAGAGATATACAAATGTTTCTCTAATGTTCGATTATTTGAAGATGATTAACGATTAATAATAGAAGCCTCGAAACCAAGTCTTTTCGATTTCAAGGCTTTTACTTTATTCATTCAAGCTTTGCACTGTCGGTGTCGTTAAATTTTTATGACGTTTTACAGGGTCCAATCTGCGCTCAACAAAACCAAGTATCACATCTGTAATGATAGCCATAAGTGCTGTAGGAATAGCACCTGCTAGAATAATCGCTGTACCATCGGTAGCATTTGTACCGCGGATGATAATATCACCCAGTCCTCCGGCTCCGACGAAAGCTCCGATTGCTGTAATACCAATTGCAACAACAAGTGCAATACGAATACCCGCTATAATAACGGATAGTGATAGTGGTAACTCAATCATATACAACACTTGAATTCGCGTCATGCCCATACCTCTACCAGAATCGGTAAGATCCTTATTAATATTATTAATACCCGTATATGTGTTTTTAATAATCGGTAGTAGTGAATACAAGAACACCGTAATAATGACCGTTGTTTTTCCAAGTCCCATTCCTAACATAAGAATCGCTAGTAATGCTAGCGCCGGTATAGTTTGTATAATATTAGCTATCGTAATGATAAATCCTGATAATTTAGCGTATTTTGAAATAAGTATACCCAGAGGAATCCCGACGATGGCAGCTAAAATCACACCGTAAATAGAGATAAGAAAATGTGTGATAAACTGCTCAAATACATACGAACCATTTTGAGAGAAGTAGTAAAAGAATTGTTGAAACGTATTTAAATCAGTCACTCTTTTCCCCTCCTTCTTCAACTTTAAAATAATAATGCTCTTCTAGAAATTTTTCGGCTACGATAGCTGGTTCAACCAGATTATTGTCAGCTTCGTAATTGAGCTTTTGTATCTGCTCTGTTGAAATTTTACCGATTAATTTTTCAATTGCCGCTTTTACTTTTGGTTTTGCTTCTAGTAATTCATTTTTTGCAAGAGGACTAGCATCATATGGTGGGAAGAATTGTCGATCATCCTCTAATACAATGAGATCATAACTTGCAATACGGCCATCTGTTGTATAACCAAGAATTACGTCCATTTTACCAGCTTCTACCGCATCATAGACAAGCCCAATCTGCATTGGATAAACGTCTTTAAAATCAAATCCATACATTTTCACAAAGTCTTTATAGCCGTCTCCTACCCGATTGATCCATGAGTTATCGACACCTGCTTGTAAGTCTTTTGCGATGTTTTTAAGGTCACTCACTTTTTTCAAATGATGCTTTTCAGCCATTTCACGTGTGACCATGAATGCATAAGTATTTGCAAAACCATATGTGTCGAAAAATGTTTGATCATAGCGCTCTTGGAATATTTTTTGTACAGTATCCATCGCTTTTTTAGGATCTTTAACAGGACCTTCTTTTAAAGCCCCGGTAAGGTCTGTTCCTGTATAACGCGTTGAAGAAATATTTGCATCGCCGTTAATCATTGCTTGATGCAGTACGACACTTGATCCTAGATTATTAATCAGTTCTACTTTTTCATCCGTTTCATGTTCAATCATTAATTTCAGCATATTAGCCATGATCTTACTTTCTGTTGTTGTCATTGAAGCAATTTTCACGTCATTATCATCACTTGAACCAGTTAGCGAACAAGCAGATAAAATTAACACTGTCATAATCAAGCCTATGGTAATTATTTGTTTATATTTCATAAGCATGTTCCCCTCCTAACGCTCAATTTTTAAACCTCTTGGTGTAGCCCACTTTTCTACTTTAAATAATATAAAGTCAGTAATTAAAGCCAAAATAGTTACTAATGCGGCGCCGCCAATAATAAATTCGGGTTGGTAAAGGTTCAGTCCATTAAAAATAAAATCACCTAAACCACCTGCTCCTATGTAAGATGCTAAAGTTGCCCATGAAATAGCATAGACTGCAGATAATCGAATACCTGACATAATAACAGGTATTGCCAATGGAAGTTCAACCATCCCGATGGATTGTATTTTTGTCATTCCCATACTCATTCCTGCTGCTTTAAGTCCTTGATTAACAGATTTCATACCAATATACGTATTATTTAAAATAGGTAATAGCGTGTAGATAAATAGAGCAATAATTGCAGGTACTTTCCCAACTCCCAAAAATGGAATCATAATTGCTAAAATAGCTAATGAAGGTAGCGTTTGTAAAACACTCGTAATACCTAAAACGATTTTAGCGGTTCTTTTCAGTTTTGATAATAAAATGCCTAAGGGAACTGCCACGACAATACCTAAAAATAATGCTATAGCAGATATATAAAAATGTTCCCATGTTTTTTTCAAAATATCCCCGCCGTTTTGTGTTATAAAATCAATCATTTACTCACGTCCTTTCTAATTAGTTAGTTTTGTTGAGTATGAGTTTCTCTTTGTTATTCTAGATTAATAACATTTGTATCCCCTTCTATTTCTTCATCACCCCAAATAGTGTCATAGACCATGTCCACAATATTGGCACGTGTAACAAGGCCGATTAAACGGTGCTCTTCATCTACAACGGGAATATGTTTTAAATTTCGTTTTAAAATGCGACGTACTGAATCTTGTAATTTTGTACCATTCCGTACATAAAAAACGTCTTTTTCTACTGCTTCAGAAATGCTAGAAGTAGTATGTCGTGCTGTGGTTAAACCTTCAACATCGATATAGCCTTTTAGATGATTTTGTCCATCAACGACAAACAATGTGTCGACACGTTTTGTCACCATTAAACGAAAAGCATCATTAATACTTTTCTCTAATGTAATAGAGATTGGTTTAATCATTACATCATCAACAATTTTCGCACTTGGTTTTTCTTGTATTAAACGGTGAGAGCCGATAAATTCACGAACAAATTCATTAGCTGGGTTAGATAGGATATTGTCAGGAGTATCAAATTGGATAACTTGGCCACTATGCATAATACAAATACGGTCTGCCAACTTAATTGCTTCATCCATATCGTGCGTGACGAAAATAACAGTTTTGCCAAGACGTTGCTGTAAATCTTTCATCAAGTCTTGTAACGTGTCACGCGTAATAGGATCTAATGCACCGAATGGTTCGTCCATTAAGATGATGTCTTGGTCTGCGGCTAATGCTCGGAGCACGCCGATACGCTGTTGTTGACCACCAGATAATTGCGCGGGATATAGATTAAGATAGCTTTGGGGTAAATTAACGAGTTCTATGAGGCGTTCTGCTGTTTGATCTTTCTTTTCCTTTGACCATTTTAACAATTTAGGTACAAGTGTGATATTTTCACGAATGGTCATATGTGGCATGAGACCAATTTGTTGAATAACATATCCTATACTCCTACGTAATGCTACTGGATTCTTCTTCGATAAATCTTCCCCTTCCAAATAGATGGTACCTTTGGTCGGTTCTATCATTCTATTAATCATACGCATGGCAGTCGTTTTCCCACTGCCACTCGTACCGATAAAGGCGACAAATTCACCGCGTTCAATTTCAATATTCATATCGTCAACGGCTTTCTTTCCCCCCCTATACACTTTCGATAAATTCTCTATCTTTAGCATAAGTATTCCCCCTCAAATTTATAACCTAAGATTAGTTTACCCTCTTTTGATAAGTGATAAACCTAAAAAGTATAATAAGTTAAAAAATATTCACTAAAATGTATAATCATTAAAAATCTAACTAGAAGTTCTATATGATTTTTAATTGTAATATTAGGCACATACTACGATTCTTAATCCCTACAAAAATACTTTGTTTTTCATATTGACTTTCACTTTTATAAAAAGTAAAATAATTGAAACAATAAAATATTACTTATCACGAGAAGCTAAGGGACTGGTCCGATGAAGCTTCAGCAACCACTGTCTAACAGAATGGTGCTACTTCCAGCAAGAGAAATCTTGGCCGATAAGGGTGCATATACAACGTTAAAGCTCCCTCTTTTATAAATGGGAGATTTTTTATAGCTTCAATACATAGTAATTCTATAAGAATTATAAACTTAGAGGATATGAGGTTGATTTATTATGAAAGAGATATTTATAAGAACAGAGCTACAACGTCAATGGTTAAATAAATTGGCGTTACTAAAAGTTCAAATCGCAAAAAGTGCTGCGACTGTAGATGAATTATCTATATTCCCAAAAGAGAGTTTTAGCCAACTTCGTGAAATTGGCTATTCCGCAATTACTTTACCAAAAGAATTTGGTGGCGAAGGGTTTTCAGTTTACGATATGGTTCTTTTGCAAGAAACACTTGCTAGCTACGATGAAAACACTTCACTTTCAATGGGCTGGACTCTAGGTGTTATAGGTGAATTGTATGAGCAGAAATTATGGACAGCTGACCAGCTTAATTTCTTTGCAAATGAAGTACAAAATGGTGCTATTGTGAATCGTTCTGTAAGTGAAGCGCGCACCGGGAGCCCCACTCGTGGCGGACGTCCTGGAACAAATGCAGTTCGATCTGACAATGGATGGCTTATAAACGGACGCAAAACCTTCACAACGGCTTCCCCTGTTTTAGATTATTTTTTAACCTCTGCTTGGATTGAAGATAAACAACAAGTTGGGTTCTTCTTAATTCACAAAGATACCACTGGACTATCTATTGAAGAAACATGGGATGTAATGTCGATGCGTGGCACTTCTAGTCATGACTTAATCTTACAAAATGTTAAAGTAAGTGACTCGGATTTAGTCGAATTACCAAACCATCCGAGCGGTGGTAAAATCAATGGCTGGTTATTGCATATTCCTGCAACATATTTAGGCATAGCACAAGCAGCCCGTGATTATGCAGTTCACTTCGCAAATCACCATCAACCAAATAGCTTAAATTCACCTATATGTTCATTACCGAATGTACAGCATCTATTAGGTGAAATTGAGTTAAAGCTACAGCAATCTAGATTTGTCCTATATGGTACAGCTGAAGCTTACGATGATCCACAGCGAAGAGATTCATTGACACATGAAATTGCTGTTGCCAAACATACAGTGACTAATGCAGCCATTGATATCGTTGACAAAGCAATGCGCGTAGTAGGTGCAAAAAGTTTACAAAACTCTAATCCATTGCAACGATATTATCGCAATGTACGTGCTGGGCTACACAATCCTCCAATGGATGATATGACCATTACAAAATTGGCATTAACAGCTATTGAAGAACAGAAACAACAGAATTAGATTGTCTATTAATAATTAAAAAAAATTAAAAAGGAGATTTAAGATATGTTCAGTAAAAAATTATTAAAATTTGCAGCAGTCGGTATTACTTCAATAGCAATTTTAGCTGGTTGCTCAACAAGTGAGGCATCTGATTCCAAAGGCAAGGAAGATTCATCAAAAGTACGTACGGTGAAAGTTGCCTTTGATCAAGCTAGTAAGCCCATCTCATATATTGATGACCAGGGTAATCCAACTGGATACGATGTAGAAGTAATGAAACTAGTGGATGAATTATTACCAGATTATAAATTTGAATATGTAGGCACAACTAGTGACGACTTATTAATTGGTGTCGAACAAGGTAAATACCAAGTCGGTGTCAAAAATGCCTTTTTCACTGAAGAGCGTACAGAAAAATTCATCTATCCTAAAGAGTTCCTTGGCTTAAGTAGTGCGGGCTTGGTATTACGTAAAGAGGATGAAAATATTAAATCTCTAAAAGACTTTGCATCAGCAGGATTCTCTCTAGCACCAATTGCTGCAAATAATGCTCAATATACAGTCATTGATGAATACAATCAAAAAAATCCAGATAACAAAGTGAAACTAAAAGCTGGAGATGCTTTCACTATCGATATTGTTCAATGGGTCAATGAAGGCCGAGTAGATGGCGGTGTAATGATTGAAGGTATGTTCGATCAACAAGTTTCTGCAAAAGAAGGTGCTTATCACAAATTAGCAGATGACATTGTGTATAACGAATTTGCTGTTATTAAAACATGGCCACTGTACAATAAAAAAGAACAGAAATTTGCAGACGCATATGACAAAGCTATAAAACAAATTAAAGAAAAACAAAAAACAAATGAACTGAGCAAAAAATTCTACGATCGTGATTTATTTGAAGTACTTGAGCAAGTGGAACGTTAATTGTTTATGCATACGTAACTTCCTTAGGCTGTTGAGTCATTAAACTCAACAGCCTTTCCAATACAAAATGAAGATGGTGAGCATATGGAAAAATATTTTGATGCATCTTATATTTGGGAGTCACTCCCTATTTTACTCCCTTTTCTAAAGGTGACATTTATGATAGCAGGTCTGTCCATTTTACTAGGTTCTTTTTTTGGTTTATTGCTTACGATAGCCAAGCTGAGTAATAGTAAAATTGCTCAGAAACTCGCAAACGTTTATACAACTATCATGCGTTGTACACCTTCAATTGTGTTACTATTTCTCGTTTACTATGGTGTACCTGCCCTAGCTGAAAATTTCGGCATTAATCTGCATGATATTGATACAGCAATATTCGTTATTGTAACTTTCACACTACAATTTGCAGCAATTATATCTGAAGTAATTCGTTCATCTTATGGATCAATTGATAAGGGACAATACGAAGCTGCTGTGAGTGTTGGTCTAACGCCTTTTCAAGCGTATCGTCGTATTATTTTTCCACAAGCTTTGGTTGTAGCACTACCAAATCTCGGTAACGGAATAATCGCCTTACTACAAGAAGGTGCACTTGCGTATACAATTGGGCTAATCGATGTCGTTGGAAAAGCCAATCTCATTATCGCCAGCAATATAAATGCACATGCTCTAGAAATTTTTATCGCTTTAGCAATCATTTATTGGGTATTGTCATTAATCATTGAGAAAATCTTCTCGATACTTGAAAAATTCTTTAGTAAAGGTAAAAAAACATTAGAAACAACATAAGGAGGTACGCACATGTCTGAAGGATTAAATTATAAATTTTTGATAGATACATTTTTCGTCGCATTGTCTGGTGTACCTGTTGCGCTACTTGTGACTATTGTTTCTTTACTGGTTGCTATACCACTAGCATTTTCACTCGCTTTAACACGAATTTATCGAATACCTTTTATACAACGTCTAGCTCAGGTCTATGTATCTTTTGTGCGAGGAACACCTATTATCATTCAAATATTCATAGTTTATAGTAGTGTTCCATTGATTTTAACAGCACTATTTAAAAAATATGATATTGCTATTGATGTTTATAAAATCCATCCGATTTGGTACGCTTTTATCGTTTTTTCATTTAGTACTACCGCAATTTTAATTGAAGTTTTCCGTTCTGCACTTAGTACGGTCAACAAAGGTCAATTAGAAGCTGCACACTCGGTAGGTTTAACGACTTTTCAAGCATATCGACGCATCATCATTCCACAAGCACTTGTGGTAGCACTACCAAATATTTGTACAGCAACCGTCAACCTCATCAAGGCTACTTCCCTTGGCTATGCAATGTCTTTACAAGAAATCACATTGAAAGCTAAGGTCGCTGCAAACGTAGGCTATAACTATGTTGAAGCCTACTTAGATATATTCATCGTGTACTTAATCTTATGTAGTGCTGTTGAATACGGCTTCAAATTATATGAAAAACATTTACGCAAATATAAAATAGCAAATGCTTAAAACTGGGGTGTAATGATATGTTAAGTATTAAAAATGTACATAAATCGTTTGGTGAAAATGCAATATTAAAAGGTGTCGATTTATCCATTGATAAAGGCGATGTTGTAGTTATTTTGGGCCCTAGTGGATCTGGTAAAACAACATTGCTACGTTGCCTTAACTTTTTAGAAAAAGCGGATCAAGGTCATGCCACTTTTGGAGAAATTGATGTCGATTTACATGATGCAAAGAAAAAAGATATTCATGCTATTCGCAAAAAAATTGCTTTCGTCTTCCAAAACTACAATCTATTTAACAATAAAACGGCGCTTGAAAATGTCATAGAGGGTCTTATTATTGGACGTAAAGTGCCAAAAAACGAAGCCATTGAAATCGGTAAAAAAGCTTTAAGTAAAGTGGGCCTTACCGACAAATATGATGCGTACCCAAGCGAACTGTCGGGTGGTCAGCAACAACGTGTTGGTATTGCACGTGCAGTTGCTTTGAATCCTGATATCATTCTTTTTGATGAGCCTACATCCGCCCTAGATCCAGAGCTTGTTGGTGAAGTACTAACTGTTATGAAGAATATCGCCAATGAAGGCACAACTATGCTTGTAGTAACCCACGAAATGTCCTTTGCTAAGGATGTAGCTAATCGCGTCATCTTCATGGATGGGGGTGTTGTCGTTGAGGAAGGTAACCCTCACGAAATTTTCGTCAAACCAAAAGAAGAGCGCACGAAGAAGTTTTTAAAACGTGTTCTGCCTGAGGATTATACTTTCTATATTTAATACATCAAAAAAACGCCCACCTCTACTTGGAGAGCACTGAAAAAGTCCCTAAAATGAATTTTAGCCATGGCGGAAACGATTAATTGTTTCTGCCATTTTTTCTTTAATGCCATTAATTTCCGTTCCGGTGGACGCTTTACTGGGGACGAACCTTGAGCCTCCTCGTCGCTAACACTCCTGCGGGGTCTCAAGATGTTCGCTAGTTCCCCAAGGAGTCCCCGCCTGCACTCCAATCAACTATATGCCAAAAGCAAAACGGGATTCAATTTCCAAAAAATCATCCCAACATAAAGAGGAAGGAGCTTTTCAAGAAACGAAAAGATTCAAAGACTTAGCGAAAAATAGAGAGTTGAAAAATACGCATGGATACATTTGACCTGGAAGTCCAAGGAGCTACAACAATATTTGCGGTGAATTTGAAACCTATTTTGAAGCTATTTAAAATAAAAAGACCGTAGATAAACTCGAATTTCTTTGACTACAGTCTGCGCCCATCTCTATTTGGAGGCGGGCGTAATTTATTTCATTTATTTACGTTTCCATAATACTAACATCGAAATTGTGATAAATGTAAAACCTATAAATGCTAAAAACGGAATCGTTATAAATCCTAGCCAGTTAATATATTGCCCTGAGCAAGGTACGCCATTTGTGCATGTACTGAATTCCTGCATTGCAGGTATTTTTTGTAACGTATAATGATATCCAGAAAGCAACATCCCAATGATTGACATCGGAAGTACATACTTATAAATCTCTTTATCATTTCGGTAAAATGCCATCCCTAAGAAAAAGACAAGTGGATACATTAATATACGCTGATACCAACAAAGCGTACACGGTATAAAGCCCATTTTTTCGCTAAAAAACAAACTTCCCATCATAGCTATAATTGAGGTTACCCAAGCAAAGAGAAGTGATTTATTTACCATTAGCGGCCTCCTTTTCCACCATTTTCGCAAAATCATCATATGTTTTACCAGTGAATTGCTTGCCATTAACATAGATGCTCGGAGTTGATTGAACACCAAGTTTCTTTGCTATACTCATATCCTTATCCCATGCTTCTTGTCCCTTATTTTCTTCAAAAGCTTTCACTACTTTTTTCGTTTCTTTTTCAGTAGCCACTTCAGCTAACGCTTTTTTTAAGAAATCCTCTGTATATAAGTCTACTTTTTCATACTTTAAATCCTCTGGTTGTTTACTGAAAAGTAGATCATGGAAAGACCAAAACTTCTCATTTCCTAGTTCTTTATAGACCGTTTCTGCAAATTGAGCAGATCGATTTGAATCGATATTAATAAAAGAATAATTCATAAAGTAAAACTTAGCTTTCCCTGTTTCAACAAAGTCTTTATAAATAACAGGGACCATTTGATCATTAAAATCTTTACAGTTCGGACATTTATAATCACCGAATTCAACAATACTAACTGGTGCTGATTCTTTACCTAAAAACGGCTGCCCTTTATAATCGATTTCCGCCGACTTTTCTGATGATTTCGTTAAAAAAACGATACCTACGATACAAACTGCTATGACACCTACAAACCAAAATATTTTCTTAGACAATTAAAACACTCCTAATTCATACTACGTAACGTAGTGTAATGGGGTAAAAAATTTACGCCAAGGCGTAAATAAATAATGCACAGATGCAACTAAATATTGTTAAAGATATGAGTAACATCTTCACTGGAAGGTTCCAATGGATTTCCCTTAACGGGTCTATTATATGGCCAATCCTATAATTGACAGAAGTATCTGCAAATGATGCATAAGTAAACGGCATTTTGTCAGGTTTGCTAACTTTTAGCATCTTCAACAAGGCGCTCCCTAGGTTTACAGAAGTCTGTTGTTCTTCAATCGCATATTCATCCGCTAGTAATTCCTTCACGATTTTATAGTTCTGATTACACCAGTCTAATATCGGAATATACCACATCGTGGACGAACAAAGTGCCATTAAAAAAATTTTAAGAGGATCACGGTGTTCTTTATGATACATCTCATGTGAAATGACAGCAGTTAATTCATCTTCAGTTAATAGCTTCATCAATCCTGTTGAAAGAATGATCTTAGGATGTATGAATCCCATCGTAATTGCTATTGGTGTGGGATGCGATATGACGATAAATACATCTTTTCCTTTGCAATAAGTACGATTCATATCAATTGTAAGCATGTAGTCTTTATATTGCTTAAATCTCCTCTTCATACGAATAGCATGATAGAATTGAGATCCTATTTTCCACAATATCAAAATTAACGTATAGATGACGAGCATATCAAGTATATAGTCGAGTGAGGATAATCCAATTATTTTCAACCAGCTATGACAAGTTACAACGATATTATATTGAACGTTCCAACCAGCAAGCTTTGCGACGAAATACAAAACCATTTGTAAAAAAATTGTTCCCGAAATAACCAGTGAAGCTATGAGCATGGTAGACGAATGACGTTTATGCATACTTTACATATCCTTTTTCAGTTCTTTGATTTTTTCCTCGAGCATAGCTACAAGATCATCATCGACATCTTCTAATGCATTCAACATATGGCTAACTACTACATTACCAAACTCGTCCATTAACTCATTGGTCATTTCCTTTGATTGTGTATTCAAAAAGTCTTTTCTTGAGAGAACTGGCTTATACAAAGAAGATCTACCTTTTGTTTTTTTTTGGAGAATTCCCTTGTCAACTAATCGATTCATCACTGTCATGACTGTGTTGAAATTCGTCAATTTTTCTTGATCGAGTATTTGTTGTACATCTTTGATAGTCATTTCTACATCGTTCCATAGGATATCCATAATCTTTGCTTCTAACGGGCCAAAAAAGCGATTCAACCCACTTTCGTTCATTTTAAATTTTCGAATCCTCACGATGTAATCACCTCACATTACCCATTGTAGTGTTACGTTCATATCCAGTCAAGAATTGTCCTCCGAAAATCATATATCATCTTAAAGTTATAAAAACATATTGAAAATTTATTACATTTCCGAGTTCAGAGAGTATTTTTTAGAAAAAAACTGTTAAGATATGCGTATGGATTTTCTATCATGGGCAGCATAAGATTGGAGGTATCGTCATGATTGAACCAAATAACTCATCTATCTGCGCAATCACATATCATATAGTAGAACGTATTACAGGTTGGTTTGAACAAACAACAAAACGAACTACTCATCACATACATTTATACGCCGATTCAGTTTCAACTGCTAAAAACATATTTAAATTAGAACATATTCATGACATGTCATATAAACCTTTCTCTAGTGGCTCTGGTTTATTTTATTTGCATACGAACCAAGGTGTATTTATGTTTGAAATCGAAGTGGACCCTACTCATTTTATTCAAACGTATAAAAAAATACGTAGCTGAAAATTCTTTTCTATTATAGATACTGGCTGCTTCCATAATTAAATACGGAGGAGCAGCCTTTTGCTCTAGATTGAAGACAAAAGACAGTGAGTGAGCTCATTCCAACTGCTTTTAAAATCCCCCTTATTTTTCCTAAATAGATCTTTATTATTATTTAGAGTAGTACACTACAAGTACCAACTTTTACACTTTAAAGGATTAGATTTATATTAGCGATATCCTTCTTTCATTGTGATTGAAGGTGTATTATATGCAGCACCCAATGTGCGAACTAAATGGTCTTATGGAACAAGTTGCTCATTTGTAATTAGCTCTAATTGGTCGCGCTCATGATTTTGGTTTCTAGTCATCATTTTCCCTCACCCCAAGGTTATTCTTACTTTCAATGAATGAGTTGATAAAAATATAGAAGGTAGCATTTTATTGGTTTGAAGAAGCGTCCGCTCGACTCCTGCGGGATTAGCGAGACAGACGAGACCCTGCAGGAGCGTAGTGACGAAGCGGCTCGGCGCTCGCCCGCGGAAAGCGAGCGGTAAGCTTCGGAAAACCTGAAATAACGTTTATTGATTATGCTTTTGGAAAGCTGAGAGAGCCTAGATATTTTAAGGATTTAACTTAAAAAAAAGAAGCTGTAGCTTGTAATTATAAGCAACTGCAAAGACAACTATTTCCGCCACCACACAAGAATCTTTTTAATAGTACATTACCTCATTGTTCTACCATCATTCATGGGCACTCTATTATCCTCTAATACTTCTTATAAAGCATTCAGGTGCAATGTGAGCATTCCTGATTTATAATAAAAGATAAGAAATGAATAGAGAATATAAGTTTCGGGTTAAAGAGAGGCGCATATTTTGCGTCATGAGTAGGTGAAAAAGGGTTTTATGTTTAAAAATAGGAAAATAAAAATCCGTGTATCTGGATGGTCAGCACTTCTAATTTTGATAATGATATTATTGCTTGCACTTTTTTTAGTAGCGACTGTGCCGCTATTTGGATTTTATGGTTTGTATAATTTGTTTGCTAAGTATGATTTAGCATCTATACAAATCTTCGAGCATTGGTATAGAAATGGTTTCTATTTCGGTTGGTTTTTATTACTGATTGCCGCAATGATGTTCTTAGTGGACTTCATAAATTTATTTGTCGTTGCGAGCTTCAATCTACTTTGGTCTAAACCGGTGGCAATGATTAGTTATATCGTACAAACTGCTGTTTGTGCTATCCTCTTTAAAAGTTTATTAGTAATGAGCTTTAGTCGTATTGATGTAACATGGACGGGTTCTATTATTTTATTTGTACTTTTATATATTATTGTGGCCGTTTTTAGTTATGAAAAATCAGAGCCATCTAATAAAAATGATTGAATGTAGTAGGAGCTTCTTTCATAGAAGCTCCTTTATTTTTTGTAAAAAGCAACCTTTCCAAGGGTTGACTCAACCACTAAAATTTGATAATATTTCAATCGTTCGGTAATTATATCGATTTTTTTGTTCGGTAGATTTCGAACTTCATGTGAGTATAAACTTGTTTTTGAGCTTCTAACACTCGGTTAGCTGCT
The DNA here is from genome assembly GCF_050278625.1 of Viridibacillus sp. NPDC096237. NCBI lineage: Bacteria > Bacillati > Bacillota > Bacilli > Caryophanales > Caryophanaceae > Viridibacillus > Viridibacillus sp. NPDC096237. The sequence goes on along the minus strand of NZ_JBNNTI010000032.1, from coordinate 8,635 downwards.
CTTTTTTTGATTATTTTTAAAAAAAATCCGACATTTTGCCAATCAATCAGCAATGTCGGATTTGCTATGAATTTTCTATTATTATTTATTCTATAATTACTTCCTACTAAAAATTTTACTCCGGAGATTATCAACCCTCTTCAGGTAGAATTTATCACCACCAAAAAGTTGGATATTCTCTTGTGCTTCGCATGTTATTTATTATAAGTGCAAAAATAACAATTATTAGTGAACCTATTAATACGGGAGTAATAATATAATGCCAACTGTAGTTTCCCAATATAATAATACCGGGATCTGCTCCTGCTGGTGGATGTGTTGTTTTAGTAATCATGACAAGTGCTATAGCGATAGCTACTGCAAGAGCAATGGCCCATGGTTCGTTACCAAAAAGATTCAGCATGATGATACCAACTGCACTTGATAATACATGACTACCAATAATATTACGTGGCTGTGATAGTGGTCCATTCCAAAGTGCAAAGGCTAGTATGCAGCTCGAGCCAAATGGTGCCATGAACCAAAGTGTATTAGTCATTTGAGTTAGTTCAAGGAGTACAAAGATTGTGATATAGCAACCAATTAATGCCATCATTATATCTTTCCAATTTGTGTCAAGTTGTTTCCCTCTCGCATTAATCACTTTACTACAGCTAGCTGAATAATAAAGGAGTATTAATATTTTTATTTATATTGCTAGAACGTTCTTTACTAGCGTGAATGGTATATTAGAATTTATTTTTACTCATATTAATAATCTTATCATCTGTTTAATCTAAAAAAAGATATCCACAAGGGATATCTTCTTCTTTATTAGTGATTAATATATAATTCAAATACTTCTCTGAAATCTTCTTTAACATATTATACGAAGTAACATTAGCACAGGTTCCATTTCTTATTGAAATTTACTTAGAACGTTTCTTACGACGATATGATGGCCACTCACTTTCACTTGCTTTAAAGTTATAAACCGGTTTGATAATCGTTTTAATATCTACAGTATGTTGGACATTTTCAAGAATTTCTTCCATCGGTTTATAAGCCATTGGTGCTTCATCCAGTGTTTCCCTATTAACTGATGATGTCCAAATACCAGTCATTGTTTTTTGATAATCCTCAAGATTTAAGTTTTTATTTGCTTGAGTACGACTCATAATGCGCCCTGCTCCATGTGGGGCGGAATTGTTCCAATCTTCATTTCCTTTTCCATAGGCAATAATGGAACCATCACGCATATTAATCGGGATAATGAGTTGTTCCCCTTTTTGCGCAGAAATAGCTCCTTTTCGTAAAATCATGTTATCGGTATCGATATAGTTGTGAATGGAATCAAATTCTTCAACGATATGTTTTTCAAAATCTAAATGCTCGATAATAGATAGCGCGATTTGACGACGATTCTCTTTCGCAAATTGCTGTGCAAGTTTCATATCATGGATGTAATTTTGGAAATCCTCACCTTGTACATACGCAAGATCCTTCGGAATAATTGTTGTTTCTTTTTGATATTGCTTAAGGGCTTGTTGAATTTCTTGAAAGCGCCCTTGTTCTTTCAAAGTAACGACTATTTCTGATACGTCACGGAGCTGTATTTTTTCATATGCTAACTTTTGATAGTATGTTGCGATTTTAGCACCTACTGAGCGGCTCCCAGTGTGAATACATAGATAAAGATAACCGTCCTCATCTTGAGACACTTCTATAAAATGATTGCCACCGCCTAATGTACCGAGGCTAAGCTTACTTCTTTCATCATTTAGAATATGAGAAGCTACAAATTGCTTTGCCTTTGGAAAATTATTTGTGACGTATCGAATACTGCCGTTGTCATGTAAATTAGTACCGGATGGAACGTATTGTTTTATGGTATCATCAAGCTTTTGGAAATCAATGTCGATAGGTGCGATTTTTGTAACGTGTACACCACATCCCACGTCGACTCCTACTAAATTTGGTACAACCTTATCTTTCAGCACAATAGTTGTACCAATAACACAACCCTTTCCAGCATGATAATCCGGCATAATGCGGATTTTAGCACCGTGTAAAAATGGTTGGTCACATAATTCTTGAACTTGTTCTACTGCTTTATCCTGCTTAATATGAGAGAATATTTTCGCATTTGTATGCAGTCCCTGTACTTCAATCAATTGGGTCATCTCCTTGTAATTTTTTCCGCCGGTGTAGTTTGGGCTATTTTAACATAGAAGGTGAATGATTGGAATTATGATATGCAGTGAAAAATGGATGTGTATACTATACTTACATTATTAAAATTTTATGCCGAGGAGGTTTTGTAATGAACACACAATGTATTTTATTAATAGATGATGAAGAGGATTTGGCAAATTTGCTACAAACAGTGTTACATAAAGAAGGTTTCTCAAATGTTATAACAGCTGGAACTATTCACGATGGTTGGGTCAAATTCCAGGAAGTAAAACCTGATTTAGTGCTACTAGATATTATGCTCCCTGATGGTGAAGGCTATGATTTGTGCAAACAAATTCGTGAGGTATCAAATGTTCCCATTTTATTTATGTCTGCGAAGGATGAAGAGATTGATAAGCTCTTAGGACTTGCAATTGGTGGGGATGACTATATTACAAAACCATTTAGCCCTAAGGAAGTAGCATATCGGGTGAAGGCGCAACTAAGACGAGCAAGTTTTTCTGAGGAGAAACCAGTTTCAAAAACTATTATTGTGGGACCTTTTGAAATGAATACTGATGGTACTGAATTAAAGAAAAATGGAACAATAATTGAGTTAACGGCTAAGGAAATTGGCTTGATGAATTGTTTTATCCATAATCCAAATCAAATTTTAAGTAAGGAAACGTTATTTGAACGTGTTTGGGGAGAAGATTTTTTCGGTTCGGATAATACAGTTATGGTGCATATACGCCGATTACGCGAAAAAATTGAGGATATCCCCTCGAATCCAACATTCTTGATCACCATTAAAGGTCTTGGCTATAAATTAAATAGTAAAGGGTGATGCTAAAGTGAAATGGAGAATAACTGGGCGTTTTTTATGGTCAGTTGTAATGATTGTCATTATTGTTGGCATTATCAATACTGTGCTATTAGTAGGACTACTCTTTAATCGAGCTAACTATCCTGCTATAAGCCCTTCTGATACATCTGCTGAAGAATTCACACGTTCCTTCACTCAATATGTGGAGATAAAAAATGGCTTACCTGTTGTGAATGACGAAGGTGTAAAGGCTTTAAAGGACAAGCATGCATGGGTACAATTTTTAGATTCTAATGGGCATCAAGTTGCTGCTTTTGAAACACCAGATAATCTAGCTACGAGCTACTCCCCTATGGAAATAGTGCAAATGTATAAATTTAAAGAAGTTGATGGAGATACTACTGTTTATATTAGTACAATGGATGATTTGGATTATTTTATAGGTATGAAAAATTACGGTGTTGGACGTTATGTTTTGACCTATGATTATACGCAATTTTTTAAATTTATTAACCTACTTTTAATAGCATTTTTAATTGTAGATGTACTAATCGCTTTGATCATTGGGTTATTATTTTCTCGCTATTTGACAAAACCACTTTACACTTTGATCGATTTCATCGGGCAGCTACGTAACCGACAATTCAATAATATAAACGTACCAAAAGGTGTTTATAAAGACGTTTTTCTTAATGTAAATGAGCTTGCCAATAAATTAAGTGAACATGAAAAAGAACAAAATCGCTTAGATCAAATGCGTGAAGAATGGATTAGTAATGTATCCCATGATATGAAAACTCCTCTTGCGTCAATTCAAGGATATGCTGAATTGATGAAAGATGATGCTGAAAATCTCACAACTAACGAAGTACAAGAATATACAACAATTATTGAGAAAAAATCTATCTATATGAAAGATTTACTCGATGACTTAAACTTAACTACTCGTTTACGTAACCATCAACTACCTATGCATTTTGAAGATATTAATATCGTGAGCTTTATTCGTGAACTAACGATTGAATTATTGAATGATCCTCAATTTGGTGAACGTCGTGTCGAGTTTGTTAATAATGTGAATAAAACCGTGCATAAAGTGGATCAAAAATTATTGAAAAGGGCAATTTTGAACTTTATCTACAACGCACTTGTGCATAACGATGAAAAAGTGTGTGTAACAATAAAAATTGATAGCGCTTATCCACAATGTGAACAAGTTGAAAGTGGACAATCTTCATATTATAAAACACGCATAACAATTTCTGATAATGGTCGAGGCATTCCACCTGAAGATATCGCACAAGTATTTGAACGCTATTATCGTGGATCAAATACGAAAAACACACTTGGTACTGGACTCGGAATGGCAATTGCTCGTGATACTATTTTCGCTCATAAAGGTGATCTTCACTTATCTAGTGTAGTAGATAAAGGCACAACAATTATAATATTACTTTAGAACCAGTGTATGTTGGTTTGTGCTTCCTGCTTACGCAGACTACGAAATGATGGAGATGGAGTTAAGAGTCTAAATAGATTTAGGTTATTATGTCCAATCCACCTTATTCCTCTTTCATATGCTAAGAAAAAAAGCAGGTGAGAAAATGAGTCATGATGGACATAACGCTTCACGCAGAGATAGAGATAAAGAAAATATAGATTCAGCACATCAAGCGTGCATTGACCGCGCTTATCGTATTCCCATATTTTTAAGTACAACAACGCATTTAAATGACAACCAACAACTGTTTCTAAACCGTCTAATTTTGGAGATTGAGAACGCTTTGCTTTTTCCGCGTACATTGCCTCTAAGCGAAAGTTATCCCGAATCGATTTTAACGGATATTCGTCGGTTAGTTTCATCAAGTTATGGAATGTTGGCAGTCAACCTTCGTCGGTTTAAAGTTGAAACAGTCGAGGTCAATACGGGCCCCCTCCCACCACCCACTCCTGTCTGGGAAGGATCCGTTTATTCACAAGTAGAACCCTCAATGGCATATCAATTTGGACTACCCTTATTATTAGTTAGGGAAGAGGATACCGACGCAAATAATGGAATTTGGGCAGGAGGAATTGCCCCACTCAATCTATTTATTGTGTGGCATTCTGAAACACAAACTGTTGAACAATTCTTTAAAACGCCCGAATGGAGATCCGCCTTTGCCAATTGGTGTGCGCAAGTAAGAAATGCCTTTTACATTCAGACAGAACCTAAATTTAAATATAGATGTGATTGATCCTTTAGCTTGGCCAGCACTGTTAGTTTTCGCCTTCTGAAGAAACATTAACTTTATACATCTTTTGAATCGGTATAGCCTCATGTTTCATGAGGCTATTTTTTATTTTTAAAACTTGTCCACTTAAATGAGTTTTTTTAAAATCATATTATTTCTTTTGTTCCTTTTTAGAGGATTTCACATGTTGAAGCAACTATTATCCACAAACCTCCTACATAACTCTTATTTTCCCATTTGAACTGATTACTCTGTGACATGGGATGATGATACTTAACTTATTTTGACCATTTACTCCCTACAGTTCTTACAGCTTTTGCTTTCCATACTGCTCTAATGGATAGTACGTTCTCTTATTGCTATGGCTAACTCCTAAAAAAGGTGTTAAAATTGATGAAATTCTCTAAAAGGAGCACAAGTATGCAACAAAAAATATCATTTTCTACCTATGCCATCATTGGTACGATGCTATTCGGCATGTTCTTTGGTGCGGGAAATTTAATTTTTCCTATTCAAATGGGGCAACTCGCTGGCACGAATTTTTGGCCGGCATTAATTGGCTTCCTCATAACTGCAATCGGACTGCCTTTTTTGGGGATTTTAGCATTTGGTTTATCTGGGAGTAATGGATTGCGTAATTTAGCAGGTCGAGTCCATCCACTATTTGGAGTCGTCTTCGCAGTGGTACTTTACTTAACCATTGGACCGTTTTTTGCGATTCCACGGACAGCAACGGTACCTTTCGTAGTCGGTTTTGAACCGTATATCAATCCAGCATATAGCAGTTTATATCTCGGGCTCTTTAGCTTTGTGTTTTTTGCCATTGTCTATTTTTTCTCTTTGAATCCAGCAAAAATTATCGACTATATCGGCAAATATTTAACTCCTGCGTTTTTAGTGTTTTTATTCATCTTAATTGTCATTGCCATCGTCAAACCGATGGGTCACTTCGGTAAGCCAACTGGTAACTATAGCGGCTTAGCCTTTATAACAGGCTTTAAAGAAGGGTATAACACGATGGATGCTCTTGCGTCACTCGCATTCGGGATTGTTGTCATCCAGGCGATTAAGGGACAAGGCATTACCAATCCGAAAGAGATCGCGAAAACCACTTGGAAATCAGGCATTTTCGCCATGGTACTGATGATGCTGATTTACGGACTCATTACCTATATGGGGGCATCGAGCGTGTCGGCCATCGGGACATATGATAATGGCGGTTTAATCTTTGCAGCAGTGGCTCAGTATTATTTCGGATCATTCGGTTCCATTTTATTAGCAATTATTATCGTACTAGCTTGTTTAAAAACGAGCATCGGACTTATTACGGCTTGCAGCGAGTTTTTTAATCAAACATTTCCGAAAATAAGCTATAAATTGTACGTTCTAATACTATGTCTTATGTCATTTTTCATTGCTAACTTCGGTCTAAACAATATCATTCAATATGCGGTCCCCGTATTAATGTTACTGTATCCTTTAGCCATCGTTCTGATCGTATTAGCCCTTTGTTCATCGTTATCCGGCCATAAGCAGAGTGTTTACGCGACCTCAATGTTCTTTACTTTTTGTGTAAGCTTCTTCGACGGTTACAGTGCGTTAGTCGACAGTTTACCAGGCGCGTCTTTCTCCTTATTCGAATCTATCAAATTATTCTACATGGATTATTTACCATTTTACGATATTGGGCTTGGATGGATTTTACCAGCTCTAGTTGGTGCGTTTATCGGTTTTTTATGGCCAACGAGCGCTAAAAAAACCGCTGTTCAATAACCCTAGTTAGGAACCAGCTTAGAATAGCTTCTATGCTGGTTCCTTCTATTCTCCGTATTATAATTCCTATTGTAAAATAACCTCACTTACTAGATACGGTTCACCGAAATTAATGTTAACTTGTATTGATTATTTTCCCTCGTACGTCTATCTCTATTGATAAATGATACAAGGATGTTTGCGTATAGATTGTTGCTCAAAAAAATAAAGACCAAGTTGATCCTACACACGCCCTCGTTCATCGACAAAGCAGGCGTAATGAACATGCTTAGCAATGTCCATACCGACAACGAGTGTATTTTCAGTAACTTGATTAATTTTGTCATTCCATTTAGAATGCATAAGGGAGTCCTCCTTGTTTGATGATGGGTCAATGCTCGTTGACACTCATGCATCATACTAGAGGGCTCTTTTTCTTTCAAGACCCCGAACATCTTTCAAACAGGAATGCTGCCCCGTTAGCTTAATAAGAAATCTCCTTATTCAAATACAACCATTTCTCCGACATCTATAAATCCAAAGCGCTTATAGATATTTTCCCCATCCTCTGATGCTTGTAAGACAACGGGTTTTTGTTTATCTTTTGTTTGAGTAAGAAGGTATTGAAACATTTCACTGCCATATCCTTTACCTCTAAATGTTTCTTTTGTCATAACATCATAAATACCATAACTTTCTTTGCTATCTATTAGTAAACCAGTAGATACAGTTATTTCACCGACGCGTCCAATAAACATTTGAATTTCTGAACCTAAATTTACTTCAGAAAACTTATTAAAATAATTAACTAACGCATCTTTTTCTGGTGTACCTTCAAATAGACTTATAAAAACCTCTTTATATTCCTTAAGTTCTTCAAAATTTCTCACATGAGTAATCATAAGCTGATGGGACTTTCTTTGACCGACATTAAGTGTATTTTCAAGTTTCATCATTACATTACGTTCTACTTCTTTTAGGTCGTATTCTTGCATCAGGTCTTGCCAACCAGCGTTCAAATACCGTGAGTCAATCCAAGTACTAAAGGGATATTCTTTAAGAGACATATTTTCGATGCTACTTCTAATATTAAATGCATTTTTTATATGTGAAGATTTCGGCAAAAGTACATTGAATGTATCAGTGGGTATTTCTGTATTCGCCAAAACGAAATCTTCTTCTTTGATAAGCTTTCCATTAACCGCATGAGTGAATATTCTTATTTTTTCTTCAAGATTGTTTATAACTAATTGTTGATTTGCAATCATTTCTTTGCTCCTCCCAATTAAATATAGCGCGCGCTCTTTTTTATTATAGGAGCAATTCAAATATAATAAAACAATGTTCACAGTTTTTATATCCTCCCATAATTTTCAGAAAACTTAAAGCACACTTGTTTATTTACTCCACAATCTGGCCGATTGTTGAAAGAATGCGAGTCATTCTTTCAACAACTCTATTGTAAATTAAACACCTTTTTTGTCACTGTACAGTTGTTTAATTCTTATTGAACTAAAGCCCCCATTAGTTTAAGTTCAATCATTCACATACTAAAGGGATCGTTAGTCGAATCATTGAATTAACCTTAGAATTGATTCCAGTCTCTTTTTAACAAAGAAAAAGAGTAGTGGTCATAATACTTACCTCTAAATAAATGCTTATCTCTGTA